>NZ_JBSFYP010000025.1:10067-112636 GCF_053599835.1 Micromonospora sp. NPDC005163
CCCGCAGTCGCGAACCGAGATGGCCCCGTGAGCGCTAGGAGTGAGCCGGTGTTGCGAGCCCCGCAGTCGCGAACCGAGATGGCCCCGTGAGCGCGAGGAGTGAGCCGGTGTTGCGAGCCCCGCAGTCGCGAACCGAGATGGCCCCGTGAGCGCGTGGCAGGGGGTGGTGCTGGTCACCGGTACCGATACCGGTGTCGGCAAGACGGTGGTGACCGCGGCGATCACCGCCGCCGCGCAGGCCGCCGGGCTGCGGGTGGCCGTGGTCAAACCAGGTCAGACCGGTACGGCCGGCGGTGAGCCCGGCGACGTGGACGCGGTCAACCGGCTGGCGGCGCCGCTCACCGGTCGCACCCTGGCCAGCTATCCAGACCCGCTCGCGCCGCTGGCCGCCGCCCGGGTCGCCGAGCTGCCGCCGCTGGAGCTGTACACCGCCGTGGACGCCGTCCGTGGCGAGACCGACAAGCACGACCTGGTGCTGGTCGAGGGGGCGGGCGGACTGCTGGTGCCGATGGGGCTGCGCCCGTCTGGTGAGCCGTGGACGATGGCCGACCTGGCGGTGTCGCTCGGGGCGCCCGCCGTGGTGGTCGCCCGTGCCGGGCTGGGCACCCTCAACCACACCGCGCTGACCCTGGAGGCGCTGGACCGCCGGGCGGTGCCCGCCGGCGTGGTGATCGGCGCCTGGCCGAACACGCCGGAGCTGGTGCACTGGACGAACCTCACCGACCTGGTGCCGAACCTGCTCGGCGCGGTGCCCGCCGGTGCCGGCGCGATGGACCCGGGGGTGTTCCGGCGCTCCGCTCCGGGCTGGCTGACGCCGTCGCTGCACGGCGTGCTCGACGACTGGCGTGCCTGGGCCGAGGAGAGCGGCTGAACACCTCACTTTCGTCAGTGTCCGCCCAGGTCGAGCGTGGGTAGCGTGGCCGCCGTGAGGATCGCGAGGTGGCTGGCGGACGGGGCGTCGGGGGTGGTGCGGCGACAGGGTCTGGCGGATGCGCTGCTCTGGGCGGTGCTCGCCGCCCCGATCGGGTACGCGAGGCTGACCCCGCCGCACTCGCGGCACAACCTGGAGTTGCTGCTGGCTGGGCTGACGGTGCTGGCCGTGGCGGTGGCACTGGGACGGCGTCGGCCGCTGGTCGGGCTGCTGCTGGTGGTGCTCGGGTCACTGGTCGACGGCAACTTCGTGTTCGCCATCCCGGTGTTCAGTTACCTGACCGGGCGGCGCAGCGCCGGGGCGGCCCCGGCGGCCGTGCTGTTCGGCGTGATCGCGGTCGGTGGCACGACGCTGAACCTGGGTTTGCTCGGCACCGGGGCGGGCACCTGGTTCCTGCTCGCGTCGGTGCTGCTGTTCGCCGGGGTGTTTCCGTGGCTGGTCGGCCGGTACCGCCGGCAGCAGCAGGAGCTGGCCGACGCGGGCGGCCGGCACGCCGAGGCGCTGGCGCGCGAGCAGCGCGGCGCCGCCGAGCGGATCCGGTTGCGTGAGCGCGCCCGGATCGCCGAGGAGATGCACGACTCGCTCGGTCACGACCTCAGCCTGATCGCGCTGCGCGCCGCCGCGCTGGAGCTCGCCCACGACCTCGATCCCGGGCACCGTGCGGCGGTGGGGGAGCTGCGGACCAGCGTCGCCGCCGCCACGGAACGGCTGCACGGCATCATCGGGGTGCTCCGGGAGGAGGGCGGCCCGGCGGGGCTCCGACCGGCCGGCGAGACCGTCACCGACCTGGTGGACGGGGCTCGGGAGGCCGGGATGGCGGTGCGGCTGGACGCGCCGCCCGGTGCCGTGGAGCTGCCCGGGATGACCGGGCCAGCCGCGCACGGGGTGGTCCGGGAGGCGCTCACCAACGCGGCCCGGTACGCCCCGGGCGCCCCGGTCACCGTCACCCTCGCCCCCTTCGGGGACGGGATCGAGGTGCGGGTGCGGAACGGGCCGCCACCGGCCGGCCCGCTGCCCAGCCCGCCGTCCTCCGGCAGCGGTCTGCTCGCCCTCGCCGAGCGCGTCCGGCTGGCCGGCGGCGTCCTGGACACCGGTCCGCACCCGGACGGTGGTTTCGCGGTACGGGCCCGGCTGCCGCTGTCCGCCGACGCGGCGGACGTCGTTCCCGCCGAGCCGTGGTCGGCCGTGGTTGCCGAGCCCGGCGTGGGGACCGGCGGTGGTGCTGTCGACGGGGTGGAGCGGCCGGTCGACGCCGCGCGTCGGCTGAGCGAGGCCCGCCGCCGGGTACGCCGCAGCCTGTTGACCGCGCTCGCCGCCCCGGCGGGGCTCGCGCTGGCCCTGTCGCTGGTCTACTACTCGTTCGCCACGGCCGGCACGGTGCTGGACGAGTCGGCGTTCGACCGGATGCGGCCCGGCACCCCGCGCTCCGATCTGGCCGATCTGCCCCGCCGGGCGCTCACCCCGCCAACGGGCGCGGAGAAGGTCGGTTGCGAGTTCTACACCGACGGCAACTTCCCCCTCGCCGAGCCGACCTGGCGGCTCTGTTTCACCGATGGCCGGCTGGTCAGCAAGGAGCGGATCGCAGGATGACCACGGATACCTTCGCGGCCACGCCGGTTCGGGTGGTCCTCGCCGACGACGAGGCGATGATCCGGGCCGGCGTCCGCGCCATCCTCGCCGCCGACCCGGGCATCGAGGTGGTCGCCGAGGCCGGCGACGGGCGGACGGCCGTGGAGCTGGTGCGCGCGCACCGGCCCCGGGTGGCGCTGCTGGACATCCGGATGCCGCGCCTGGACGGGTTGGCCGCCGCCGCCGAGATCCGCCGGGTGGCGCCGGACACGGCCACGCTCATGCTGACCACCTTCGGTGAGGACGACCACGTGGCCCGGGCGCTCGGGCACGGTGCCAGTGGGTTCCTGCTCAAGGCCGGCGACCCGCGCGAGCTGATCGCCGGGGTGCACGCGGTCGCCGAGGGCGGGGCGTACCTGTCGCCTCGGGTGGCCCGCCGGGTGATCGAGCTGGGCGCCGGGCGGTTGGCCCGCCGGCCCGCCGCGCGGGACCGGACGGCCGGGCTGACCGAGCGGGAGCGGGAGGTGCTGGCCCTGGTCGGGGCGGGGCTGTCCAACGCGGAGATCGCCCGCCGGCTGCACCTGGTGGAGGGCACCGTGAAGAGCTACCTGACCAGCATCTTCACCCGGCTGGATGTCCGTAACCGGGTGCAGGCCGCGATCATCGCGTACGAGGCGGGGCTGGTCGACGGCTGAGCGGGGGCCCGGGAGCCCCCGCTCAGCGCTCAGGCGTCGCGGCGGCGCAGCGCGGCCCGGCCCAGCAGCAGCGCCGCGCCGGCCCATCCGGCGAGCAGCAGCAGCCCGATCGCGGCCGGGTACGGCTCGGTGTCGCCGGCCATGAAGTGCGCGCCGGCCACGCCCGGGAAGACGTCGGCGATCCGGTTCAGCACGGTGATGTCCGGTTCCTGGAGCGACAGCGGCACGATCATCAGGGTGGCGAAGAGCACGGTGAGGGTGAGCACCGCGCTGCGCAGCGCCGCGCCGAGGCCGAGCGCGAGGACGCCCACCAGCGCCAGGTACGTCGCCACGGCCACGATGTCGCCGATCGTGCCGGCGGCCGGTGCGCTGCCCCACTCGCCCAGCAGCGGCCGGGCGGCCAGTGCGCCGACGCCGCCGAGCAGCAGCCCGAGGACGAAGATGACCGCGCCGGTGACCACGGCCTTGGCCAGCAGCACCCGACCCCGGGACGGGGTGCACTGCAGCGTGGTCCGGATGGTGCCGCTGGTGAACTCGGCGGTGATCGCCAGCAGGCCCAGCGCCAGCACCGCGTACTGGGTCAGCTCGACCGAGTCGATCAGCACGGTGCCAACGGTGACGATGCCCCGGTCGTCGAGCGGGTCGTCGTTGGTGTTGTCGTTGGCCGCGTAGATGGCGAGCTGTGCGGCGCTCGCGGCCATCAGCACCAGCCCGGCCAGCGCCGTCCACCAGGTGGTCCGCACCGAGAACAGCTTGGTCCACTCGGCGGCCACCGCGCCGCGGAAGTCGGCCGGGGCGGGGCGGGTGTCCGGGATGGTGATCGTGCTCATCGTGCCTCGCTTACGGTCGGGCCGCCGGCGTACTCGACGCTGTCAGCGGTCAGCTCCATGAACGCCTGCTCCAGCGACGCGCCGTGCGGGCTCAGCTCGTGCAACCGCACCCCCAGCTCGTACGCCAGGTCACCGATCCGGTCCACGGCGCTGCCGCTGACGGTCAGCTCGTCGGGCCCGGCCGGCTCGACGGTGGCGCCGGCGGCGGTGAGGCGGGCGGCGAGGGTGGCCAGCCCGTCGGGGTGCGGACTGCGGACCCGGACGGCGACGGCGCTGCCCGCGATCACGTCGTCGATCGGCGCGTCGGCCAGCAGCCGTCCCCGGCCGATCACCACGAGCTGGTCGGCGGTGAGCTGCATCTCGCTCATCAGGTGACTGGAGACGAAGACGGTCCGACCCTGGTCGGCCAGCGAGCGCATCAGCTGCCGCACCCAGCGCACCCCGTCCGGGTCGAGGCCGTTGACCGGCTCGTCGAACATCAGCACCGGCGGGTCGCCGAGGAGTGCGCCGGCGATGCCGAGCCGCTGGCCCATCCCGAGGGAGAGGGTCCGGCCCGGCTTGGCGGCGGCGCGCCCGTCCAGCCCGACGGTGTCGAGCACCTCGTCCACCCGGCGCGCCGGGATGCCGTTGCTGCGGGCCATGGCCAGCAGGTGCGCCCGGCCGGCGCGGGCGGGGTGGATGGCCCGGGCGTCGAGCAGGGCGCCCACCTCGTGCAGGGGGCGCCGCAGCTCCCGGTACGCCCGTCCGCCGATCAACGCCTGCCCGGCGGTGGGGCGGTCCAGGCCGAGGATCATCCGCATGGTGGTGGACTTGCCGGCGCCGTTCGGGCCGAGGAAGCCGGTGACCCGGCCGGGTGCGACGTCGACGGTCAGCGCGTCGACCGCGGTGGCCGCCCCGAACCGTTTCGTCAAGCCACGTAATGTGATCATGCGTTGACGCTAGGCGTGCGGACCGCCGCCCCACTGCGCCCGAACGGCACCACCCGACCCTGACTTTCGTCAAGCCGGGGGCGGTTTGGTCACCGTACGTAGTCTTCCAGCAGCGCCGGTGTGAGCCCGGCCCGGTGGATGGCCTTCAGCGCCGCGAGAAGGTCGTCCATGAGCGCCGGCCGGAAGTGCATCAGCAGGACGTCGCCGGGCCGCACCACCTTCTCCGGGGTCTGGTAGCGAACGACCCCCTTGTGCACGGTCTCGGTCCAGTGGAAGACGGCCTTCATGCCGCAGTCGTGCGCGGCCCTCAGAGTGGTGGCGTCACGATCGCCGAACGGTGGGCGGAACAGTGTCGGGCGCTTGCCGAACAGCGTCTCCAACGTGTCCGCCGCCCCGCAGATCTCCTGCTTCTGGAAGTCGTACGACCTGCCGGGCAGTGACGCGTGCCTGCTGGTGTGATTCTCGACGACCCCACCCGCCGCCTCGATCTGCCGGAAGTAGTCGGTGTGTTCCGCCGCCGCCGGCGAGTTGAGGAACATGGTGACCGGGATGTGGGCCTCGCGGATGAAGTCGATCACCGCGGGCGGACGGGCCAGCGCGCCGTCGTCGATGGTGATGAAGGCGACCTTCTGCTTGGTCGGCAGCCGGTGCCAGAACGGGGCCGGACCGTTCGTGGGCAGCGGCACCGGTTGCGGTGGTGGCGCCGCGGGAAAGACCGGCACCTGCGACAGGTACCAGGCCAGGCTCCCGGGTACGGGCTTCTGCGTCGGCGACGGCGAGGTCGACGGTGTCGGGGGCAGGGCGGACGGGCTGGGCTGGGTCGCGGTGATCTGCCGGGCGTGGAATGTCTGGCCGGGGCTGGCTGCGCAGGGACTCAGCGCCAGCAGGGCCAGAAGTGGGACGACGACACGGATCCGACGGGCGGGGGTGGCTGACACGCCCGGAAACCTACCGAGTTGATGTCAGGAGCCGGTCAGCTCGGTGTGGTGATCCTGTCCTCCCGGCGACGGACGATGAAGGCGTCGGGCATCCGGAAGGTGAGATTGTCGGGACACCACGGCGCGCGGACCACGGTCGTTGCGTCGAGCAGCGGCGCGGCCTCGGCCACCACAACGGCCGCCTCCATCCGGGCCAGCACGTCGCCGACGCAGCGGTGCGCGCCCGCCCCGAACGCCAGGTGCCGGCGCGATCCCCGCTGGCCGGGGCGGAACTCGTCCGGCGATTCGACGACTGCCGGGTCCCGGCCGGCGCGGGCCAGCCAGAGTACGAGGCTGGTGCCCGCCGGCACCGCGGTCCCGCCCAGCGTGCTGTCCGCCGCCGCCACCCGGCGCCAGGTGACGATGGGCGGTTCCAGTCGCAGCCCCTCCTCCACCACGTCGGCCACCGTGACCTCGCCGGTGCGGAGCCCGGCCCGCACCGCGGGTTCGCCGGCCAGCCGGTGCAGGAGCAGGGTGAGGAACTGTGAGGTCGTCTCCTGCCCGGCGACGAGCAGGAAGAAGAGCGCACCGACCACGACGTCCGGCGTGTGCCCGGCCGCGCGGAGTTCGGCGGCCAACCCGCCGCCGGTGGCCGCGAAGTCGCGCAGCACGCCGTGGAACCGGCCCACCTCAGTGGCGAGCGCCAACTGGCGGTCGGCGTCCAGCGGCGCCCAGAACAGCTCCAGTGCGGCCCGCGCGAACTCCTTGACCGCGCCGACCGGCGCGTCCGGCAGCTCGACCAGTCGGGCCAGCACCAGCAGTGGCAGGTCGGCGGCGAGTTCCGCGTAGAGATCGACCGGTTCACCGGCGTCGAGCGTCGCGGTCAGCCGGGCGACCCGGTCCCGGACCAGCGCGGTGAGCCAGGGACGCTGCGCGGCGACCCGAGCGGGGTGCAGCGCGTCGGCGACGATCGACCGGATGGCCGGATGGCTGGCACCGGAGTTGTTGGCCAGGGTGGGCGGCAGCCGGAACCGATGCCCGGCGAGCACCCGCAGCGCCGTCACCGGCATCGGAGTCACCGCGTCCAGCGCGTTGTCCGGCCGGTAGGTGACCGGGTCGGCGAGGACCTCGCGGACCAGCGCGTGGCGGGTGGCCACCAGGTGGCGTACGCCGACGTGGTCGGCCACCGTGGCCACGTCCGGCCACGGTGCCCCGACCGCGGACTCCCAGCTCCGGAACAGCACGCCGACACGCTAGCCGGCGGCTCCCGGCAGGCCGGCCCGCAACCGCCAGACGGTGGTGCGCTTCACCCGGACGCTCTCCAGTGCCTCCGGCACCGGCACGTCGTAGTGGGCCAGCTCGTCGAAGCGGTCCCGGGGCAGGAACGCCCGACCGGGGTCCCCGACCAGCACCAGGGCGCCGGCGCGGGTGGCGCGGAGCAGGAACCGCAGCATCCGGCGGGCCATCGCCTCGCTGTAGAAGGCGTCCCCCGCGAGCACGACCTCGGCGTCACCGGCGTCGCCGTCGAGGATGTCGCCGAACTCGGCGTCAACGCGTACTCCGTTGGCCTCGGCGTTGAGCGCGACTGCCGCGACCGCCAGTTCGTCCACCTCGACGGCCCGCACCGACGCCGCGCCGGCGCGGGCGGCGGCGATGGCCACCAGCCCGGAGCCGGAGGCGAGGTCGAGCACCCGGCGGCCGGCGACCAGCTCCGGATGGTCAGTCACGTAGCGCGCGAGGGCCTGGCCGCCGGCCCAGGCGAAGGCCCAGAACGGTGGGGGCCGGTCACTGCTGAACTCACCCTCGGTCAGCTCCCAGAGCCCGATCGGCTCGTCCGCCTGGTGCAGCCGCACCTCCGGGACGAAGGCGACCGGGGCGAGCCGGGCGTGCAGCCGGACGAACGTGCTGGAGAGTTCGGACACCCGGGAATTGTCCCAGCGACCCGGTGTCCGGCGTGTCGCGGGGGAGCGGTGACCGGTTCACCACCGTCGGTGATAACCCGCCCCGTGCTTGCCGCCCGGTGCGAACACACCCGTCTGGTCGGGTCGAGGCCGCGCTCCTAGCGTTGCGGGGTGGGGACGACCGAACGGAGGACGGCGGTGGTGACGGTGTGGCGGTACGCGCTGAGGCTCGGGGTGGTGCTGGCCTGTCTGAGTGGCGTGGAGCTGGTGCTCGCCGCTCCGGCGCAGGCGGCGTTCACCACCGAGCTGAGTGGGTTGCCGGCTCGGTTCACGGCCGGCGACCAGGTGCGTACGGTCTCCGCGGTGGTCTCCCGGACGGACCGGCGCGGTGGATGCGTGAAGGTGCGCTGGTCGATGGTGCTCAGCGTGCAGGGCATCCGACTCGACCAGGTGAAGATGGACCGGGTGGAGGAGACCGGCGACTTCCCGCTGGAGATCCGGACCGAGGGCGACGTGGCCCGGCTGACCGACCGGCAGCTCGACCCCGGCACTCTCTGCCCGAACCGCACGGTCACCGCCCGCTACCGGTTGGCCTTCGCCGAGGACGTCACCGACGGGCGGGTCACCCTCGCCGCAGAGGCGTACGACGAGAACCTGCGCCTGCTGGCCCGGCAGACGGCCACCCGCTCGGTGGTGGGAGTGGGCGGCACCCCGAGCGCGGCGGCGGAGCCGACCGCGACACCGGCGGAGCCGAGCGACCCGGCGACCGAGCCAGCCGGGGCCGAGAGCGACCCGGCGGAGGAGCCGGTCGGCGACGAAGCGATCGACGCGGCCCCTCCCGCGGCCGGCGCTGGTCGTCCGGTGGCGCAGTCCGGCGGTTTCGGTCTGGTGCAGGCCGCGTTCCTGCTCGGCGGATTGCTGCTCTTCCTGGGGGTGGGGTTGCTGCTGCGGCTGCGTCACCTGACCCGAGCGGCGACCGCCGAGGCGGACGACCCACCGGTGGACCGGCGCTGGGAGCGCCCCCCGACCGACCGCTGGCGGCCGGCCCGCTGGTGACCGGGTCGTGGGGCCGTTGAGGATCTGTCCGGCGTTGGCCGGAGGGCCCGCTGGTGACCGGGTCGCGTTGATCGGGGGCCGTCGGGGCCGGCGGAGGTCCGCCGGCCCCGACGGTGTCACTTCGAGAACGCCTGGAACTCGGCGATCCTGACCTGGTCCCGGGCCGGGCTGGCGGTCGCGCAGTCCGTCGTCGTGGCCGGGTCGTTGTCCTGCTCACCGGCGTAGTGCGGGCCGCCGGTGCACTGGCTGGCCAGCACCTCCAGTCGCAGGTGGGTGGCGAGCGTGGTGGGCACCGCGAACGTCCGGAGGTTGATGTCCCGGCTGTACGCCCGGTACGCCCCGCCGGGGAACGCGTCGCCCGCACTGGTGTAGATCCGCTGCCAGCGCGCCGGATCCGCGCAGTCGGTGGTCTTCGCGTTGCAGGCGGACACCGCGAACGAACGCAGCGCGCTGAGCGCGTTCTGACTGCCGGTGTCCGGGTCCGCGACGATCGCCGGGCGCAGCATCGCGCTGACGTTCACCCGCTTGACCACCTGGGGGGCGTCCCCGGGAAGTGCCACGGTGAGCTGCCGGCCGGCCACCCCGTCCAGCGAGGCCCAGTTCGTCGCCTCGGTGTCGTCGCCGATCCGTTCCAGGTTGACCCCGTCGCCGGTGATGGTGGCGCCGGACGCCGTGGACGCGAGGTTGCGGCTCATCCGCAGGTCCACGTACCCGTCGTGACCGGCCTTCGCGACCACGCTGAGCCGCTGGTGCCCGAAGCCGGGCGCCACGGCGAGCAGGTTGTACGTGCCGGCCACCAGCTCCACGGTGTCCGGCAGCGGCGTCGCCGGGTCGGTGTCCGCCACCGGCACCGCCCGCGCCTCGTACTCCCCGGCGTACACCCGGATCGGCGCGTCGGCGCTGTCGCCCCGCGGCCGTAGGGTGAGCGTCGCGTTGCCGCCGCTCGGCGAGGCGAAGCTCGGCGTCGGGTCGGTGTCGGCGGCGCCGTTGGTGACGGCGTCCCGGCCCATTCCGGAGCGCGCGAACTCGGCCCAGATCAGGTCCTGGTTGGCGCCGCCGAAGCGGAGCAGGTCGGCGGTGAGCATGTTGTCGCGCATGTCGAGCATGCTGACCTGGCTGGCGGCCTGGAGCAGGAACGAGTCGAAGACCAGCTGCGACCAGCGTCGGTTGCCCGGGCACTTGTCCGCGGCGACCTTCCCCTGCGCGCACTCCAGTTGCCGTTGCGGGGTGCCGAGGCCGTACCGCTTCACCAGCGCGGACCGGACCCGGAAGTTGGTGGCGCCCCAGATCTCCCCGTCGGCGTGCACGGCGGGTCCACCGGTGTTGTAACCGATGTCGGAGTAGTTGAGCGGGCTGCGGCTGAGGTCGTAGTTGCGGATGCCGCTGACCAGGTTGCCGGTGACGTAGCCGCCGGTGACGAAGGGCGTCTCGCCGGGGGCCCGCAGCCCGTTCTGGAAGAGGTACTCGGCGGCGAGCAGGTCGCCCCAGGACTCACCCATCGCACCGCCCTGGTGGCCGCCGATCCCGCTGTCCGGGCCGGCGATCATCCGGTTGGTGATCGCGTGGGTGTACTCGTGGCCGATCACCGTCATGTCGTAGTCGCCGTCCACGCACGGCGGGTACGGCCCGCCGGCCTGCGGCTGCCACAGGTACATGTTGGTGGTCGGCGGCAGTCCGTCGCGCGGGGTGCCCTGGTTGGCGTTGTTCCGGTTGCCGCTCAGCGCCCCCTGCTGGGCGCGGCCCTGCTCGGCGTCGCCGCCCAACCCGGCCGGGGTGAGGTTGACGGCCTGGAGGTTCCACGCCGACTCGGTGAAGCCCAGCTGGTACGACCAGTCGTGCATCCGGTTGTGCATGGCGAACAGGTTGGCGATCGACGCGTCCGCGTCGTTGCGCTGGGCGGACGTGAACACGTCCGGGTTGCACTTCGCCTGGTGCCACTGGTCGGTGAACGGGTATTCGTAACGGCGTTCCAGGCTGGGCGGGGCCGGGACGACCGGGGTGCCGGCACCCCAGGACAGCACCGTGTTGGCCGAGTTGCCGCGCGAGGTGAAGGTGGGCGTGCCGGTGGCCGCGTCGACATCCCACGGCTGGCCGGTGGCCGGGTCACGGAAGGCCGCCTGGCAGCCCGGCGCGGGGTCGCCGCACCAGCGCACCCGAGGGTCCTGCCCGGGGCCGAGATCGCGGGGCGGGGTGGCCGGGAAGACGGCCCAGCTCGGGTTGTCGGAGTCGAAGTCGACGAGGTCCTCACGGACCAGCACCTGCCCGGTGATCCCGTCCACATAGGTGGTGAAGGCGGCCGGGTGGTCGGTGTCCGCGCTGATCAGGGTCACCTCGTACCCGGCCCGGGGCCCGTCCAGCGGGGTCGGCACGGCCACCGCGCGCACGGTGTGGCTGGCCACCGCGCTGGCGTCCAGCTTGGCGTCGGTGAGCGCGGCGGCGTACGCCTGCTCGGCCGTGCGGGTGGCCGGTGCGGGTACGCCGGTGGTGCGGGCCAGCGAGGAGCTGACTGAGAGCACCGTGCCGCCGGTGACCGCGACGGTGACCAGGCCGTCCGGCCCGGCCGGCAGGTCGCCGAAGCGCTGCCGCAGGGTGACCACCGCTCCGCTGCCGATCGGCCGGACCAGCACCCGTTCCAGGGCGGCCACCGCGGCGGTGTCCATCCCGAACAGGTCCCGGTTGGCGGCCAGGTAGGCGCGGGCGGCGGCCTCCGGGTCGGTGGGCAGCCCGGTGGCGAGCGGGGCGCGGCCGGGGCCGAGCGCCTGCGGGGTGCCGAGCCGGTTCCATCGCACGTCGGGGTCGGCGGCGCGGGCCAGCCCGCGTTGGCGGGCGTCCGGTGCCGCCGTACCCCGGCGGTTGTCGACGTCGGCGTGCTGGTGCCCTTCGGCGAACGGCCCGGACCGGCGCTCGGCGGACGGCGCGCCGCCGGCGGGGGCTGCGGTGCTGACGCCGGTGGGGAGCAGCGCGGCGACCGTCGCCGTCGACGCCAGGATGGCGATGAGCCGGCGTCGACGCCGGCTCATCGGGGGTGACCACTCCGGTTGTGGCACGGGACCTCCTCGTGGGAGCGGATGACCGGCGGCCGCCGGCCGACGCTGCGCGGTAGCGCATGTGCATCTGTGGATATCAGCCGGTCGGGGTGGCGGCAAGGTCCGGGCACGCCGACGCGCCGACGGATCGAGATAATTTAACTTTACAAAGTAGGCAGCCTAGTAAAATGAGCGTGACGCGCGCCGGCCCTGGCGCTGGTTCCGCCGCTGCGACGGGCGGCGCGCTCAGGCGACCGGCGACCAGTCGGGGTCGCGGCCGAAGGCGGCAAGGAGGCGGTCCTGCTCGTCGTCGCCGGACACCCGCACCCCGCCCCGGACCAGGTCGTCGCGCCGGTAGTCGTCGACCCGGCCGGCGAACCATCGGGCGCACACCCGCACCACGTCTGGGTCCAGCCGCGGCTCGGCGCCGATCGCCACCGCCACGTCCCAGCCGTGCACCATGTGTTCGGCGAGGAGCTGCTGGAGGTACTCGTCGGCCGGGGTGTCACCGGCGGACAGGTGCACGGTGCGATCGCGCGCGCCGGGATGGGTGGCGGCGATCTCGGCCTGCGCGGCGGCCTCCCGCGCCGTGGTGGCCGGGTCGGCGCCGAGCTGGTCGCCGTCGAACCGGCCGCCCACCTCGTCGACGGTCCGGCCGGCGAGCAGCGGCACGCTCCACCGGTCCTCGCCGACCACATGGTTGACCAGGGTGCGCACGTCCCAGTCCGGGCAGGGTGTCGGGTCGGACCACTGGCCGGGCCCGACCTGGTCAACCCGGTCGACGAACTCGGCCAGGCTCCGGCGGTACGCCTCCAGCAGATCCATGCTGCCGATTGTTCCGGGCGGCGTGGCGAGGCGAGTGGTTTTGCCGGGCCCCGGCAGGGTGATCCGCGCTGGCCGGCGGTCGGCCGCCCGCGGATCAGTCCAGGTCGGTCGGGTCCAAGCCGAGCTCCCGGGCGGTGACCAGGCGGACCCACTCGCCGAACTGCCGGCGGGAGATCACCCGGTCGTGCACGGCGAACTGCACGGCCAGGCCGTCCATCACCGCGCTGATCCGCCAGGCGGCCCCGTCCGGGTCGGCGCACTGGAAGGTGCCGTCGGCGACCCCGGCGGAGATCACCGCGGCGAGGTCCTGCCGCCAGCGCAGGTCGAGCCGGCGGGAGACCTTCTCCACCTCCGGGGTGCGTAGCGACTCGGACCAGCCGTCGATCCACATGGACCAGGAGGTGGCCCGCCCGGCCGGGGTGTAGAGCTTGAGGATCCGGCGGAGCTTGGTCAGCGGCGGGGCCGAGGATCGGGTCACCGCGTCCAGCCGGGCCAGATCCTGCTCGACCGCGTACGCGAGCGCCTGCGCGAGCAGCCGCTCCTTGGTGACGAAGTGGTAGAAAACCAGGGCTTGACTGACCCCGGCGGCCTGCGCCACGTCCGCCGTCCGGGTGTTGGCCAGACCGCGCTCGACGATCACGTCACAGGCGGTGCGCAGCAGGGCATCCAGGCGGATCTCGGCCGCACGTCTCGTCACGACCGTTACGGTAGCCCATCCGACCGAACACGAACAGTTACCCGTCACCGTCCGATCCGCGACGCGACAGTCGGAACCCGGACACTTCCAGACGGTGCCTTCCGTCGTTTTCCTGAGGGCGTACGTCGAGGTCCGCCGGCACCAGCTGACGCGCCGGAACGCTCGTCGCCCGCCGCGCCACCCGGCGACGGGCATCTCGACCCCGCGACGTCGGAGTGTGACGGCTGCCAACCATCAGGGCAGCCCCCTAGGAAGCCTGGCGGTGGTGGGGCTGGTCCCGCCCGGGCGGACGCGCCGACGCGGACCCCGAGTTGGCAGTCGTTCACCGGCTCGGCTAAAGTTCTCATCCGTCACCCGGGAACGCCGGGGGCGTGCGGACGTAGCGCAGCTGGTAGCGCATCACCTTGCCAAGGTGAGGGTCGCGGGTTCGAATCCCGTCGTCCGCTCGGAGCTGCCGCCACGTACGACGGGGGCAACCTCGGTGGGGTGGCCGAGAGGCGAGGCAACGGCCTGCAAAGCCGTGTACGCGGGTTCAAATCCCGTCCCCACCTCAGCAACAAGGCACGGGCGATTGGCGCAGTGGGAGCGCGCTTCCTTGACACGGAAGAGGTCACTGGTTCAAACCCAGTATCGCCCACCAGCAGAAAACGGCTCGTTACCGGAATCCCGGTAACGAGCTTTTCTGTATGCGCTCGCCAGGTCGCGAGCTCGCCAGCTCACTGCGTGAGCGACGTCAGCAGCTCCCGCAGCCAGGCGATCTCGGTGCGGCTGGTGGCGGTGGCGATGCGGAACAGCCCTCGGCGGAAGGGGTCGTCGGGGAAGTCGTCGGCGCGCAGCGGTCGGTCACCGTCCCAGAAGAAGCTCGCCGGCTGGGTGAGGAAGTCGAGCCGTCGCCGCAGCACGGCGGCCTGACCGGCTGGGTCGTCCAGGTGGCGCAGGAAGGCCAGCAGCGTGAACCAGCGGTTCTCGTCGGTGATGAACAGTTCGTCGGGGGTGCGCAGCCGGCGCAGCAGTTCCGCCTGCCCGGCGGGGCTGAGGGTGAGCACGTGCCGTGGCGCCGCCACCTGGCCGGCCTGAACGTCGCGACGTAGCAGGCCCGCGCGCTCCATGCGCTTGATCGTCGGGTAGAGCGTCCCGTCCGCGATGGGCCGGACGTGGCCGGTGAGCGCGGCGACGCGCCTGCGCAGCTCGTACCCGTGCAGCGGGGCGTCGGCCAGGAAGCCCAGTATCGCGAACTCCAACATCGTGTTAGCTTACCTCCACAAAGGGATACCTCGACTTCGAGGTATCGGTCAGGAGGTAGTAATGCACGGCGCCCAGGTGCGGCCAGACGGCACGACGATTCGCTGGGTGGAGTTGCCCGGCGCCGAGCCCGCCCGGGTCTACCTGCACGGGCTCGGCGCCTCCTCACCGGTGTACTTCGCGGCGGTGGCCACCAACCCCACGCTCGCCGGACGGCGCACCCTGATGATGGATCTGCTCGGGCACGGCATCAGCGACCGGCCGGCCGACGCCTCCTACACGCTGGAGGAGCACGCCGACCTGCTCGCCACCGCGCTGACCACGGCCGGGGTCAGCGCCGCGGAGGTGATCGCGCACAGCATGGGCGGCTCGGTCGCCATCGTCCTGGCCGCCCGCCACCCGCACCTTGTCGCGGCCCTGGTTCTTGTCGATGCCACCCTCGACCCGCAGCCTCCGGGCGTCGGGATCCGCGCCCGCTACACCGAGGAGCAGTTCCTGCACGGCGACGGCCGATCCGAGACGCTCGACCGTGTCGGGCCGGCCTGGGCGGCGACGATGCGACTCACCGGTGCGGAGGCGCTCTACCGGACCGCCTCCCACCTCGGCCGCGGCACCACACCCACCATGCGCGACCTGCTGCTCGACCTACCGGTGCCGCGCACCTACCTCCACCCGGCCGACAGCGAGCCGACGGGTGTGCGTGCCCTCACCGACGCCGGCGTGCGGGTGGTCGCCGTGCCGGACGCCGGTCACAACATCATGTTGGACAATCCGGAGGGCTTCGTGGCGGCCACCGCCGAGGCACTGCGGGCGTAGGCCACGCGCTCGCTTCCGGCTCGGCTCAGAAGGTCAGCAGCCGGAACGTGCCCACGGTGCGGAAGCCGAGGCGGCGGTAGACCGGCTCGCCGACGGGCGTCGAGGTGAGTGCCGCCGTGCGGACGCCCCGCCCGGCGGCCAGGTCGAGCGCGGCCCTGGTCATCGCCGCGCCGATGCCCCGCCGGCGCTGCTCGGGCTGGGTGCCGACGAAGTACAGGGTGAGCAGCCCGTGGCTGAGCCAGGCCACGGCCGTCCCGACGATCCGGCCGTCGTCGAGGCGACCGGCCAGCCTGATCACCGTGCCGTCGCCGGCGAACGCCTTCTCCCGCTCGATCGCCGCCGCCGCGCCTTCCGCCGGGATTCCGGACACCCGGGCGTAGGCGCCGACGAACGCGTCCAGGTCGGTGGCTTCGGCGATGTGCAGGCCGGCCGGTGTCGGCGCGCGCCGGATCCGGCGGAGCTTGCCCGGGCCGCCCGTCCGGACCTCACCCTGGTGCCGGCGTTCGTGCACGACTACGACGGACGGCGCGACAAGCTCGACCTGCTTCGGCGGCTCGCCGAGGAGGGTGCCCTGACCCTCCGTGTCGCCGGCCGGTTCCCGCCGGAGGAGGCGTCCCGGGCGCACCGGATCCTTGAGGCGGGCGGGGTGCGGGGCCGGCTGGTCATCGAGTTCTGACGCGGCGGCACCCGGAGCGCCCGGTCCGGCGCCGACCCACCCGCACGCCGCATCGGCCTACCCGGTCGCGGAGAGCAGCGCCTCGGCGAGGTCGGTGCGGGTGTTGAGCAGCGTGCGGCCCTGGCGCTGGGTCACCACCAGACCGGCCGCGCGTAACGCGGTGAGATGTTGGGAGACCCCGCCGGGCGACATGCCACTGCGCCGGGCCAGCTCGGTGGTGCTCACCGGCCCGATCAGCTCGGAGAGCAGCCGGGCCCGGCCGCGCCCGAGCACGGCGGCCAGCGCGTCCGGGACGCCGGTCGGATGCTCCCAGAGCGCGCCGAGCCCACGGGCGGGATAGGCGAGCTGCGGCGCGTCCCCGGCGGACACGCTCGCCACCGACGGCCACACGAAGACCGACGGAACCAGCACGAGGCCCGGACCGTCCGCGACGTCCGGGGCCAGGCAGTGCCGCTGCGCGACGAGCAGGGTGTCGTCCTCCCACCGGACCTGGCGGTGCAGATCGTTGAGGAGCACCGCCGCGCCGTCCTCGGCGAGCAGGCGAGCGCGGGCGGCGACGTCGGCGTCCAGCAGCAGCCGCAGCCGGGGCCAGTGCGGGGCCAGGGCGATCCGCCAGTACGCCTCGATCTCCTCGGTCAGCCGGCGCAGCCCGACCGGCGGGTCTGCGTACAGGGCGGCGAGCGCGGGCGTGCGGTCGCCCGGGTACAGGTCCAGGTGCGCGCGGACGGTGTCGGTCGGGGTGGCGCGGACGGCGGCCAGTTCGGCGGCCAGGTCCGGGATGAGGCCGGCGGGCGGCGGGGTGAGGAAGTCGGCCAGGTAGCTGGGCCGGGCCGGCACCAGCTGCCAGAGCAGCCCGCCGTTAGCGTCGATCAACCCGGCCTCGACCAGCGGTGGACGGACCCGGCGTACCCAGGGCAGGTGGACGGCGTGGTCCCCGGGGTCGCGCAGCACCCGGATGCTCGCGACGACCTCCCACAGGCAGGAGACGGCGAACCGGATGCGGGCGACCGCACCCGCCGACAGGCTGATGGCGACCACGGCACCCCCGGTGGATTCAGCTGGGACTGAAACATTACCGCCAGGGTCGGGGCCGGCCGAGACTTGCCGTGTGAGCGAACAACACACCCGAGCCGAACTGTTCCGATCCCTGCACACACCAGGGTCGCCGCTGGTCCTGGTCAACGCCTGGGATGCCGCGAGCGCCCGCATCGTGGCGGCCGCCGGCGCCCGCGCGGTGGCCACCACCAGCGCCGGCGTCGCCTGGAGCCTGGGTGTACCCGACGGCGACGTCCTCGGCCGCGACGCGGCCGTCGATATGGTCGGCCGGGTCGCCGCCTCGGTGGCGCTGCCGGTCACCGCGGACATCGAGTCCGGGTACGGCGCGACGCCGGCGGAGGTCGGCCTGACCACCCGCGCCGTGCTCGACGCCGGTGCGGTCGGCGTGAACATCGAGGACGCCCGACGCGACGCCGGCGCGCCGTTGCGCGACGTGCCCGACCAGTGCGCCCGGATCGGCGCGGTGCGGGGCGCGGCCGACGCGGCGGGGCTGCCGCTCTACGTCAACGCCCGGATCGACACGTTCCTCAGCGGCGCCGGGGACGTCGACGAGACCGTGGCCCGGGCCACCGCCTATCTCGCCGCCGGCGCGGACGCCATCTTCGTGCCCGGGGTGGTGGACCCCGTGACCATCCGCGCGCTGGTGCGGGCGGTGCCGGCGCCGCTGAACGTGCTCGCCGGGCCGGGTGCGCCGACGGTGGGGGAGCTGGCCCGGCTGGGGGTGGCCCGGGTGAGCCTCGGCTCGTCGGTCGCGGAGGCCGCGTACGCGGTCGCCCGCCGGGCGGCGGACGAGGCCCTCGGCGCGGGCACGTACGGCGCGCTGGCGGACGCCCTCGACTACGGAACGCTCAACGCGCTGATGCGTTGAGCGACGAGGGCCGTGCGGTGCCGGAAGGAGGCGGTGCCTCCCGCGGTCAGTCGGGGTCACGGATGCGACGGGCCGGCCACCTCGATCGAGGTAGCCGGCCCGGCATCGCGTGATCCGCCGGCGCCGCCGGTGGTCGTGTCACAGCGGCGGGCCGATGTCCCGCCGCTCCTCGACCCGGCGGTACTCCACCGGCTGCTCACTGGTGGTGACCACCGCACGGCGGCGACCCCAGATCAGCGTGGTCATGATCAGGCCGAGCACACCGGCCGCCATCAGGATCCAGCCGACCACGTCGAGGTTGATGCCGCCGACGCTCGCGTCCAGCGCGAAGGTGAGGATCGCGCCGAGCGCGATCAGGAAGATGCTGGTGCCGATACCCACGACAGCCTCCTTAGGGGGATGTGGTGCGCTGTCGAGCCCTTCAGTACCCCGGCGCCGACCAACGCAACCCGCCACCGGCCAGGGTGGCGCTCCGGGCGATCTTGCGATCGGGTAGAGTTCACCTGTCGCCGGGGCACACCGGCGACGTGCGGACGTAGCGCAGCTGGTAGCGCATCACCTTGCCAAGGTGAGGGTCGCGGGTTCGAATCCCGTCGTCCGCTCGCGATCCGCCCCACGGGGCCTGGCTGCCGGTTCGGGCGGTCACCACGGGCGATTGGCGCAGTGGGAGCGCGCTTCCTTGACACGGAAGAGGTCACTGGTTCAAACCCAGTATCGCCCACCAACGAAAACGGCTCGTTACCGGAATACCGGTAACGAGCCGTTCCGCGTTGGACGACGTCGCCGTCGGAGCGCGTTCTGCTGTGGGGAGATCCGCTACGGGTGAACACGGGTGCCGCCCGTCGCCACGACCCGGCAGGGTGGACCGCATGAGACTGCTGGTGCTGGGCGGGACGGGTTTCGTGGGTGGTGCGACGGTCGCCGAAGCGGTCCGTCGGGGCTGGTCGGTGACGGTGTTCAACCGGGGGCTGCACGGGTCGACGCCACCCGGCGTACACCGGTTGCGGGGTGACCGGAGCGCGCCGGGCGGCCTGGCGGCGCTGGCGGGCGGTGAGTGGGACCTGGTGGTCGACACCTGGGACAGCGCTCCCCGGGCGGTGCGGGACGCGGCCCGCGCGCTGGTCGGGGCGGTCCCGCACTACGCCTACATCTCCAGCGGATCGGTCTACGCCCCGCCGGCGCCGACGCACGTCGGCGAGGAGGCACCCACTGTGGACGCGTCCGCCGATGCCGTCGACGGGGACTACGCGGAGTGCAAGGCGGGCGGGGAGCTGGCCGCGACGGAGGTCTACGGCGAGCGGGCGCTGCTGGTGCGTGCCGGGTTGATCCTCGGGCCGGGGGAGGACATCGGCCGGCTGCCCTGGTGGTTGCGGCGGGTGGCCCGCGGCGGTGACGTGCTCGCGCCCGGCCCGGTGGACCTGCCCGTGCAGTACATCGACGTACGCGATCTGGTGGGGTGGACGCTGGACCGGGCCGCCGAAGGGGTCGGCGGTGCGTTCAACGTGGTCAGCCGTTCGGGGCACACCACCATGGGTGAGCTGCTGGATTCGGTCGTCAAGGTCACCGGCTCCGGCGCGACGCTGCGCTGGACCGACCCGGCAGCGATCCTGGCCGCCGGCGTCGTGCCCTGGAACGACCTGCCGATCTGGATTCCGCCGCGTCACGAGTTCCGGTGGTTGCAGGAGCGCGGCGTGGAGAAGGCGTACGCGGCGGGGCTGACCTGCCGCCCGGTGACGGAGACCGTCGCCGACACCTGGCGCTGGCTGGACGCGGTGGGGTCGGTGCCGCCGCGTGCCGGCAAGCCGCGCCGGGCGACGGTGGGGTTGGACCCGGCGCGGGAGGCGGCGCTGCTCGCCGCCTGAACGGGGGTTCGTCGAGCGGGGCGGTGGCGCCGGCTCAGGGGGCCGGCGCCACCGGCAGGTCCAGCACCTCGTCGACAGCGCGGCGGGGGGTCGGCCGGCCGGGCTGGCCGTAACCGATCCGCAGCACCATCTGCGGCGTGCCGAACCGGCCCAGTGACAGCCGTAGCTGCTCCCGCGCGCCGGGTACCTCGATCGGCTGGGAGAGCAGCGACACGCTGAGCCCGGCGTCGGTGGCGGTGAGCAGCACCCGTTGCAGGGCCTGCCCGGCGACCACCTGGTCGACGGCGGTGTTGCCCACCGAGCCGAGCACCCCCACCAGTGGCTCCGGCTCGAAGTCGCGCCTCGGGGCTCGGTCGCGCCCGCCGAAACCGCGCGCCGGCAGCACGTCCTGCGGCTCGCCCTGCGGACCGCCGGCCGAGGCCGGCACGCCGTCCGGCGCGGGCTCCTGGCGGAGCCACCGCTCGCGCTCTGACCGGTAGGCGGGGTCACGCTCCAGTACGCGGTGCGCGCCGCGGGCGATCTCGCCGAACGCGGAAAACGCGCTCACCCCGATCAACAGCTCCAGCCAGCACTGCTCGGCGCGGGCCGCCTCGCCGAGCCGCCACCGTGCGTCCGCCGGCACCGGGTTCGGCCAGAACGGCATCCGGTTGCTGAACCGGCGGGGGATGGCGGCGTGCAGGCTCTGCTCGCCGGGCGTGGGCGGGCGCGGAACGTCCGGGACCAGGCGGGCCAGCAGGTCCGGCTCGGCCGGGTCGGGGCGGAGCCGCACCCGGGCCGGGACGCCGGCCACGGCCAGCGCGATCCGCAGGTTGAACAGCGCCGCGCCGCAGGCGATGCGGACACCCCACCCGCTCGGGTCGGTCGCCGGCAGCCGCCGGGCCGGGTCGGCCAGCACCTCGATCCCGCCGTCGCGCAGCCGCAACCGCCACGGCTGGGTGTTGTGCAGCGAGGGTGCCCGGACCGCGTCCACGGCGGCGGTCCGCAGGTGGGCCGATGTGTAGCCGATGTCCATGGCGGTGCTCCTCTCCGATGGCCGGCAGCCGGCGGTGCTCCGACGTTCGCCGCACCCCTACGGTCCGTCCGTCGGGTGGGTGCCGGGCAGGGCCGGACGTCCCGACCCGTCGGGCCCCACCGCCCCTGGCTGGTGCGCCGGCCCACCCCGGACCTCGGACCGCCCCGGTCGGGACCTTCGGCCCGTGCGCGGGTCGCGGGACCGGGGTAGAAACGAGGAATGATCCGGGTGTTCCTCCTCGACGACCATGAGGTCGTCCGCCGTGGCCTGGCCGACCTGTTGCAGAGCAGCGGCGACATCGAGGTGGTCGGCGAGTCCGGCTCCGCCCTGGAGGCGGCCCGCCGTATTCCGGCGTTGCGGCCCGACGTGGCGATCCTCGACGCGCGGCTGCCCGACGGCAACGGCATCGACGTGTGTCGGGACGTGCGCGCCGTCGACTCGTCCATCAAGGGTCTGATCCTCACCTCGTACGAGGACGACGAGGCGCTGTTCGCGGCGATCATGGCGGGTGCCGCCGGGTACGTGCTCAAGCAGATCCGCGGCACCGACCTGGTCGACGCGGTGCGGCGGGTGGCGGCCGGGCAGTCGTTGCTCGACCCGGCGATCACGACCCGGGTGCTGGAGCGCATCCGCAACGGCGTCGAGCAGCCGCGCGAGCTGAAGTCGCTCACCGAGCAGGAGCGGCGGATCCTGGAGTACGTGGCGGAGGGGCTGACCAACCGGGAGATCGCCGGGAAGATGTTCCTGGCCGAGAAGACGGTGAAGAACTACGTCTCCAGCGTGCTGGCCAAGCTGGGTCTGGAGCGCCGCACCCAGGCCGCCGTCCTGGCCACCCGCCTGCTCGGTAAGACCTCCTGAGCCGACCCGCCCCGGTCAGTCGCGCAGCGGCACGGACCAGCTGACCTCGGTGCCGTGCGGCTCGACCGGGCGGACCGTGAAGGTGCCGCCGTGACGTTCGGCGCGTTCGCTCAGGTTGATCAGGCCGCCCCGGGCGGCGGCGGGGTCGCAGCCCACCCCGTCGTCGGTGACCGTGACGGTGACGTGTCTGGCGTCGACGCGGACGCCAACGGTGACCTGGGTGGCCTGCGCGTGGCGTACCGCGTTGGACAGCCCCTCGCGTAACACGGCGGTGAGGTCCGGGCGGACCGCGTCCGGGACGGCGCTGTCCACCGGCCCGGTCAGCTCCAGGTGGGGTTTGTGGCCCAACGACTCGGCGGCCACCTCGATCGCCTCACGGATCTCTGTACGCAGAGCCGCGGTCATCGGCGTACGCAGCTCGAAGATGGTCCGGCGGATGTCCCGGATGGTCGCGTCCAGATCGTCGACGGCGGCGTTGATCCGCTTGGCCACCTCTGGGCGGGTCATCATCGGCGCGGCGCTCTGCAGTTGCAGGCCGGTGGCGAAGAGCCGCTGGATCACCACGTCGTGCAGGTCGCGGGCGATCCGCTCACGGTCCTCCAGGACCACCAGCAGCTCCCGCTCCTCCTGGCCGCGGGCCCGTTCCATGGCCAGCGCCGCCTGACCGGCGAAGCTGCCCAGCAGGGCCACGTCGTCCTCGGTGGCGCCGCCACCGCGGTCCGGCCGGTGGGCCACCACCAGCACGCCGTGCAGGGTCTCGGCGGTGGCCAGCGGGGAGATCACCGCCGGCCCGGTGTGCAGCAGCGCCGGCCACGGGGCGGCGTGCGCGAGATCGTCCACCTGGTCGTGCCGGCCCTCGGCGATCGCCGCGCCGAAGCTGGTGTCGGCGGCCGGCAGGACCGTGCCGACCAGCGCGCGCGCCTGCTCGTCGGCGCCGTCGACCACCTCGACGGTGTACTGCGCGGCGTCGGTGTCGTAGAGCATGACCAGCGCCAGCTCGGCTTCGGCGACCTCCCGGGCGCGGCGGGCGACCAGCGCCAGCGCGTCGGTGCGGCGGACCTCGCCGAGCAGCACCGTGGTGATCTCGGCGGTCGCCGCCAGCCAGCGTTCCCGCCGGTGCGCCAGGGCGTACAGGCGGGCGTTCTCGATGGCCACGCCGGCCGCGGCGGCGAGCGCGACCACGATCTCCTCGTCGTCCTCGGTGAACTGCGCGCCGCCCTGCTTCTCGGCCAGGTAGAGGTTGCCGAACACCTGCTCCCGGATGCGCACCGGCACGCCCAGGAAGCTGTGCATGGGCGGGTGGTTGGGCGGGAAGCCGTAGGAGCGGGGATGCTGGGTGATGTCCGGCATCCGCAGCGGCCGGGGGTCGTCGATGAGCAGGCCGAGCACGCCCCGACCGTGCGGCAGGTCGCCGATCTGCGCGTGCTGCTCCGGGGTGATGCCGTGCACGATGAAGTCGTAGAGCAGCCGGTCCGGGCCGACCACGCCCAGCGCCCCGTACCGGGCGCCGACCAGCTCGCAGGCCGCCTGCACGATGCGTTGCAGGGTGCTGCGCAGATCGAGGTTGGTGCCGATGCCGACCACCGCGTCGAGCAGGGCGCGCAGCCGCTCCCGGCTGGTGACCACCTCGCCGACCCGGTCCAGCATCTCCTGGAGCAGCTCGTCGAGGTGGACCCGGGACAGCGGGCTCAGCCCGAGCGACGGGGTCACCTGGGCTTCCTTGCGGGGCTGTGGCGTGCTGGTCACCGCGCGATGGTATCGCCGGTGCCCGTCCTGTCCAGGCCCGTCAGCCGTGCCCGCCGCGGACCGCGGAGGTGTCGACCACCTGCGCGGTGGTCAGCCGCGGGGTGTGTGGCGGGCCCGCGTGCGCCGGGTCCGCGATCCCCAACCGCAGCACGAGGTACGGGAAGCCGAGGCCGGAGAGCAGCTGTCGCAGGGTCTGCCGGGTGCCCGGCACCTCCACCACCGCGCTGAGCGGCACCGCCGACACGCCGAGCCGGGTGGCGGTCAGCCAGGCGGCGGAGAGCGCCTCGCCGGCGCGCAGCCAGCTGTCCGGTTCGTCCTCGTCGCCGTGCAGCAGCGCGTACACCGCCATGCGGTCGTGGCCGGGGCCTACCGGCAGGCTGCCGGGGCGGCCGAAGTCGCGGGCCGGCACGGTGGTCTGCGGGGGCTGCTCGGGCAGCACCTCCGGCGGCAGCCCGGTGCCGGTGCCGGCGCGGCTGGTCCAGTACGCCAGCTCGGCGCGCAGCGCCGGATCCTCGGCCTCGACCGTGTCGGCGTGCGCCGCCGTGGCGGCCAGCTCCAGCACCTGGTCGCGGTCGAGGATCTGGAGCCGGCAGCCCTCGGCGGTGACCGCTCGGATGATCTCTTCGATCGCGGCGGTGGGCACCGGTTCGTCGCTGACCGGCCGCCGGTCCGTGTGCCGGACCTGCATGCACTGCACCATCCGCATCGCGTCCGGGTCGACCTCGGCGCGGTCCAGGGTGGTCAGCCGGGCCAGCAGCTCGGTGTCGCTCGGGTCGGGCAGCCGCTCCACCACCGCGCGCCACCCCTCGGCGGCCAGCGCCAGCCGGGCGTGGTGCAGGGCCGCGCCGCAGCTCAGGGCGAGCAGCCGGCCCTCCGGGTCGGTGGCCGCGAGCTGGCGGTCGCGGACCGTGCGCAGCTCCAACGCGTCGGGCAGCACCCGCCAGCGCCACGGCTGGGTGTTGTGCACCGAGGGGGCGTGGCCGGCGGTTGCCGCGGCCGCCGCCAGCGCGGTGGTCAGCTGGCCTTCCTGACTCATCGTCACGACCTCTCCGTCTCTGCCAATCGTGCCTGACGTGGCGGTGATGCGCGTGGGGTTGCCCGCTCCATCCTGTGGCATCCGACGACGGCGCGCAGGGGTCGTAGGTCCCGGTCGGGCCGGGTCGTTACGCCCCCGGGGTCAACGTTCCCGGACGACGGCGACCGGGCAGTGGGCGTGCTGGATCAGCTGCTGGCTGACCGAGCCCAGCAGCATGCCGGCCAGCCCGCCCCGGCCCCGACTGCCCACCACCACCAGCCGCGCGTCACGGCTCGCCTCGATCAGCATGGCCGCCGGGCTGCCCGGGACCAGGTCGATGCTCACGGCGAGATCCGGGTACGTCCGCCGCCACGGCTCCAGCGACTGCTCCACGGCGGCCCGCTCGTCCGGCGCTCCGGCCGCCCCGCCGGGGCCCTGGGTCCAGGCGTGCAGCACGCGCAGCGGCACCCGCCGCTGGGCCGCCCGTTCGGCGGCGAAGCCGAGCGCCACCAGCGACGGCTCGGAGCCGTCCACGCCGACCGCCACCGGTCCACCCGACGCGTCGGCCGGTGCCCCGCTGGCCCCGTCCCGGACCACCACGACCGGGCAGTGCCCGTGCGCGGCGACCGCCACCGCCGTCGACCCGACGAGCAGTCCACCGAACCCGCCGTGGCCGCGGCTGCCGAGCACCAGCAGACCGGCCTCGGCCGAGCGTTCCTGCAACACCAGGGCGGGCGGGCCGTCGTACACCTCGCCGGTGACGGTGAGCCCGGGATGCGCGGCGGCGGCCTGCGTCGCCGCCTTCCGGACCAGTTCCTCCACCTGCCGCCGTGCGGTGTCGTCCGGCCAGACGCCGGGCGCCACGCCCGGACCGACCCAGCCGGCCACGGTCAGCCATTCGAAGACGTACGCCAGCCGCACCGGCTGGCCGCTGTGCTCGGCCTCGTCCAGCGCCCAGTCCAGAGCCACCGAGGCGTCGGTCGAGCCGTCGTAGCCGACCAGGATCTCCGCGTCACGCACGTCGTCCTCCTCAGCGGTTGGTCGGATCGGTTTCGCGGATCCAGCGCCACTCCGCGACCTGTGGGTCGTCCTCGCCGTACCGGCGGGTGTAGTCGCGCGCCGACTGCCGGGCGTCGACCATCTGCTGCCGCAGGTGCGCGGCGCGGGCGGCCAGCCCGGGCACACGGTCGATGACGTCGATGACCAGATGGAAGCGGTCCAGGTCGTTGAGCATCACCATGTCGAACGGGGTGGTGGTGGTGCCCTCCTCCTTGTAGCCGCGCACGTGCAGGTTCTCGTGGTTGGTACGGCGGTAGGTGAGCCGGTGGATCAGCCACGGATAGCCGTGGTACGCGAAGATGATCTGGCGGTCCTCGGTGAAGATGGTGTCGAACTCTCTGTCGGTCAGGCCGTGCGGGTGCTCGGTGTCCGGCTGGAGCCGCATCAGGTCCACCACGTTGACGAGTCGCACCTTCAGCTCCGGGAGATGCTGACGCAGCAGCTCGGCGGCGGCCAGCGTCTCCAGGGTGGGCACGTCACCGCAGCAGGCCAGCACCACGTCCGGCTCGGTGCCGCCGTCGTTGCTGGCCCACTCCCAGATGCCCAGGCCACGCCGGGTGTGCTGGATCGCCTCGGTCATCGTCAGCCAGTTCGGTGCCGGCTGCTTGCCGGCCACCACCACGTTGATGTAGTGCCGGCTGCGCAGGCAGTGGTCCATCGTGGCGAGCAGGGTGTTGGCGTCCGGCGGCAGGTAGACCCGAACCACCTCGGCCTTCTTGTTGACCACGTGGTCGATGAAGCCCGGGTCCTGGTGGGAGAAGCCGTTGTGGTCCTGCCGCCAGACGTGGCTGGAGAGCAGATAGTTCAGCGAGGCGAGCGGCTGCCGCCAGGGGATGGCCCGGGTCACCTTCAGCCACTTGGCGTGCTGGTTGAGCATCGAGTCGACGATGTGGATGAACGCCTCGTAGCTGGTGAACAGGCCGTGCCGGCCGGTCAGCAGGTAGCCCTCCAGCCAGCCCTGGCACAGGTGCTCGGAGAGCACCTCCATCACCCGGCCGTCTGGGGAGAGGTGCTCATCGCCCGGCACCGTGCCCGCCACCCAGGCCCGGTCGGTCACCTCGAAGGCGGCGTCCAGCCGGTTGGAGGCGACCTCGTCCGGGCCGAACAGCCGGAACGTCTGCGGGTTGGCGGCGATGACGTCCCGGAGCCACGGGCCGAGCACCCCGGTCGCGCCGGCCATCGGCTCGCCCGGGTGGGGAACCTCCAAGCCGTAGTCGCGGAAGTCGGGCAGGCGCAGGTCGCGGAGCACCACGCCGCCGTTGGTGACCGGGTTGGCGCTCATCCGCCGGTCGCCGCGCGGCGGCAGTGTCCGCAGCTCGTCCACCGGCGCGCCGGTCGCGTCGAACAGCTCCTCCGGGCGGTAGCTGCGCAGCCAGTGCTCCAGCTCGGCCAGGTGCGCCGGGTTGTCGCGTACCTGTGACAGCGGCACCTGGTGGGCGCGGTAGGTGCCCTCCACCTGCTTGCCGTCGACGTCGCGGGGGCCGGTCCAGCCCTTCGGCGTCCGCAGGATGATCATCGGCCAGCGGGGACGCTCGACGACGCCGCCGGAGCGGGCCCTTTGCTGGATCGCGGCGATCTCGTCCAGCGCCCGGTCCAGCGTCGCGGCGAGGGTGCGGTGCACCTGGGCCGGGTCGTCACCGGCCACCACGTACGGCTGGTAGCCGGAGCCGCGCAGGAGGTCGAGCAGGTCCGCCTCGGGGATCCGGGCGAGTACGGTCGGACTGGCGATCTTGTAGCCGTTGAGGTGCAGGATGGGCAGCACCGCGCCGTCGCGGGCCGGGTTGAGGAAGACGTTGGAGAGCCAGCTGCCGGCCAGCGGCCCGGTCTCGGCCTCGCCGTCGCCGATCACGCAGGCCACCACCAGGTCCGGGTGGTCGAAGGCGGCGCCGTAGGCGTGGCTCAGCGCGTACCCCAGCTCGCCGCCCTCGTGGATCGAACCCGGCACCTCCGCCGCCACATGGCTGGGGATGCCGCCGGGGAAGGAGAACTGGCGGAACAGTCGGGCCATTCCCGCCTCGTCGCGCGACACGTCGTGGTAGCGCTCCGACCAGGTGCCCTCCAGCCAGGTGTTGGCCACGATGGCCGGCCCGCCGTGCCCGGGGCCCGTGACGAACATGGCGTTCAGGTCGCGCGCCACGATCACCCGGTTGAGGTGGGCGTAGATCAGGTTGAGCCCGGGGCTGGTGCCCCAGTGGCCGAGCAGCCGCGGTTTGATGTCGTCGGGGGTCAGGGGCTCCCGCAGCAGCGGGTTGTCGAGCAGGTAGATCTGCCCGACGGTGAGGTAGTTCGCGGCGCGCCAGTAGGCGTGCAGTCGGCGCAGCTCGTCGTCGGTGATCGACCGGTTCGGATCGAGTGCGGTGTCCATGATGCTGTGCCTCTCGCAGATCGGGGAGTGGGGCATCCGACGTCCAGCCTCGCCGTCGCCTGCGCCCCGAGGTCAGGGCCGTTGGTCCCGGTTCGGGCGGGCGTCGGGCCCGGTGAGCGGGGCCTCGGCCAGCCCTCGGACGACGATCACGGGGGCCGGGGAGTGGTAGAGCATGGACTGGGCGACCGCCCCCAGCATCCCGCGGCCCGGTTCGTCGCCCCGGGCGGCGACCAGCGCGACCTGCGCCGAGCGGGACACGTCCACCAGCACCTGTCCGGGATCGCCACGGATGACGCGGCACTGGGCCTCCACGTCCGTCCGACGGGTGGAGAACCGGGCCACGACCTCGGCCAGCTGGTCGCTGACCCTGTCGGTGTCCTCGTCGGGCTCCACCACCCGCAGCGCCAGCAGCCGGGTGCAGCGCCGGGCCGCGCACTCGAAGGCCCACTCCAGAGCGAGGGTCGAGCTGGGCGATCCGTCCACCCCGACCAGCACCGGGCCCGGCGGCGGCTGCTCCTGGCGGACCACCAGCAGCGGGCAGCCGGCCCGCGCGGCCAGCTGCACGGCGGACGTGTCGGCCGGAATGCACCTGGCGGTGCCGGCCATCCCGCTGTCGCCGACCGCGAGCAGGAAGGCTGCTTCCGATCGACGGATCAGGATCGGCAACATGCCGCCCTCGACGATCTCCCCGCGGACGGTCAGCCCCGGTTCGATCCCGTGGGCCAGTTGCGCGCCCCGCGTGATCAGATCCTCGGCGTGGTCCCGGGGCGCGGCGACGGTGTCGGCGGAGAAGGCCGCGTGCCAGTCGAAGGTGTGCAGCAGGTGCAGTGGCCGGCCGTGCGCGGAGGCCTCCTGCGCGGCCTGGTGAACGACCGGGAGGTCGCGGTCCGAGCCGAGGCCAACCAGCACCGCTGCATCGGCGGATGTAGCCATCCGACATCACCTCCCGGGCGTCGCGCCCGGCACGACCACGCTGTCCCTGACCGAGGGTAGTCGGGTGGTAACGATGGCGGGCCGGATCGGGCAGCGCCGCCGGACGTGATGGCGGCAGCTCGTCAACGATGGTTGACACGAGTGGCACCGTCAACGTATGTTGACGACATGAGTCAGGCGACGGAACTCGCGGCGGCAGCCGGCAGCACCGACCCCCGGGTCGGGCTGCGCGCCGTCCGCGCGCTGCGCCGGCTGCTCGAGCGGCTCGAGGTGGTCCAGGTGG
Source organism: Micromonospora sp. NPDC005163 (assembly GCF_053599835.1). NCBI lineage: Bacteria > Bacillati > Actinomycetota > Actinomycetes > Micromonosporales > Micromonosporaceae > Micromonospora > Micromonospora sp. NPDC005163. Next base: position 39,235 of record NZ_JBSFYP010000025.1, read on the forward strand.
ACAACGCCCGTCGACAGGGCTGGTCCTGGCAGGAGATCGCCGACGCGCTCGAGGTCAGCCGGCAGGCGGTTCACAAGAAGCACGCCGGGCGGCCGGCGGTCAATCAATCCTGGGAGGCGTGATGTTCGAACGGTTCACCGACCGGGCGCGCACGGTCGTGCGGCGGGCGCTGGAGGAGGCGCGGGCCGAGGGCCAGCGCCCGGTCGGCACCGAGCACCTGCTGCTCGCCCTGACGGCCGACGAGGCGGGTCTGGCCAGCCGGGTGCTGGCCGACGCCGACGTACGCGCCGACGACCTGCGTGAGCGAATCCGCCGGCACACCGCCAGCGGTGGCGCCGGCCTCGGTGACGCCGACGCGGCGGCACTGCGGGAAATCGGCATCGACCTGGCCGCGATCGTGGCCCGCATCGAGCAGTCCTTCGGCCCGGACGCCCTGCGCGAGGCCGTGCCGGCGCCGCGCCGACGCTGGGGCCGCCGGCGGTACCTGGGCGGGCCCTTCTCGCCCCGCTCGAAGAAGGCGCTCGAGTTGTCGCTGCGGGAGGCGGTGCGGCTGCGGCACCACCACATCGGCACCGAACACATCCTGCTCGGGGTGCTCCGCGAGGGGCAGGGGATGGGCGCGCTGGTGCTCACCGAGGCCGGGGTCGACCTCGACGACCTGCGCCGCCGGGTGGAGAGCGCGCTACGGACGGCGGCCTGACGATGCGGTGGCCGGCGCGTTGAAACCTGTCTGTGGCACTTCCGACGCGGGCCGCTCGCGGGCTCGCTGAAGCCGCCCCGGTGCTGCACACTGGCGCCGTGGATGCTCGACAGGACAGGCGGCCCTCGGGCGGCGACGGTGGACTGCGCTCCGCCGTGGTGGTCAACCCGGTGAAGGTCGCCGATCTCGACGACCTGCGCCGCACCGTGAACGACGCCCTGGCCGCCGCCGGCTGGCCCGAGCCGCAGTGGTTCGAGACCACCGTCGACGACCCCGGCCGCGGCCAGACCGAGCAGGCCGTCAAGGCCGGCGTCGACCTGGTCTTCGCCTGCGGCGGCGACGGCACGGTGATGTCCTGCGTCAGCGCCCTGGTCGGCACCGACGTGGCGTTGGCCGTGCTGCCTCAGGGCACCGGCAACCTGCTCGCCGCCAACCTGGGTCTCTCCACCGACCTGGCCGCCGGGCTCCAGGTCGCCGTCGAGCGCGGCCGGCGGCTGCTCGACGTCGGCGCCGTCGAGGACCGGTACTTCACGGTGATGGCCGGGATGGGCTTCGACGCCCAGATGCTCGCCGCCACCTCCGAGACCACCAAGGCCCGCATCGGCTGGCCGGCATACGTGGTGGGCGCCGCGCGTCACCTGCGGGACCGGCCGATGCGGGTGCAGATCCGCATCGACGACCGGCCGCCGGTACGCCGCCGGGCCCGCTCGGTGCTGATCGCCAACGTGGGCCGGCTCCAAGGCGGCGTGCGGCTGCTCACCGAGGCCGAGCCGGACGACGGCTGGCTCGACGTCGCCGTGCTCACCCCGCGCAACCTGCGGCACTGGCTCGCGCTCGGCTGGGCGGTGGTCCGCCGCAACGGCCGGGTGCCGCAGATGGAGGTGTTCCGCGGTCGGCGCGTGGTGGTCACCAGCAACCGGGCCCAGCCCCGGGAGCTGGACGGCGATCTCATCTCCCCCAGCCGGCGGCTGCGGGCGGAAGTCCGACCCCAGGCGCTCTGGCTGTGTGTGCCCCAGCCTGAGCAGGCCCCCGACCTGGCCGTCGACGCGCGAAGCGCCGGGGAGCGAGGCGAGCAGCTGATCGAGGAAGCACGCCGTGAGTAGCACCCGGATCGTGCCGGAGACCCGGCTGATGGCCGACGAGGAGCTCTCCGCTGACGACGCCTGGCACACCCTGCGCCGCCAGGGCGGCTGGCACCTGCTGCGGGACGCCTTCATCCGGTTCCGCTACGGCGACGGGTTCAGCCACTCCCGGGCCTTCGGGCTGCAACTCTGCCTGGCCGTGGTGCCGTTCCTGATCGCCCTCACCGGTCTGATCAGCGAGCTGGGCGTCGAGGAGGGCGGCCGCATCGTCGCCGACACCGTGCTGGCGCTGACCCCCGGCCAGAGCGAGCAGATGGTGGCCGAGCTGCTCGGCGAGGGTGAACGCGTCGAGGACGCCGGTGAGCTGGCGCTCACCCTCGGTCTGCTCACCGGGCTGGTCGCACTGACCACCACGATGGCCCAGATCGAACGGGGAGCCAACCGGATCTACGGCGTGGAGCGGGACCGCCCGGCGCTGTGGAAGTACCTCCGCGCCGCCGTGCTGGCCGTCACCGCCGGCCTGCCCGCGCTCGCCGGCTTCCTGATCCTGGTGGGCGGCGGCGCGATGGGCGACTCGGTGCGGGAGCACTACGAGTGGGGCGAGGTCGCCGACGGCATCTGGACCGTGGTCCGCTTCCCGCTGAGCCTCGCGCTGACCGTGCTCGCCGTCGCGGTGCTGTTCCGGCGTGCGCCGCGCCGCAAGCAGCCTGGCCTGTCCTGGCTGTTCTTCGGCGCCGGCATCGCCACCGCGCTGTGGTGGCTCGCCAGCCTGCTGCTCGCCGCGTACGTGCGGTTCAGCGACGGCTTCGGGCAGACGTACGGCGCGCTGACCGGGATGATGGCGCTGCTGCTCTGGGCCAACCTCACCGGGATGGCGCTGTTCGGCGGGCTGGCCTTCGCCGCCCAGCTGGAGGCGCTGCGCATCGGCGTGCAGGAGCCGGCCCAACCGGACCTGTGGAAGCCCGAATCGGACCGCGCCGAGCTCTTCGACACCGGGGACATGACCGCCCTCTAGTGCCCGCCGCCGGTCGCCCGCGTGTACGGGCAGCGCCGATCGGGTAAAGCGCCCTCGCCAATGGACATGGGAGGTGCGGGGTGACGGCGCTCAAAGAGGTGGCGCGGCGTCCGATCGGGCATTTCGCCGAGCGGAGCATCGCCGGCCTGGTAGCCGTCACCGGCGCCGGGGTGGCTTTCGGGCTGCTGTTGTTGCTCGTCCGGATGCGGTGGAGCCCGTTGCAGGACGCCGACCACGCGGTCGCCGAGTGGTTCAACGGTCTCGTCGCCCCGCACCACGCGCTGGTCACCGTGCTCCAGGCGGTGACCGACCTGGGCGGCCGGCCGATCCTCATCTGGCTGGTCACCATCGCCGTGGTCGGGCTGCTGATCCGGCGGCAGCCACGGTTGGCCGTCTATCTGATCATCACCGGGGTCGGTGGCCTGATCCTCGACCCGTCCCTGAAGACGCTGGTCGGTCGGCTCCGCCCGGTCGTGGACGTGCCGATCGCCAGCGCGCCGGGCAACAGCTTCCCGAGCGGGCACGCGCTCGGCTCGTTCGTCGCGTACGGGGCGCTGCTGCTGGTGTTCCTGCCGGCGATGGCGCCCCGGTGGCGTAGGCCGGCGATCGCCGGTACGGCCGTGCTGGTGGCGCTGGTCGGGCTGACCCGGATCGCGCTGGGCGTGCACTTCGTCTCCGACGTGCTGGCCGGCTGGCTGCTCGGCGCCGCCTGGCTGGGCGTCACCGCGTACGCGTTCCGGCTGTGGCGGCGCGAGCGGGGGCGCCCGGTGCCGCCGCTGAGCGAGGGTCTGGAACCGGAGGCCGGGCACGACATCGCCCCCGCCCCGGCCGAGGAGCACGTGCTGGCCCACCCTCGCTCGGCGGTGGCCGAGCTGCTGGTCGGTTGGGTGCTGGTCTTCGGGGCGCTGTACGCCTTTGGCACGTACGTCAGCTACCACGCCAAGGGCACCTTCTTCGCCACGCTCGACACCGAGGTGCCGCGCTGGTTCGCCGATCGGCACACCGAGGTGCTGACCGAGGTGAGCTGGTGGTGGAGCAAGTTCGGCGACACGCACGCCATCCTGCTGATCTCGCTGGTGTTCTGTCCGCTGGTGCTGGCGGTGTGGCGGCGTTGGCGGCCGGTGCTGTTCGTGGCGCTGGCGATGGTCGGCGAGCTGACCCTCTTCCTCGCCTCCGCCCGGGCGGTCGACCGGCCACGCCCGCCGGTGGAGAACCTGGACGGGCAGATGCCCACCTCCTCCTTCCCGTCCGGGCACATCGCGGCGACCATCTGCGTCTGGCTGGCGATCGCCGTCATCGTGCTACCGCGTACCGACCGCTGGTGGCGCTGGATCTTCGTGGCGCTGGCGGTGATCATGCCGGTCGGGGTGGCCACGTCCCGGATGTACCGCGGGATGCACCACCCGACCGACTTCATGGGCGCGATCCTGCTCTCCGCGCTCTGGATCGGGCTGCTCTACCTGGTCATCCGCCCCAACGCCGACCTGAAGGAAGGCAATCAGCCGGCCATCGAGTCGGAGGACGTGGACACCCTCGACGACGAGCTGGCGCGGGCCGGCCGGGCCGACTGAGCGCCGCGCCGTGCTGCGCGTGATGACCTGGAACATCCGTACCGGCGGTCGGGACCGGGGCGGCCCCGACCGGCTGGACGCGGTGGTCCGGGTCGTCACGGCGCAGGCGCCGGACGTGCTGGCCCTGCAGGAGCTGCGCGGCTTCGACCGGGGCGGACTGATGGCCGAGATCGCGGGTCGGGTGGGGATGACACAGCACCTGGCCCGGTCGTGTTTCGGGCAGCCGGTGGCGGTGCTGGCCCGGCCGCCGCTTCGGGTCGTCGCCGCGGGGGCGCTGCGTCGGCCGTTCCACCACGCGGCCGCCCGCGTCGTGGTGGCCACCTCGGCCGGCCCGCTGACCGTGCTCAGCACCCACCTCCACCCGTACTCCGGGGGACGGCGTCGGATGGAGGTCGACTGGCTGGTGGCCGCGGTGCGACGCGCCCAGGGGCCGCTGACGCTGGTCACCGGTGACCTCAACTCGCTCGACCCGACCGTCGACCACACCGCGCGCCTGGCCGGGATGCCCGATCTCTACCGTCGGCGCCACCTGCAGCGGACCGGAGGCGCCGTGGACACCCGCGCTGTCGCCCGGCTGCGGGCCGCCGGCCTGGTCGACCTCTGGCTCTCGTACGCCGCCGGAGCACCGGAGGCCGACGGCCTCACCGTGCCCACCCGGTTCGGCGGGGAGGAGTTCGCGGGGATGCGGCTGGACTACCTGTTCGGCACTGCGGCGGTGGCCGAGCGGAGCCGGTGCGTCCGGGTGGTCCGCGAGGGGGACGCCGAGACCGCCTCCGACCACTACCCCGTCGTCGCCGAGCTGGACCTCGACCCGGCCTGAGCCGGGCCCGTGCGCCCCGGCCCGGGACGCACGGCGCCGGGCGGGTCAGAGGACCAGGTTGAGCAGGACGGTCAGCACGACCGAGGCCACGATCGAGAAGAGGATCATCAGGAGGCAGCCGAGGCCACCGCCGAGCGGGCGGATCTCCGTGTTGCCGAAGCGCATGGGGTTCACCTGTCCGTGAAAGCGGGGGTGGGGGCGAGCGCGACGGCCAGCGGGGTGAGGTAGCGGTGCGAGACCGCCAGGCCGTGCACCAGCACGATCGGCGGCGCCCCGGTCCCGGGATCCGTGCTGCGCCGGGTGTGTGTCCGCAGTCCGCCGACCTGCCGCCACTCGCTGGTCAGCCCGGCGGCCGGCCGGGGCGCGGCCAGCGCCAGCCGCAGTTCGGCCCGACCGAACCGCCCGGCCGGGTTAGCCTCACAGCTCGCGCAGCCGGGGCAGCAGCTGCTCCTGCGCCCAGTCGAGGAACATCGGCTGGGTCTCCCCGCCGATCTGGACGATCGCCACGTGGGTGTAGCCGGCGTCGACGAACTTCCGGAACGCCTCGACGTGCGCGTCCACGTCCGGGCCGCAGGCGATGCCGTCGGCGACGTCCTCCTCGCGGACGAACTGGGTGGCGGCGGCGAAGGAGTCCGGGCCCGGCAGTTCGGCGTTGACCTTCCAGCCCATCCCGAACCAGCGGAACTGGTCGTGCGCGATCTTGCGGCACTCGGCCTCGTCCGGGCCGTAGCAGATGGCCACCTGCCCGTAGCGCGGCTGGCCGGCGCCGCCCGCGTCGTCGTACATCTCGATGATGTGCCGGTCGGGCTCGGTGGCGACGATGCCGTTGCCGTACTCGGCGGCCAGGGTGGCGGACTGTCGGCCCGAGGCGGCGATGGCCATCGGGACCGGCTGCTCCGGGCGGTCCCAGACGTAGGCGTCGGGCACGTCGAAGTGGTTGCCGGAGAAGGTCAGCGACTCGCCGTTGAGCAGCGGTCGGATGATCTGCAGGGCCTCCTCGAACATCTCGTGCCGCTGCTGCACGTGCGGCCAGCCACCGACCACGTGCTCGTTGAGGTTCTCCCCGGCGCCGAGGCCGAGGGTGAACCGGCCGTCCGAGAGCGCTCCGATGGTGCTGGCCTTCTGCGCGACCACGGCCGGGTGGTAGCGGCGGATCGGGCAGGTCACGAAGGACATCAGCTCCGCCCGGGAGGTGGCGTGGGCGACCGCGCCCAGCACCGACCAGGCGTACGGGGAGTGGCCCTGGGCATCCAGCCAGGGATAGTAGTGATCGGAGATCACCAGCTGGTCGAAGCCGGCCGCCTCGGCCCGTACCGCGTGGTCGACCAGTTGCTTCGGACCGGCCTGCTCGCACATCAGGGTGTAGCCGACGCTGACCATTCTGGTTTCTCCTTCCCGCCGACGGATCGTCCCGGGATACCCAGCTCGGCAGCGGTCAACCCTCCCGTCCGGTTCGGACGGGAGGCGCTTGACGGATGACCGTGACCTGCCTACGGTCGGTCTTAACCGGTTAAGAGTGCCGGGTGTGGCGCACACCCTGTGGTGGGGATGACCGCCCCGTGACGGCCCGCGTTCGCGTGGGCCGTCACGGCCGTCCGCCGGCTGCGGCTCGGCCACTGAACCGGTTGCGCCGACCAATCCATCGCCCTACGCTGATGCGTGCGCCGCCGGGATCCGGGCGGCGGCTGTCGGGCTGCAGCCGCCTTCCCCTGTCACGTCCCACCCCTGTCGGGCACCGGGGGTCCTCCCTGAGGAAGGCCATGAAGACTCGACTCTCCGCCGCCGGCGCGGCCCTGCTCGCGCTGCTCGTCGCCGTGCTGGCGTTCGGCCAGCCGGCGCACGCCGCGGCCGGTTTCACCGTCGCGGGCGGCAAGCTGTACGACGCCAACGGCACCGAATTCATCATGCGCGGGGTCAACCACGCGCACACCTGGTACCCACAGCAGACCAGCTCGTTCGCCGACGTGAAGGCGCTCGGCGCGAACACCGTCCGGGTGGTGCTCTCCAGCGGCGACCGGTGGACCCGCAACACCAACGCCGACGTCGCCAACGTCATCTCGCTGTGCAAGGCCAACCGGCTGATCTGTGTGCTGGAGGTGCACGACACCACCGGCTACGGCGAGCAGAGCGGCGCGATCACCCTCGCCCGGGCCGTCGACTACTGGCTCAGTCTCGCCGACGTCCTGGCCGGCCAGGAGAAGTACGTCATCGTCAACATCGGCAACGAGCCCTACGGCAACCAGAACTACGCCTCCTGGGCCACCGACAACGCCAACGCGATCACCCGGCTACGCGCCGGCGGTCTGACCCACACGATCATGGTGGACGCGCCGAACTGGGGGCAGGCCTGGTCGTTCACGATGCGCGACAACGCCGCCTCGGTCTTCGCCGCCGACCCGGCCCGCAACACCGTCTTCTCCATCCACATGTACGGCGTCTTCGACACCGCCGCGGAGATCAGCGACTACCTGGGTCGCTTCCGGGCGGCCGGCCTGCCCATCGTGGTCGGCGAGTTCGCCTTCAACCACTCCGACGGCGACCCCGACGAGGACACCATCCTCGCCTACAGCCAGGCCAACGGGATCGGCTGGCTGGGCTGGTCGTGGAGCGGCAACGGCGGCGGCGTGGAGTATCTCGACATGGCCACCGCCTGCAACCCGGCCGGCCTGACCAGTTGGGGCCAGCGGATCTTCAACGGCGCCAACGGCATCCGGCAGACCGCCCGGGAGGCCAGCGTCTTCGGCGGCACCACTCCGCCACCCACCACTCCACCGCCCACCACTCCGCCGCCGACGACCCCGCCGCCGACCACGCCCCCGCCGGCCGGTGGGTGCACGGCGACGTACACGGTCATCGGCCAGTGGCGGGGCGGCTTCCAGGGTGAGGTGCGGGTGACCGCCGGCGCGACCGCGATCACCGGCTGGAGCGCCCGGTGGACCTTCGCCAACGGCCAGAGCGTCAGCCAGTCCTGGAACACGACGCTGACCAGCAGCGGAGCCGCGGTGACCGCGCGCAACGTGGCCTACAACGGCCGGCTGGCCGCCGGCGCCAGCACCAGTTTCGGCTTCCTCGCCAGCTGGACCGGCAGCAACGCCAGGCCGGAGGTGAGCTGCACCGCGAGCTGATCGACGCGCAGGTGGCCGGGCCCGCACCGGGCCCGGCCACCGTGCTCAGCCGTGGTCGGTGCTCCCGGCCAGGTTAACGATGACGACCCCGGCGATGATCAGTGCGATGCCGGCGAGTTTGGCCAGCCCGACCGGCTCATCCAGGAAGACCGCGCCGATCGCCACGATGGTGGCGGTGCCCAGGCCGGACCAGAGGGCGTACGCGACGCCCACCGGTATCTCCTTGACGGCCTGGGCCAGCAGAATGAACGCCAGCAGATAGCCGCCGAGGCAGGCCACCGTCGGCCCGATCCGGGTGAACCCGGCGGTGGTCTTGAGCAGGCTGGTCGCCAGCACCTCGGCGGCGATGGCGATCCCCAGCAGCACGTACGCCATGCGGTCCTCAGTCCTGAGTGTTCGGTGGGTCGGTCGGTCCGGGTTCGGCGGCGAGCCGGGCCGCCCGCACCATGAGGTAGCGATGCTCGGGCAGGCTGCTCGTCCGCCCGGCGGCGGCCCGGTAGTCGGCGATCGCCCGGGCTCGGTCGCCGGCCATCTCGTGCAGGTGCGCGCGGGCGGCGGAGAGCCGGTGGTGCCCGGCCAACCGTGGGTCGTCGGCCAGCGCGTCGAGAGCGGCCAGGCCGGCTGCCGGCCCGTGCACCATGGCGGCCGCCACGGCCCGGTTGAGCGCCACCACCGGGCTGCCGGAGAGCTGTTCCAGCACCCCGTAGAGCGCCAGGATCTGCGGCCAGTCGGTCGCCTCGGTGCTCGACGCCTCGTCGTGCAGCGCGGCGATGGCGGCCTGAACCTGGTACGGGCCGACCGGCCCGCGCGGCAGCGCACGGGTGACCAGCGCGACGCCCTCGGCGATGGCCGAGGCGTCCCAGCGGGCGCGGTCCTGGTCGGCCAGCGAGATCAGCTCACCGGACGGCCCGGTCCGCGCCGGGCTGCGCGCCTCGGTGAGCAGCATCAACGCCAGCAGGCCGGTCGACTCGCTGTCGTCGGGCAGCAGCGTGTGCAGCGCGCGGGTCAGCCGGATCGCCTCCGCCGCCAGGTCGACCCGGCGCAGGTCCGGGCCGGTGGTGCTGGTGTGCCCCTCCGTGAAGATCAGATAGAGCACCTGCCGTACGGCGGCCAGCCGGTCGGCCCGCTCCGCCGGCTCCGGCATCCGGAACGGCAGCCCGGAGGAGCGGATGCGCTGCTTGGCCCGGCTGATCCGTTGCGCCATGGTCGCCTCGGGCACCAGGAACGCGCGGGCGATCTCGGCGGTGCTCAGCCCACCGACCGCCCGCAGGGTCAGCGCGACGGCCGACGCGGGCATGAGCGCCGGGTGGCAGCAGAGGAAGAGCAGGACCAGGGTGTCGTCCCGTTCGGCGGTCAACTCCTCGTCCGCCGCGGGCGCGTGCTGGCGGTCGTCCGGGTCCCGGCGGGCGACCAGGTCCTCGCGGCGGCGCCGCGCCTGCTCGCCGCGGACCAGCTCGATCATCCGGCGGTAGCCGACCTGGATCAGCCAGCCGCGCGGGTTCGCCGGCAGCCCGTCCGCCGACCACTGGGTGGCGGCGGCCAGCAGCGCCTCCTGCACCGCGTCCTCGGCGGTGGCGAAGTCACCGAACCGGCGGGCGAGCACACCGAGGACCTGCGGCGCCAGCTCGCGCAGCAGGTCCTCGACGCGGGGATCGGTGGTGGCCAGCCCTCACAGCTCCTGGGCTGGGGCGGACATGATCGGGTGCACCTCGATCGGCATGTTCAGCGGCCGGCCGCCGGGGCCGGGTGCGGTGGAGATGTACGCGGCCAGCTCCACCGCCCGCTGCGGGCTGTCGCAGTCGACGATCCAGAACCCGGCGAGGAACTCCTTCGTCTCGGCGAACGGTCCCTCGGTGACCACCGGCGCCCCGCCCTCACCGGCGCGGACGATCCGCGCCTGCTGCGGGCCGCCGAGGCCCTGCCCGTCGACCCACTCCCCGGCCGCGGTGAGCTTGCCGTTGACCTCACCCATGAACCCGATGTGCGCCTGGATCTCCTCCGGAGTCCAGGTGTCGATGCCCGGGAAGTCGGTCCCGGCGGCGCTGAACTGCATCAGCAGCATGTACTTCACGATTCGCTCCTCACGCCTGCGCACCATCTTCGGTGCTCTCACCCTGAGGTAGAAGCAGCCGGCACCGTTCTCGACACCCCGGCCAGAGATGTTCCGGGAATTTTCTCAGTCGATGGCGTCGACCTCCAGCACCAGGCTCTGCTCCGGATGCAACGCGGGCACCTGCACCCCCACCCGGGCCAGTGCCGCCCCGCTGAGGGTGACGCCGCCGGCCAGCCAGGCCGGCGCGGACCGGTCGATGGTCGCCGGGGCCGGCACGTCCGACACCGGTCGCACCCGGTACCGCCGGCCCGGGTCCAGACCGGGCAGCCGGACCGCGCCCGGGGTCTGCGCCACCGAGGTGGCCAGCCGGGCCACCGCGTACACCGCTCTGGTGCCGTCGTGGTCGACCACGCCGTGCGCCCAGACGGCCGGGTCCGGATGGTCGACCCGGACCACCCGGCCGGCGTGCAGCAGCGGACGCAGCCGCTTGTGCAGCGCGACCCAGGCGGCCAGCTCGGTCTGCTCGACGGCGCTAATCGACGCGATGTCCCACTCGATGCCGTGGTGGCCGAAGAGCGCGGTGGCTGCCCGGAAGCCGAGGTCGTGCACCCGGTGGGTGGTGTGCGAGCGTTCCGGCCCGACGTGCGTGCCGATCAGCTCCGGTGGCAGCAGCAGCCCCGTCCAGCGCTGGATGCTGAGCCGTTCCAGGGCGTCGTTGCAGTCGCTGGCCCAGACCCGGTCGGTGCGCGCCAGGATGCCCAGGTCCACCCGGGCGCCGCCGGATGCGCAGCTCTCGATCTCCACGCCGGGGTGGCGGCGGCGCAGCTCGTCGAGGAGCCGGTAGACCGCCAGGGTCTGCCCGTGCACCCCGGGGTGGCCGTGGTGCCCGGCCTCGGTGAGGTCCCGGTTGTGGTCCCACTTGAGGTAGCTGATGCCGGGGTGCTCGGTGAGCAGTTTGTCGAGCCGTTCCAGCAGGTGGTCGTACGCCTCCGGGCGACCCAGGTCGAGCACCTGCTGGTTGCGCCAGAGCGGCGGCAGCCGCCCCGGCACGGCCAGCAACCAGTCGGCGTGCGCGCGGAACAGGTCGGAGTCGGGGTTGACCATCTCCGGCTCCACCCAGAGGCCGAACTCCAGACCCCGACCGGTCACGTGGTCGATCAACGGTTGCAGGCCGTCCGGCCAGACGCCCTCGTCGACGAACCAGTCGCCGAGCCCGGCGGTGTCGTCGCGCCGGCCGCGGAACCAGCCGTCGTCGAGCACGAACCGTTCGACGCCGATCTGCGCGGCCCGGTCGGCGAGCGCCCGCAGCCGGTCCAGGTCGTGGTCGAAGTAGACGGCTTCCCAGACGTTCAGGGTGACCGGGCGGGGGGAGCGTGGGTGCCGGGGCCGGGCCCGCAGGTGGGTGTGCAGCACGTCGCTGAGCCCGTCCAGCCCGGCGTCGGACCAGACCGCGTAGAGCAGGGGAGTGGCGTACGACTCGCCGGGGCCGAGCCGGACCTCGCCGGGGGCCAGCAGCTCACCGCCGCCGAGAGTGGACTCGCCGGTGGGCCGGCGCTCGGCGAAGGTGACGTGGTCGCCGCTCCACGCGGTGTGCACCGCCCAGACCTCGCCGTGGCCGAAGCCGAACCCGGCGGTGCCGGCCACCAGCAGCAGGGTGGCGTCGTGCCCGGTGCGCCCGTGCCGGCCTTCCCGGACCCAGCTGCCCAACTGCCACGAGTGCCGCTGCGGGGACCGCTCCCGGCACCACCGGCCGGTCAGGTCGAGCAGTTCGGTGGCGACCGCCGGCACCGGCAGCACCGGGGTCAGTTCGCGCAGCTCGTACGCGTCGTCGCCGTCGTTGCGCAGCCGGTGGCGCAGCAGCAGCAACCCGGTCGGGTCCACCTCGATCTCGATGGTCAGGGACAGCTGTGCGTCCGGGTCGCTGGCCCGTACGGTCACCCGTGCCGAGCCCTCGTCGGCGGGTGGTTCGACGTCGAGGCCGTCCAGGCGGAAGGCGGTGGACCAGCCGGTGCCGCCGCGGTGCCCGGCCAGACCCGGCCGGCCGCTCCAGCCGGCGCTCGGCTCAGGCAGCAGGGAGAGCACGGTCGGCTCGTCGAAGCTGCTCGGCACCACCGGCGGTACGGTCGCGTCGACGAGCTGGCGCAGGTCGTCGTCGTCGAGGTCGCCGATGTCGCCGCCCCAGTGCGCGATCCGGGGCAGCCCCGGGCCGCGCGCGTCGAGCACCAGGCTGGTCCGCGCGCGGCGCAGGTGCAGGATTGTCATCCCTTTGAGGCTCCCAAGGTCAGGCCCCGGACGAAGTGCCGCTGGAGCATAAAGAAGATCACCAGAGTGGGGATCGCGACGAGCACGCTGCCCGCCGAGACCAGGTTGTTGTCGGTGAAGAACTCGCCGCGCAGGTTGTTCAGCGAGCTGGTCACCGGGAACTTGTCGCCGGTGCGCATGAGGACGGTGGCCCAGAAGAACTCGTTGTAGATCCAGGTCACCTCCAGGGTCGCCAGCGCGGCCAGGGCCGGCCGGCACAGCGGCATGGTGACCTGCCAGTACTGCCGCCAGATGCTCGCCCCGTCGACCATCGCCGCCTCGTACAGGTCGCGGGGCAGCGCCTTCATGTAGTTGCTGAGCACGAAGACGCAGAACCCGCACTGGAAGGCCACGTTGATCAGGATCAGACCCCAGTAGCTGTCGTAGAGCAGCTCGGAGTCGCTCATGAACTCCGGCAGTGGCACCTCGGTGAACAGCCGGAACAGTGGGATGAGCAGCGCCTGCTGGGGCAGCAGGTTGGCCGCGGTGAACACCCCGAGCAGCACGAGGTTGAGTTTCCAGCTGAACCGGGCGATGACGAACGCCACGCAGGAGGCGAGGAAGAGCGTCAGCAGCACCGCCGGCACGGTGATGTACACCGAGTTGAGGAAGTGCTTGCCGAACTCCGCGGTCCGCCAGGCGGTGACGTAGTTGTCGAGGGTCCAGCCGCCGAACGAGACGTAGCCGTTGGCGGCGGTGTACTCGTAGGAGCGCAGCGACGTGAGCACCGCCCAGGCGATCGGGAAGAGCCAGGTCAGTGCGACGGTGATGAGGAAGCCGTGCAGCAGCAGCCGGAGCGGGGTCAGCTTGCGGCGGGCCGGGGCCTCGACCCCACCCTCGGTACGCCGGGTCACGGTCGCCGTGCTCATTGCCGGTTCTCCCTCATCACGGTCGCCAGGTAGATGGTGATGAAGACCAGCGAGACGACCAGCATGATGGTGGCCAGCGCCGAGCCGAATCCGATCCGGCTCGCCTCACCCACCACGTTCTGGGTGACCAGGGCGGAGATCAGCTCCAATCCGTTGCGGCCCTTGTTGACCACCCAGACCAGGTCGAACGCGCGCAGTGACTCGATCACCGTCACCACCAGCACGATGATGTTGATCGGCCGCATCACCGGGAACACCACCCGGAAGAACGTCCTGCTCTCCGAGGCGCCGTCGACCGCCGCGGCTTCCCGCAGCGACGGGTCGACGCCCTTCAACCCGGCCAGGTAGAGCAGCATGATGTAGCCGACGTGCCGCCAGCCGGAGGCGACCATCACCGCCCAGATGTTGACGTTCGAGTCGCCGTACCAGTCGACGTTGCTGCCGAACACGGCGTTGATCAGACCCTGGTCGCGGGAGTAGAGCAGCTGCCAGACGAAGCCGATCAGCGCCAGCGAGAGCACCACTGGCAGGTAGAGCGCGGTCTGGTAGAAGCGGCTGCCGCGCAGCTCCTTGTCGAGCAGGACGGCCAGGAACATGCCGAACGGGCTGGCCACCAGGAACAGCGCCGCCAGCCAGAGCAGGTTGTGCTGGATCGCCGGCACGAACGGCGGGTAGATGTTCACCACGTCGCTGTAGTTGCGGGCGCCGACGAATTCGATCTCGTTGAGTGGGCCGATGCCGTCCCAGTTGGTGCCGGAGAGCAGCACGGTGGCCGCTGCCGGCAGCCAGACGAACCCGGTGACGAGCAGCAGCGGGACGAGCACCATCAGCGTGATGACCACGCGGTCGGTGCGGGACAGGAGCCGTAGCCGCCGGCGACGACCACCCGTGGGGGTGGTCGCGGCCGGCGAAGGCACGGCGCGATCCGCTTGGATCAGGGGCAGGTCGGACACGATGTCCTCCCCCTTCCGCCGTCAGTCGGTGAAGATCGACTTCTTCTGGTTCTCGATGCTCGAGGTGAGCCCGCCGATGTCCTTGGGGTCCTTGATGAACTGCTGGAGCGCCGGGATGATCACCGTGGAGGCGAAGTCCGGCCGGGTGTCCCGGTCGAGGAACTGGGCGATCTCGGTGGCCGACCCGACCAGCTCGGCCGCTTTCTTCTGCAGGGCGGTGTAGCCGCTGACGTCCGCGCCGGAGTTGGCGACCAGGGTGGCCGGGTCGTTCTTGACCGTGATGTCCGCGGCCGCCTTGCCGCCGAAGTACTCCAGCAGCTTCCGGGCGTTGTCCTCGTTCTTGGGCTTGCGGGCCATCATGTAACCGTCGATCGGGGCGTCCAGGGCCTTGGCGCCGATCGCCGGGTCGATCTCCGGGAACGTGAAGAAGTCGAGGTCGTTCTGCTCCTCGTTGCTGAACTGCTGGCCGACGAAGAGACCGAGCAGGTACATGCCGCTCTTCTTCTGCTGCAACGACTGCGCCGCCTCCTGCCAGGTGCGGCCGAGGCTGTCCGGCTGGTGCAGGGGGAGCAGGCCGGCCCAGGTGTCGAAGACCTTCTTGACCTTGTCGGAGGTCCAGGCCTCCTTGCCGGCCATCAGGTCGACGTGGAACTGGTAGCCGTTGATCCGCAGGTTGAGGATGTCGAAGGTGCCCATCGCCGGCCAGCCGTCCTTGTCGGCGAAGGCGATCGGGGTCAAGCCGTCCTTCTTCATCTGAGCGGCGAGGGTGGTCAGGTCGTCGAGGGTCTTCGGCGTCTGGTAGCCGTGCTGCTGCCAGACCGACTTGCGGTAGAAGACCGCCCACGGGTAGTACGACGCCGGAACGAAGTACTGCTTGCCATCGTCCCCGGTGGACGCCTTCTTGAAGGCGTCGGAATAGCCGGAGAGCTTGCCCCACACGTCGCTGATGTCGCTGGCCAGGCCCTTCTGGGCGAAGAAGCGCATCCGGTAGCCGGCGAACCAGGTGAACACGTCGTCCGGCTTGCCCTGCAGGTAGTTGTTGATGTTCTCCTGGAACGTGTTGTGGTCGACCGTGTTCACCGCGACCTGGACGCCGGACGAGGTCTTGAAACCGTCCGTGACCTTGGCGAGGACGTCCTTCGGCTTCGGGTCGGACTGGTTCGAGCCGAGGGACACCTCCTTCGACTCGGACCCGCCGGAGTCGTCGCCGCAGCCGGCGAGCAGGCCGGTGCCGAGCAGCGCGCCCGTGCCGGCCGCGCCGGCCAGCAGCGAGCGTCGGTTGATGCCGGCTACGGAGGGCGGTACGAGCCGAGCCAGGTACTCGGCTTGGGATCGGGGACGGGACATCTGTGCCTCCTGCGGATGAAGAGGTGCTACGCCCAAGGGCCGTCGGGGGTGGTGAAGGCAGGTTCAGCGCCGTGAATGCACATTCGGATCCCACGAGAATCCACAATGGCGAACACGAACGGCCATTGGGGCCTCAAGCTACCCGTCCGCCGGGCGCTGTCAAGAGGGCAATTCGCCTCCCGGAACCCAGTCGTGACACGGCCGTTACGTGGTAAACGTTGGAAAAGAAGTCGATGTTGGAACCTGTTGACTTTCGTGGGCTGCCGGGTGCAACCTCAGCTTTCATGCGGCGATGGCAGGGCAACGGCATCTATTTCGGCGGCGACTACAACCCCGAGCAGTGGCCTGAGCAGACCTGGTCGGAGGACGTCGAGCTGATGCGTCGGGCCGGGGTCAACCTGGTCTCCGTCGGCATCTTCTCCTGGGCCCTGCTGGAGCCCACCCCGGGCCGGTTCGAGTTCGGCTGGCTGGATCGGGTGCTGACCCTGCTGCACGACGGCGGCATCCAGGTCGACCTGGCCACCGCCACCGCCAGCCCGCCTCCGTGGCTGGCCCGCGCACACCCGGAGACGCTGCCCCGCCGGGCCGACGGCGCGATCCTCTGGCCGGGCGGGCGGCAGGCGTACTGCCCCAGCTCCCCGGTGTTCCGGGAGCGGTCGCTGGAGCTGGTACGCGCGGTCGCCGGTCGGTACGCCGAGCACCCGGCGGTGGTGATGTGGCACGTCTCCAACGAGCTGGGCTGCCACAACGTGCACTGCTACTGCGACGTCAGCGCCGAGGCGTTCCGCGACTGGCTGCGCGAGCGGTACGGCGACCTGGACCGGCTCAACGACGCCTGGGGCACCGCGTTCTGGAGCCAGCGCTACGGCGACTGGGCCGAGATCAACCCGCCGCGCACCGCGCCGACCTTCGCCAACCCCACGCAGCAGCTGGATTTCCTGCGCTTCTCCTCCGACGAGCAGCGGGCCCAGCTGCGCGCCGAACGCGAGCTGTTGAAGACGCTGGTCCGCCAGCCGGTGACCACCAACTTCATGATCGGCACCGGCATCAAGCACATGGACTACCACTCCTGGGCCGACGACGTGGACCTGGTCTCCAACGACCACTACCTGACCGCCGCCGACCCGCAGGCGCACCTCGGGCTGGCCCTCTCCGCCGACCACACCCGCGGCGTCGCGGGCGGTGATCCGTGGCTGCTGATGGAGCACTCCACCAGCGCGGTGAACTGGCAGCCGCGCAACGTGGCGAAGCTGCCGGGGGAGATGCGCCGCAACAGCCTGGCGCACGTCGCCCGGGGCGCCGACGGGGTGCTGTTCTTCCAGTGGCGGGCCGCCCGGGCCGGCGCCGAGAAGTTCCACTCCGCGCTGGTGCCGCACGCCGGGCCGGACACCAAGGTGTTCCGCGAGGTCTGCCAGCTGGGCGCGGACCTCAGGGCGCTGGCCGAGGTACGCGGCAGCCGGGTGGACGCCGAGGTGGCGATCCTGTTCGACTGGGAGGCGTGCTGGGGCGTCGAGCTGGACTCGCACCCCAGCGTGGACGTCCGCTACGCCGACCGGTTGACCGCCCTGTACGGCGCGCTGTGGCGGGCCGGCGTGACCGCCGACATCGTCCACCCGTCCGCCGGCCTCAGCGGCTACCGGCTGGTCCTGGCACCCACCCTCTACCTGGTCCGCGATGCCGACGCCGACGCGCTGAGCCGGTTCGTCGAGGCCGGCGGCACCGTGGCGATCACCTACTTCAGCGGCATCGTGGACGAGAATGACCACATCCGGCTGGGCGGCTACCCGGGCGCGTTCCGGGAGCTGCTCGGCGTACGGACCGAGGAGTTCTTCCCGTTGCGCGAGGGCGAGCAGGTGCGGCTGGACGACGGCAGCACGGCCGACGTGTGGACCGAGTGGCTGCACCCGGAGGGCGCCGAGGTGCTCGCCTCGTACACCGATGGGCCGTTGCCGGGCGTGCCGGCGCTGACCCGGCGCCCGGTCGGCGCGGGCGCCGCCTGGTACGTCGGCACCCGGCTGGACGAGCCGGCCACCGATCGGCTGGTCGCCCGGCTGCTCGACGAGGCCGGCGTCCGCCCGGCGGCGCCGGCGCCGACCGGGGTGGAGGTGGTCCGGCGCCGCGACGGTGAGCGAAGCTGGCTGTTCGCGATCAACCACACCGGGAGCGAGGTACGGCTCGCGGTGACCGGCACCGAGTTGTTGACCGGAGCACGGTGCGCCGGTGAGCTGACAGTGCCGGCCGGCGAGGTGGCCGTGGTCCGGGAGGATCGGGCTGACGGACCGGCCTGACCCGGTGACAGTCACGGCGCGAAGGAGGTTCCCCAGGTGCTCGCCCAGCAGCGGCAGACCGCCATCCTCGATCTGATCCGCCAGCGTGGCGGCGTACGGGTGAGTCAGCTCGTCAGCCGGTTCGGCGTGTCCGACATGACGATCCGTCGCGACCTGGAGGTGCTGGCCGAACGCGGGCTGGTGGACAAGGTGCACGGCGGCGCGACGCTGGCCGGGCCGGGCTCCGCCGAGGAGCCCGGCTTCGCCGCGAAGTCGATCCGCCAGCAGGCGGAGAAGCGGGCCATCGCCGAGCGGGCGGCGACCATGGTGGAGCCGGGGATGGCCATCGCGCTCTCCGCCGGCACCACCACCGCCGCGCTGGCCACGCTGCTCTCCGACGTGCGGGGGCTGACCGTGGTGACCAACTCGATCCCGGTGGCCGACGCGCTCTACCAGAATCCGCGCGCGGATCAGACGGTGGTGCTCACCGGCGGCATCCGTACCCCGTCGGACGCGCTGACCGGGCCGGTGGCCGAGGCGGCGATCAGCGCGCTCAACGTCGACCTGCTCTTCCTCGGCGTGCACGGGCTCAGCCCGCGGACCGGCTTCACCACGCCCAACCTGCTGGAGGCCGGGGTCAACCGGTGTCTGATCGGCGCGGCCCGACGGCTGGTGGTGCTCGCCGACCACACCAAGTGGGAGACCATCGGCATCGCCACCATCGCCCCCTTGGAAGCGGCCGACGTGTTGATCACCGACGTCGGGCTGCCGGCGGAGGCGCGTACCGCGATCGGCGAGCAGGTCGGCGAGCTGGTCGTCGTCCAGGCCAGCTGACGGCCCGCAGCTCCCAGCCGGTTGGTCCGCTGCCCGGGTCGTCGGGCAAAATGGGTGGCGACGCGACTGGCGGCACCTGGGATGGCAGAACCATCGGGGAGCTCATCGCGGGGGTCGACCGCCTGGGCTTCCGCGCCGAGGAGAGCCATGCCGTCAACCGATGAGCAGACCACCCCGCACACTGCCACTATGCTGCCGGGTCAGCCGGTGGCCGACGCGGTCCTCGCCGATGTTGCCGAGCGGGTGGCCGTGCTCCGCGCCGCTGGCGTCGTCCCGGCCCTGGCCACCGTTCTGGTCGGCGACGACGATGCCAGTGCCGGCTACATCGGCATCAAGCAGCGCCAGGCCGCCCAGTTGGGCTTCGCCTCGCCGCACCGCCACCTGCCCGCCGACGCCACGCAGGAACAACTCCACGAGGTGATCGCCGCCTTCAACGCCGATCCCGCCGTGCACGGGATCCTCGTCCAGTACCCGGTCCCCGACCACCTGGACTACGACGCGGCGTTGCAGAGGATCGACCCGGACAAGGACGTCGACGGCATGCATCCGCTGAACCTCGGTCGGCTCGCGCTCGGGCTGCCGGGGCCGGTGCCCTGCACGCCAGCCGGCATCGAGGCGTTGCTGGCCCACCATGGCATTCCGGTCTCCGGGCGCGAGGTGGTCATCCTCGGTCGCGGTGCCACGCTCGGGCGGCCACTCGCCACCCTCCTCGCCCAGAAGCGCCCCACCGCCAACGCGGCCGTCACCGTCGTGCACACCGGCGTCGCGGACTGGCCCCGATACACCCGCCGGGCCGACATCCTGATCGCCGCCGCTGGCGTACCCGGCATCATCCAGCCCGAGCACGTCAAAACGGGGGCCGTCGTCATCGGCGGCGGCGTGCGGTACGCGGGTCGGCGGCTGCTGCCGGACGTCGACGAGGCGTGCGCCGAGGTCGCCGGGGCGATCACCCCCCGAGTGGGCGGGGTGGGCCCCACCACGGTGGCCATGCTCTTCCGCAACGCCGTGGCCGCCGCCGAGCGTCAGGTCGGCTAGGGAGCATCGGCGGGCAGGCAGGGCCCGCGGTGGTCGGCCGGGCGCGCGCACCGCCGGCGACCGGGCATGATCCGGTCGCAGAACACCCAATGTCGTACGTGCTGCGCGTCCTCGGCCGAGACGGTGGCGCCGGTGACGTCGACCTGCGGCGTCGAGGCCAACGACCGGGCGATCGTACGGGCCAGGTCCAGCGCCCCGGCCAGGTCGGCGACCGTCACCGGCAGGTGGATCACGTGCCGGGGCGGCGGCTCCGCCGGTTCGGTGTACGCCTCCACGGCGAATCGCGGCAGCGGCGTGAAGAGCCCGCTGTACTGGTGTTCCCATCCCGGGCTCACCGCTGACGCCGCTCGGACCAGGCGCCCTGCCAGTCGCACAGCGCCCGCTTCACGCGGGCGTTCTCCCCGCTGAGCCGAGCCAGCCTCGTCGGCGGCGTCAAGAGCGGCACGTTCGGGCGCGCAACCCACTGATTCCGGTTGCACCCTTCCAGGCGGTGGCGTCAGTTGATCGACTCGGTATCGCGGATGTCGGGGTGTCCCGCGACCGGGATACCCCGATTTCGCTGATGTCGAGTTGATCAGCAAGGGGGAAGGGGCGGAGGTTTCAGGTTTTCCGGGCGAGACGGTGCTCGATGAGGACCTGGACACCGTCGAGGATCCGTTGCAGGCCGAACTGGTACAGCCAGTCCCGGTCGGCCTCGGGGTCGTCGGTCGACGCGAAGCCACCGCCGCTGAACGCGGCCATCAGCGCGGGGAACCGGGCCGGATCGATGATCCGGGTGAAGAGCGTCTCGTAAGGGTCGGCGTCGGCGATCGCGGTGGGCGCACCGGCCGCGTGGAACGTCAGGTCGGCGAAGCTGTGCGCCTGGATGAGCAGGATGGCCGACACCTTCTCGTTCTCGTCGAGCGGAGTCGGGCCCAGGGCGCGCAGGCCGTACTCGAACCAGCTGAGCTGGTGCGGGGTGGCGGGCGGGCCGAACATCGACAGCGTCTGCAGGATCCACGGGTGGCGGCGGAGCTTGCGGACCGCGGCCCACGACCAGCGGTCCAGGTCCGACCGCCAGCCCTGGCCGGTCACCAGGTCCGCGGGTGGGGGGCCGACGGCGGCGTCCTGCATGTGCAGGATCAGCTCTTCCTTCTTCGCGACGTGCCGGTAGAGCGACATCGTGGTGAACCCGAGGCTCTTGGCGACCCGGCTCATCGACACGGCGCCGAGGCCGTCGGTGTCGGCGACCTCGATCGCGGCGCCGACGATGCGCGCCAGCGACAGCCCCTCCCGTGCCTCGGGGGCGGGCTTGGCCGTCCAGACCGCCTCGAGCGGTGACATCGCGCGTTCCATGAGGGGTTGATCCTATACCCGGTGTATGGCATACACTGAGTTTATGGCATACACAGTTGAACTTGAATCAGTCACGAAACGGTTCGGCGGTGTCGCCGTACTCGATGGGGTCGACCTGCGGGTCGAACGCGGCAACGTCGCGGCACTGCTGGGGCCGAACGGGGCCGGCAAGACGACGGCGGTGAAGGTGCTCTCCACGCTGCTGCGTCCGGACGGCGGCCGGGCGGTGGTGGCCGGGCACGACGTCGTGTCCGCGCCGGCGGCGGTACGCCGATCGATCAGCCTCACCGGCCAGTACGCGGCGGTCGACGAGATGCTGACCGGCCGGGAGAACCTGGTCCTCATGGGCCGGCTGCGTCACCTGACCAGGGCAGCGGCGCGGGCCCGAGCCGACGAGCTGCTTGACCGCTTCGAGTTGACCTCGGCCGGCGGGCGGCGGGTGTCGACCTACTCCGGCGGAATGGCCCGCCGGCTGGACATCGCGCTGAGTCTCGTGGTCGAGCCCCGGGTCCTGTTCCTCGACGAGCCGACCACCGGGCTGGACCCGCGCAGCCGCCGCGACGTCTGGGGCTCGATCGCGGAACTGGCAGCCGCCGGAGTCACCGTCCTGCTCACCACCCAGTACCTGGAGGAGGCGGACCGGCTGGCGGACCGGATCACCGTGCTGCACGGCGGCCGGGTCGCCGCCGAGGGGACCGCCGAGCAGCTCAAGGCCCGGGTCGGCGGCGAAACCGCGCAACTTGTCCTGCCCGACGCCTACGCGCTCGCCCGCGCCGTGGCGGTGCTCGCCGCGAACGCGGTACCCGCCCGGGAGGACGCCGAGACGCTATCCCTGCACGTGCCCACCGACGGCAGCGCGGCCGCGATACGAGACCTGCTCGGTCTGCTCCACGCCCAGGGCATCGAGGTGGACCGGCTCGCACTGCACCGCCCCAGCCTCGACGAGGTGTTCCTCGCGCTGACCGAGCAGCCGCTGACCGAGCAGCCGCTGACCGAGCAGCCGCTGACCCAGCAGGCGGCCGGGCAGTCGCCGACCGAGCGGGCGTCGGCCGTGGCGGTGACCCGATGACCACGCCTCAGCTGACCCGGATGCCCGGCGTGCTCGTGGACGTGAGCGCGCTGGTCGGTCGCGGTCTGCGACGATCGGTACGCAGCGTCGACGCGTTGATCACCGCGATCCTGCTGCCGGTGCTGATCCTGCTGGCGTTCGTCTACGTCTTCGGTGGCGCGATCGAGACGGGCACCCGGTACCTGACCTATGTCGTGCCGGGGATCGTGCTGATCTGCGCGGCCTTCGGCTCGGCCTCCACGGGCGTGGGGGTGAACCAGGACATGACCACCGGGATGATCGCCCGCCTCCGTTCGTTGCCGGTCCTCGGCTCGGCGGTGCTGATCGGGCACATCGTGGCCAGCGTGGCGCGCAACCTGGTCTCGACCGCCGTCGTGGTCGCGGTGTCGCTCCTCCTCGGCTTCCGGCCGACGGCCTCGGTGCTCGACTGGGTGGCCCTGCTCGGGCTGCTGGCTCTGTTCATGTGCGGGATATCGGCGCTGTCGGCCGCGTTCGGCCTGCTGGTGACGAACGCGGAGGCGGCGGGAGCGTTCTCCTTCGTGGTGCTGTTCCTGCCGTACGTGAGCAGCGCGTTCGTGCCGCCGGAGACGATGCCGGACTTCCTCCAGGGATTCGCCCGCAACCAGCCGATGACGCCACTGGTCGAGACGGTCCGTGGGCTGCTGGTGGGCGGCCCCGTCGCCGAGTCGGCCCCGGCCGCGCTCGCCTGGGCCATCGGGTTCCTGGTGGTGGGCGTGGCCGCGTCCGGCGTGCTGTTCCGGCGCCGAGCGAGCCGCTGACACGACACAACACGCCGACATGGCGACACGGAGTGCCCACCGCCAGCACTTCACAGCCATCTCACAGGGCCTCCCGATAGGGTGCCCACGAGTCAACGTCCGACTCCATGGTGGAGCGGTCGGCTGTCGCACAGGAGTTCCGATGGTCTTCAAGAAGATGTTGAGCGCGTTCGGTGTCGGCGGTCCCAGCGTGGACACCGTGCTGACCAACCCCAACACCCGGCCTGGCCTGACCCTCGACGGGCAGGTCAACCTCGTCGGCGGTGACAGCCCGGCGGCCATCGAGCAGGTGGTGATCGGCCTGGTCACCCGGGTCGAGGTCGAGGGACACGACACCGAGTACGCGGGCACCATGGAGTTTCACCGCATGGCCGTCAGCGGCCCACTCCAGCTCGCGCCGAAGCAGCAGCTCTCGCTGCCGTTCCAGCTGCCGGTGCCGTGGGAAACCCCGATCACCGACGTGTACGGCCAGCGCCTGCACGGCATGACCATGGGCCTGCGCACCGAGCTGGCCGTGGCCCGCGCCGTGGACAAGAGCGACCTGGACCAGGTGGCGGTGCACCCGCTGCCGGTGCACGAGCGGATCCTGGAGGCGTTCCAGCGGCTCGGCTTCCAGTTCAAGCACGCCGACCTGGAGCGCGGTCACATCCGGGGCGTCCAGCAGACGCTGCCGTTCTACCAGGAGATCGAGTTCTTCGCGTCGCCGCAGTACGCCAGCACGATCCGGGAGGTCGAGCTGACCTTCGTGACCAGCCAGCGCGGGGTGGACGTGATCCTGGAGTGCGACAAGCGTGGCGGCTTCCTCAGCGCCGGGCACGACGCGTTCGGCCGGTACCAGGTGTCGCACGCCGACGTCGACCGGGTCGACTGGGCGCAGGTGGTCGACGGCTGGCTGCGCGAGACCACCTCCCGCTACGGCAGTCT
Organism: Micromonospora sp. NPDC005163; assembly: GCF_053599835.1. Lineage (NCBI taxonomy): Bacteria > Bacillati > Actinomycetota > Actinomycetes > Micromonosporales > Micromonosporaceae > Micromonospora > Micromonospora sp. NPDC005163. Next base: position 63,314 of record NZ_JBSFYP010000025.1, read on the forward strand.
GCGCTCCCAGGGCTTCGGGCCGGGTCACGGGCACGGGCACGGGCACGGGCACGGCCGGGGGCACGGGATGGGCGGAATGGTGGCCGGCGCGGCGCTCGGCGTGGCCGGCGGCATGATCGCCGGCGAGATGATCGAGGACGCCTTCGAGGGTGACTTCGGTGGCGACTTCGGCGAGTAGTCGTCCAGACGCGACAGTGGCCTCCGGGAGATTCCTCCCGGAGGCCACTGCGCGTAGTGCTACCGCGTACCCGGTCAGTGCCGGGCCTTGCGCTCCTCGCTGCTGCGGTGGTTGCTGCCGGCCTTGGCCAGTCCACGGCTACCGAGGTAGCCCAGCGTCAGCAGGGTGATCAGGAACCAGGCGTTGTTGGCGCGGAAGATGTCCACCCCGGCGGAGTTCTTCCCGACTACCTGCGAGGCGACCAGTACGCCGGCCACCGCGATCAGGTAGATCCAGAACTCGGTGGTCTTGAACGCCTGCTTGGTCTCCGTACCGGGTGCCTGCATGTCGTTCCGGCGCCCGTCCTGCATGACCGGCATCTGCCTGGTCTGCGTGTTCTGCATCGACGCCGGGTTCTGGACGTCCGACGTCGGCCGGTTCATCGGCCGGGTGGAAGCAGCCTGCGTGCTCATCTGGTCCTCCTCAGGATGCGATGAGTCGTACCTGCATTCCCTCGCCCCGCTACCGCGTTTCGGCCACGGCACGGTTCGTGTTCAGGCGGGGACATCCCCCGACTACCCGAGCCCCCTGAGCAGGTAACACCCGACCGCCGGCCAAAAAGATCCCGGCCGGCGGTCGGGTGCGGTCAGCGCAGGCCGTTGCGGACCGCGACGCTCACCAGCAGATCCGGGTCGTCGGTGATGATGCCGTCGACACCGAGGTCGATGACCCGCTGCATCACCCGCGCGTCGTCGACGGTGTACGGGATCACCTTCAGGTCGTACCGCGTCTGAAGCGTCCGTACGTCCGGTCCGTGGAAGTATGCCGGGTTCTCCCGCAGGTACCAGTCGGGCGAGGCGACCGTGCCCTGGTGCGGGTCGTGCACCTGCCAGTTCGCCGACACCGTGCCGGCGCCCGCGGCCCGGGTCAGCTTGCCGAGGTCCTGGGACTTCCACCAGTCCAGCCCATCGGTCCACGGGCTCTTCACCGACGGGTCGCCGTACACCGCCTCGAGCGAGCACTCGTCCGCGAGGGTGGTGCACTCGGCCGGGCCGTACTGCCAGACCAGGCCGACCGTGCCGATCCGGCGGTCGAGCTGCCGGGCGTAGGTGATGGTGCGCCAGTCGAACGACTGGATGGTGGCCCGGTCGGTGAAGCCGGCCCGCTGGATCGCGCCGACCAGCTTGCGGGTGAAGCTGCGGTACGGCTCGGTGTCGTTCACCACCGGGCTGATCTTCGTCTCGATGTTCATCCCGATGTCACTGCGGCCACTCGCCTTCACCAGGGCGAAGACCTCGTCCAGCGTGGGAATCCGGGCACCCGGCGCGGGCACCTGAGCGGGCAGTTCGGGCAGTGTCTTCGTGCCGCAGTCGACGGTCTTGAGCTGCGCCAGGGTCAGCTCGTGCACCGGCTTGCCGACGTACGGGAACGAAGGGTCACCGGGGCGCACCGGGGCGGTGTCGACGCAGTGCGAGCCGTTGACCGTGCGGTCGTGCAGCACCACGAGCTTGCCGTCGGCGGTCACCCCGGTGTCCAGCTCCAGCGTGGAGATGGCCCGGTTGGCCAGCGCGTTCGCGAAGGCCGGCAGGGTGTTCTCCGGCCGGGTGGCCCGACCGCCCCGGTGCGCCTGGATGTCGAACGGCGCCGCGTACGCCTTCGGCAGCCGGTAGCCGCGCTGCGCCAGCAGGGCGCGCAGCCGGTCCGGGTAGTCGGTGATGATGCCGTCCACGCCGTCGTCGATGAGCTTGGTCATGGTCGGCAGGTCGTCGACCGTCCACGGGATCACCTTGATCCCGTAGCGGTGCGCCTCGGCGACCATCTCCCGGGTCACGTACGGCTTGTAGCCCGGGTCGGTGACCGTGCCGTTCTGCGGGAAGCCGTGTACCGGGGAGAAGGCGCTGGCGCCGAAGCTGCGGATCGCCTTGATCGGGTTGCCGCCGAAGTCGTCGATGTCCAGCCCGCCGAGCCACGGCGAGGCGCCCGGCTGGCCGGTCTGCAGGAAGTCGTAGTTGGTCAGGGCGACCAGCGGGAGCTTCGGCTCGACCTGGCGCATGCGCATCAGCGCGCCCCAGTCGAAACTCTGGATGGTGACCTGCTTGAGCAGCCCGGCGGCGCGGATCTCGGCCGCGGTGACCCGGACGAACTGCTCGCGGGGCGCGGTCTCGCTCGGCGCGCCGGCCTCCACCTTGGTCTCGACGTTGAGCTTGACGTCCTTCGCCCGATAGCGGTTGACCAGGGCGAACACCTCACGCAGTAGCGGCATCCGGGCACCCGGCACGGCGAGCTGGCCGGGCTTGTCCGCCAGCGTCTTCGAACCGCAGTCGAGGGTGCGCACCTGGGCCAGGGTGAGCGTGTTGATGTACTTCCCGACGTACGGGAACTCCGGGTCACCGGGCGACACCGGGGTGGTGTCGACGCACTTGGTGCCGGTGACCTTCCGGTCGTGGGTGACCACGGCCTGACCGTCCTCGGTGATCTGCACGTCCAGTTCGAGGGTGCTCACCCCGAGCTGGAGGGCGTTGCCGAAGGAGGCGAGGGTGTTCTCCACCCGCAGCCCGAGGCCCCCGCGGTGGGCCTGCACGTCGAATGTCCGGTCCGGTCGCGGCTTCGCCTGGGCGGGCACCGCGAGCCCGGTCGTCACCGTCGCGGCCACCAGGGCCGCGACGGCGGTACGGCGTACTCTGCGCACGCTGTCATCCCCTCCCGCCGGTGGGCGTCTCCCACCGGTCGCCGGACAGCATGGGCATCGTGGACAGCCGGCAGGCGGCCGGCGGACGGCGCGACGGTGAACCGGGGTGGACGACCTCCGGGCCTCGGCGGGTTTGACCGGCCGGCCGTCGGGCACGCAGTCAGTTCCACAGCTTCTGCGAGGTGATGGACGTGCGTGAGGACGACATGCGGCAGGACGCCGCCCGCCAGGCCGAGGACCGGATCGCAGGTGGCGTGTACGGCAAGGGCGCCGTCGACGAGGTGACGGTGCCGCGCACCGATGTGGAGCGGATGATTCAGCAGGACGACCCGGACGATCCGGCGAAGGTGCGGGTCGATCCGCAGGTGCTGCGCGACGGCGGCCCCGTCGGGGGGCAGGGCGCGGTGACCACCACCGGTGGCACCGCCGGTCCGGCGAGCGTTCGCCGGGTGGCCCGGCAGCCGGAGCGGCACCGGGGCAAGGTGGCCCCGACGGCGACCGGCGACGCCACCACCGGCGGTCTGAGCACCCCGATGGGCGGCGGCACCAGCGACCAGTCCACGTCCGCGACCGGTCCGGGCAAGTCCATCAGGGACAGGTCCGTCGGCGACTGACCCTGTCGAGCGAGTTCGCACCGCCGCCCCCGCCGAGCGACCACTCGGCGGGGGCGTTGCGGTTTCCGGGGTACGCCGGTCAGCTGCTCGGGCGCAGGATGCCCAGGCGTTGGGTGGCGCGGGTGAGAGCCACGTACAGGTCGCTGCGCCCGCGCGGCGACTCGGCCACCATCCGGTCCGGATCGACCACCAGCACCGAGTCGAACTCCAACCCCTTGGCCTGCGCGACGGTCAGCACCACCACCCGGCTCTCCAGCTCCGGATGCTCGCCCACCGCGGCCTCCGGCAACGCCGCGGTCACCGTCGCGCCCAGCGCGTCCACCCGGCCGGCCGGCACGATCACGCCGAGCCGGCCCTCGGCCAGCCGGGCCGCCTCCCGGGTGGCCGCCGCCACCAACTCCGCGGCCAACTGCTCGTCCGGCACCGTCCGGTCCCACGGCGGTACGCCGCTCTCCCGCACCGAGCGCGGCGGCCGCAGTGCCGGGTCGATCTCGGCCAGCACGTCGGCGGCAACCGCCATGATCTCGGCCGGGGTGCGGTAGCTGACCGTCAACTCGGTCAACCGCCACCGCTGCGCCACGTACGGCGCGAGAGCATCGGCCCAGGAGGGTGTGCCGGTGAGCGCGCCGGTTTGCGCCACGTCCCCGACGATCGTCATCGACCGGCTCGGGCAGCGGCGCATCAGCAGCCGCCAGGCCATCGGTGACAGTTCCTGCGCCTCGTCCACGATGACGTGGCCGAACGCCCACTTCCGGTCGGCGGCGGCGCGCTGCGCGGTGGTCAGCCGGTCGGCCTCCTCCTGCCGCTCCAGCAGCCGGTCCGCGTCGATCAGGTCGGTGACGCCGAGGATCTCACCACCTTCGGCCTCGTCCTCGACGTCGATCGACCGGGAGCCCCGGGCGATCTCCAGCACGCCCTCGGCGTACTCCCGTTCCATCCTGCGGATCCGGTCCCGCCGGGCGGCGGCGGCCCGCTCGTCCTCGCCGAGCAGCTCGGCGGCCTCGTCCAGCAGCGGCACGTCGGCCGGCGTCCAGCCACCCGGCTCGCGGTGCAGCAGGGCCCGTTCGTCGTCGGTGAGCATCGGCGCGGCGGCGGCGATCCGGTCCGGGTCGGCGTACAGGTCGGCGAGCAGGCGCTGCGGGGTCAGCACCGGCCAGAGCCGGCCGAGGGCGGCCCGGATCTCCGGTTCGTCGCGCAGCTCCCGGCGGATCTCGGCGCGGTCGGCCTCGTCGAGCAGGTTGTCCCCGCCCAGCGGGTCGGCGCCGATCCGCTCGGCCACCTGGTCGGCGAGCGCGTGCACGATCTCCACGTCGAAGAGCGCCCGGGCCAGGTTGTGCGGCCGGTCCGCGCGGCGCACCCGGTCCCGGGCGGTGCGCACGGTCTCCGGGTCGAGGGTCAGCGCCTCCCGCTCCACCTCGATCTCCAGCGGCTCGTCCGGCACCCACTGCCGGTCCCGTACGGCCCGCGCCAGCACCTCGGCGAGCACCGCCCGGCCCTTGAGGGCGGCGGTCTCGGCGGGCTCGGTCCGCTGGGCGCTCACCCCGGGAAAGAGGTCTCCCTGGGTACGCAGCAGCACGCCGGTCTCGGCCAGGGTGGGCAGCACCTGGGAGATGTAGCGCAGGAAGGTCGCGTTCGGGCCGACCAGCAGCACGCCCCGGCTGGACAGCTCCCGCCGGTGTGTGTAGAGCAGGTACGCCGCCCGGTGCAGCGCGACCGCGGTCTTGCCGGTGCCCGGGCCGCCCTGGACCACCATCACCCCGGGCAGGTCGGCGCGGATGATCCCGTCCTGCTCGGCCTGGATGGTCTCCACGATGTCGCGCATCCGGCCGGTCCGGCCGGCGTTGAGCGCGGCGAGCAGCGACGCCTCACCGGTCAGCTCCTCGTGCGCGCCCGGAGCGGCGGTGGAGATGTCCAGCACCTCGTCGTTGAGCCCGGTCACCTTGCGCTGGCGGGTACGCAGGTGCCGCCGACGGCGTACGCCCTGCGGGTTGGCGGCGGTGGCGAGGTAGAACGGGCGGGCGGCGGGGGCCCGCCAGTCCATCAGCAGCGGGTCGTAATCGCCGCTGGTGTCGAAGATGCCGATCCGGCCGATGTAGTGGCGGGCGCCATCGTCGCCGTCGAGGCGGCCGAAGCAGAGACCGTTCTCCACGGCGGAGAACTGCTCGACCTGGTCGGCGTACATCCGTACCGAGCTGTCGCGCTGGGAGCGGTCCTGCAGGGTGCCGCCGGTGTTGCGCAGCTCGCCGGTGAGCCGCTCGGCGGCCTGATCACGCAGCCCGTCCAGCCGGTCGTAGAGCATCGAGACGTACTCCTGCTCGCGACCGATCTCGTCGTCAAGCGGCAATTCGCCGGAACCGCCGGAGTGCCTTGACAAGCCGTCTCCCTAAAGATTAGAATCCTTTGCAGGAACGGCTTTTGAGCCGTTCTTTTTTGTGCCCTCGAACAGTTGAAGATAGCGCGTCCCGCCGGCCTCGACCACGCTGACCGGGGCGGCGCGCTCGGTGATCACGAGGTGGCGGCGGATGATCCTGCGGACCGGGCAACGGGTGGTCTTCATCGGCGACAGCATCACCGACTGCGGCCGGCGGGACACCGCGGCGCCCTACGGCGCCGGCTACGTCAGCCTCGTTCGTGCCCTGGTCGGCGCCCGCCACCCCGAGCTGGACGCGGAGTGGATCAACCGGGGTGTGAGCGGGGACACCGTGCGGAACCTGGCCGCCCGCTGGGACGACGACGCCATCGCCGAGCGTCCGGACTGGCTCTCGGTCATGATCGGCATCAACGACATCTGGCGGCGCTACGGCGACCGGCCCGACGAGGCCGTCCCCCTCGACGAGTACGAGCGCACCCTGCGCGACCTGCTCCGCCGTGCGGTGGACGCCACCGGCTGCCGGCTGATCCTCGGCGACCCGTTCCTGATCGAGGCGGACCGCGGCGACCCGCAGCGCGCCGACACCGACCGGTACTGCGCCGTGGTGGCCGCGCTGGCCACCGAGTTCGACGCGGTGCACGTGCCGACCCAGGCGGCGTTCGACCGGGTGCTCGCGGTCAGCCCGGCGAAGCGTTGGGCCGACGATCGGGTGCATCCGCACCTGCCCGGCCACGCGGTGCTCGCCGACGCGTTCCTCACCGCCCTCGGCGCGACCGCCACCCCCTGACGCCGCCGCCCGGCGCCGGCTGACGGTCCGCTTCGCTCGACCACGGCGCCCACCGGACACGACGGCGCGCCGGGCCGACCGGTGGGTCGACCCGGCGCGACAACACCGGTAAATCAGCCGCGGGCGACCTGGTACAGCCGCTCCGGGGTGACGGCGCCGGCGAGCACCCGGCCGTCGTCGGTGAGGAGCACGCTGAACAGCTTGCCGGCGAGCAGCCGACCGCTGCCCCAATCACCACTGACCGCCGTCAGCCCGCCGAGCAGCTTCGACACGTCGACGTCCGGCGTACCGGCCGGCTTGTCGCGGGCTGGCTTGTCGCCGGCCGGCTTCTCGGTGGCCGGCTTGCCGCCGACGGCCCCGTCGAGGCGGGCCACCAGCACGGTGGTCCAGCCGGTGCCCACGGCGCGTACCTGCGGATCACCCGCCGGCTTGGAGTGGTCGGGCCGGCCCGCGGGCCGCTGCTCGGCCGACTCCTCGGTGACGGTCACACCGGGCGGCGGGTTGAAGGTGAACTGGTCGGCGGCTGGGCGTTGGTAGTCGACCTGGGTGAAGGCCACCTCGAACGCCGGCTGGTCGCTGCCCGTGGCGAGCACCTCGAAGCGCAGCGGCACGTGCTGCTTGGCGTCGATGGCGATCCGTAGCTGGTGCACCAGCGAGTCCTTGTCGCGCGGCTGGAGCACCAGCTCGTACGCGTCCCGCCCGGCGACGGTCGCCGACCGGCCGACGCTGACCTCGGTGCTCGGGTCGACCGCGCGCAACGCCAGGTCGGCTGCCTCCTGCGGGGTTGCCGGCAGGCTCGGCGCCGCCTCGGGCGCCGGACCCCCGGCCATGGCGTCGCCCAGCGTGACGTGGCGGGCGGTGTTGCCGCGGCTCTCCCAGCTCCACACGTCCCGGCCGTTGCGGATGATGTCCTGCTCGCCGAGGGTGTCCAGCAGCGCCACCCGCTGCCGCTCCGGGCCGGAGTACCAGACCCGCAGGGTGTGCGTGCCGGTCAACAGGGTGGTCAGGTCGTTGCCGGGGACCAGCCCGACCAGCGGCGGCAGGCCGAGGTCGGCGCGCTGCACGACCGTGCCGGACAGCCCCTCCAGCCGGGAGGTCTGCAGGTCGACCAGAAGCTGGGCGGCGGTGCGCGGCGGCAGGCTCGGTTCGGCCTCGGCGGCGAACGTGCCGATCGCGGCGCCGCCACCGATGACGGCGACGGCGGCGGTCGCCGGGACCAGCCAGCGCAGGACGGGACGGCTTCTCAGAACGGACATGTGGTACCTCCTGCCGACCATCCTGCCCTCTCGGCGCTGTGAACACGCTGAGGACGCCGATCCGCCTGCTTTGACCCAGGTGGCACCCTTGAGTCGTGCGGTTGCTGGTGGTGGAGGACGAGGCCCGGTTGGCGGCTGCGCTGCAACGCGGGTTGCAGGCGGAGGGGTTCGCGGTGGACGTGGCGGCGACCGGCCCGGCCGGGTTGGACGCCGCCCGGCACGGCGGGTACGACGCGATGATCCTCGACGTGATGCTGCCCGGCCTGTCCGGTTACGAGCTGGTCCGGCGGCTGCGCGCGGAGGAGCACTGGCTGCCGGTGCTGATGCTCTCCGCGAAGGACGGCGAGTACGACCAGGCCGACGGCCTGGACTGCGGCGCCGACGACTACCTCACCAAGCCCTTCTCGTACGTGGTGCTGCTGGCTCGCCTGCGGGCGTTGCTGCGCCGGGGCGCGCCGGAACGCCCGGCGGTGCTGGCCGTCGGCGACCTGCGACTGGACCCGGCCCGGCGGCGGGTGACCCGGGCCGACGCCGAGGTGACGCTGACCGCGCGGGAGTTCGCGTTGCTGGACTACCTGATGCGTCGACCCGGCCAGGTGGTCTCCAAGATCGAGCTGCTGGACCACGTCTGGGACGCCAGCCTGGAGACCGCGCCGAACGCGGTCGAGGTGTATGTCGGCTACCTGCGTCGCAAGCTCGGCCGGGACCGGTTGGAGACCGTCCGGGGCGCCGGCTACCGGCTGGCGACGTGAGCACGCACGTGCCGGCCGACCTGACGGCCGGTGGGCCGACCGCGCCTGAGGCCGCCGCGCCGACCGCCGACCGCCGGGGGACCTCCGCCGGTCCGGCGACCTCGGGCGGTCCGGGGCGCGTCCGCCGGAACTGGCGCAGCCGGGTGCCGGTGCTCGGGCTGCGCGGCCGGCTCATGGCGATCGGGGTGCTCGGCCTCACCGTGGCGCTGGCCCTCGGCGGGGTGGTGCTGCTCGGCGCGCTCGGCTACGTGCTCCAGCGCACCGTGGACACCGAGGCGTTCCGGACCGCCGACGCCGTCGCCCTGCTCGCCGCCGAGGACGCGCTGCCCGACCCGCTGCCGGTGGCCGGTGGGCAGGTCCGCGTCCAGGTGATCGACACACAGGGGCGGATCCGGGCCGCCTCGATCGACGCGGACCGGCTGGTCCCGATGGTCCGCCCGGAGCGGCTGAACGGTGACCGCCGGCAGCGGCTGGAGGTGCAGGCGGAGCGGGTCGGGCTCGCCGGCCCGGTCCGGGTGGTCGCCGTACCGGCCGGCACCGCGGCCGACCCGCTCACCGTGCTGGTCGCCCGCTCGATGGCCGATGTGCGGCACAGCACGCACGTGGTCCGGACCATCCTGCTGGTGGCGTTCCCGCTGCTGGTGGCCGTGCTGGCCGCAGTGGCCTGGCGGGTGGTGGGCGCGACCCTGCGGCCGGTGGAGGCGCTGCGCCGGGGTGCCGAGGAGATCACCGGGCGGGCCGGGACCGGGCGACTGCCGGTGCCCGCCTCGGCCGACGAGATCCACCGGTTGGCGGTCACCCTCAACGGGATGCTGGGCCGGTTGGAGTCCGCCCGGGCCCGGCAGCGGGCGTTCGTCTCCGATGCGGCACACGAGTTGCGCAGCCCGTTGACCAACATCCGGACCGAGCTGGAGGTGGCCCAGCGCCTCGCCGGCCGGACGGACTGGACGGCGGTGACCGCCAACCTGCTCGCCGACACCGATCGGCTGAGCCGACTGGTCGACGACCTGCTGCTGCTGGCCCGCCTGGACGAGACGCCACCGGCCCGGGGGACCGGGCCGGTGGAGCTGGGCGCCCTGCTGACCGAGGTCGCAGGCCGGTACCCGTCGCCGCCGGTGCGGGTGGTGCCGCCGCCCGGCCCGCTGTGGACGGTCGCGAACGCCGACGAGCTGCGCCGGGTGTTGGCCAACCTGGTCGACAACGCGGTCCGGCACGCGTACGGCGCTGTTCTGCTCGCCGTGGAGGCGACACCGGCCAGGAACCAGGAGGCCGCGTACCACCTGGTGACGGTGACCGACGACGGCCCGGGGATTCCGGTGGCCGACCGGGACCGGGTCTTCGGCCGGTTCACCCGTCTGGACGACGGGCGGGCCCGCGACGACGGTGGGGCTGGCCTCGGCCTGGCCATCGTGTGGGAGCTGGTCCGCCGCGCCGGCGGCAGCATCACGCTGACCGACGGCGACGACCAGCAAGGCCTACGGGTACGTCTGCTGCTGCCGGCGTTGCCAACCGACGAGGAGCCACGGGCCGGCCGCTGACCGACGGGGCTCAGCACGCTCAGTGGCGGCGGGTGCAGACCTCGTCGGCGCTGGCCACGGTGTCGGTGGACCAGACGACGGCCACCGTGAAGCAGTAGTCGTTGGCGCGGTTGAGCGCGTAGACGACGAAGCTGGTGGCACCGGCGGGCAGCGTGGCGATGACGTTCTTACCCTGGCCGGCCCGGCCGGCGGAGACGACCACCGGCCCCTCACCACCGGCCGGGTAGGTCCAGCGCAGGGCGATGTTGTCCCGGTTGTCACGCAGGGCCACCGCGCCCGGTGGGGTGCCCGGCGCGGCCGTGGGCGGCGCCGCGCCGGAAGGGGAGGCACTGTTGCTGGCCGGCGCGCCCGTGCCGGTCGGGGAGGCGGTGCCCGGGCCGGGACGCTGGTCGTCCCCGTCGCCGACCCTCGCCACCCCGGCGATCACCGCCGCGGTGCCCAGCAGCACCACGACCACGCCGGCGACCAGCACCGGCACCAGCCGGTTGCGTCGCGGTGCCGGTGCCCGGTGCACGGGCACCGGCAGCAGCCGGGACGGTGTGTACGGCTCAAGCGGCGCGTACGGATCCGGCGGCGTGTACGCGCCGGGCGGCGTGTACGGCTCGGACGGCTGGTACGGCTCGCCTGGCCGGTGCAGCCGGTACACCCCCGACGCCTCTTCCGCGCCGCCCGCGAGCCCGACCACGGACGGGGGGACCGGTGTGTCGGTGGACTGGCGGGCGGGCTCGTCCGCCGGATCGGATGGCCACGTGAAGCCCACCGACCCACCCGGTTCGTCGGCCGGCGACCGAGGACTCGGCACCGCGCCGCCGCCGGCCACGCCCCCATGGCCGGCCAGCGCCTCATCGTCGCCGATGGCAGGGCCGGCCGCCGGATCGGCGTGCTGGGGCGGGGGAGCGGGTGGGTGATAGCCGGACCCGACCGCTCCGTCCCCGTGTGACGGGGCCCGGGCGGCCGGCACCACGGGGCTGTCCCGGGGCGTCTCGTCGGCGCAGGCGTGATCGGGGTTGGCCGCCGCCCGAGCCAGCGCCGCCACCTGCACGGCCAGCGGATCGTCGGCGGGAAGGTGCTGTCGGCACAGCTCGCGGGCCAGCGCCAGGTTGTCGTGCGCCTCGGCGAACTGCCCACAGTCGCGCTGCATCGCGCCGAGCCGGGCCAGCATCTTGATGCCGCTGGGATGCCCGTCGCCGTACACCTCGCGGTGCAGCTCCCAGGCGTCCTGGAGCCGGTCGCGGGCCACCGTGCACTGGCCGCGGGCGTACTCGACGGTGGCCAGGTCGGCGTGCGCGGCGAGCACCCGCAGCGACTCCGGGCCGTCCTGGGCGGTCAGCTCGATGATGACTTCCTGGTAGAGCCGGGCGGCCCGGGAGTGGCTGCCGACCCGGTGCAGCACCGCGGCCAGGGTCGCCGCGGCAGCCACGGTGCGCGGGTCGGAGCGGCCGTGCAACCGGGTGGTGGCCGCGTACGCGAAGGCGGCCCAACCCCGGGCGGAGTGCGGCTCGCCGAGCGCGACCAGCACCCGCGCCTGGAGGCTGGCGGCCTCGGCCAGCTCGGTAGTGGCGTTGGCCGGGCGCGGGTCGGCGTCGGTGAGCGCGTCGGAGAGCAGCCGCTGTGCGCCGGTCAGGTCGCCGGCGGACACGAGGTGGTGCGCCTGATCAGTCAGTTCGCCGAAGCCGGAGGGCACGCCCCATCGTGCTCATCCGACGACGGTAAGTACAAGACCCGCGCCCGTGTCGATCGGTCAGGATCTGCTCAGGTGCTCGGCCAGCGTCTCGCTGATCCGGCGCAGCTGGTCGACCTGGGCCGGGCTCAACGCGTCGAACAGGTGCCGGCGTACGCCCTCGACGTGGCCGGGGGCGGCAGCGGCGAGGGTGGCGAAGCCGGCGTCGGTGAGCAGTGCGACCTGCCCACGCCGGTCGGTGGCGCACTCCTCGCGGCGCACCCAGCCGGCCGCCTCCAACCGGGCCACGGCGTGCGAGAGTCGGCTCCGCGACGACCCGGTCGCCTCGGCCAGGTCACTCATCCGCAGTCGCCGGTCGGGGGCCTCGGAGAGCCGGACCAGGATCTCGTAGTACGCGTGCGGCATCCCCGCGTCGCGTTGCAGCTCGCGGTCGAGCGTGTCCATCAGCGCGCGGGAGGCGGTGAGGAACGCCCGCCAGGTGCGCTGCTCGTCGGAGTCCAGCCAGCGGGTCATGACCGTCATCATACCCGCAATGGTTGAGAGCTCAACTAAACCGCGCTAGCCTGGAGCCATGGGAATCCATCGACTCAACCACGCCGTCCTCTACGTCAGTGACCTCGCCCGTAGCGTCGCCTTCTACCGCGACGTGCTGGGCTTCCGCCCGGTGGCGATGACCCCGGACGGATTCCGGGGCGCCACCTTCCTCCAGGCCCCCGACTCGACCAACGACCACGACCTCGGCCTGTTCGAGATCGGCGCCGGCGCCGGGCGGTCGACCGCCGGCCGCGCCACCGTCGGGCTCTACCACCTGGCCTGGGAGGTGGACACCCTCGACGAGCTGGCCGCCACCGCCGAGCGGCTCTCGGCCGCCGGCGCTCTGGTCGGCACCTCGGACCACGGCACCACCAAGAGCCTCTACGGGCAGGACCCGGACGGCCTGGAGTTCGAGGTGGTCTGGCTGGTCCCGGCCGACCGGCTCGACGACGACGCGCTGGCCGCCCGCAAGCGGATCGGCCGGCTCGACCTGGCCGCCGAACGGCAGCGCTACGGCGGGCAGACCCGCGGCGGGGTGGGGATCTCCGTCCCGGCCTGACCGCTCGTAGGGTAGAACGGACCGATGTCGACCGACCGGACCACCGACTTCCTCCGCGAGCTGCTGGTCCGCCAGTTGACGACCTGGCTGCCCGCGGCCCTGCACCGCTCCAGGCGGGCCACCATCGCCCTCGCCTGGGCCGGTGACGACGCCGGCGGCGCCGAGGCCGCGCTGCGGGTGGTCGCCGGGCACGCCGACCAGGTGCGCGGCCGGCGGGTGACCGTGCTGGTGCTGGCCGACGGCGCCGCTGAGCTGCCGACCCGGCTCGGCCCGGTCGAGGCGGAACTGCCCGCCGAGGTCACCGTGCACCTGCTGCCGGGCGTCCCGGACCGGCTGCCGGTCGCGGTGAAGGCGGCCGGCGCCGCCGGCTCTCCGCTGTTCTGCTTCCTGGACCTGCCCGGCGCCGTGGCCCCGGAACTGGTCACCGCCGCGAGCAACGGCCGCACGGGGGAGCTGTTGCTGCACGCCGACAGCGGCACCCGCGACGCGCTGGTCGGCGCCGGCTTCCCGCTGGTCGCCGAGGTGGCGCCGGTGCTGCCCGACGGTGCGGCGGCGGGCGTGATCGCGTTCGGCAGCCGATCGGACCGGAGCCTGGAGGCCGTGCGCGACGCGCTCTGGGCCGTCGGCGCGGACCTCGACGTGCGCCTGTCCGACCCGGCCGACCCGGCGGGCGCGCCGGTCGACGTGGCCGGCGACCCCGACCCCGAGCCGCTGGCCCGCGAGCTGCTGGCCGAGCTGCGCCGGGGCGGGCCGCGGCCGGTCACCGAGCTACGCCGGCACACTCTCACCGCGACCGTCTACCGTGCCTCCGACGCCACCCGGGCACTCACCGCCCTGCTCGACGCGGGCGACGTGCGCCGCGAACGCGAGGCCGGCCGGCTGGCCGGCGACGAGATCATCAGTTCGACGCGCTGAGCGCGCCCAGCCGCCCCGGTCGGTGTCCGACCGCCCGCGGACGCCGAGCGGGGTGCCGGTGAATCACCGGCACCCCGCTCGACTCCCGGGACACTACGACCGGGACTTGTCCTGCTTCCAGGACAGCGGACCCGGCAGGTCGACCCGGTGCGCCCGAGCCCTGGAGTTCCAGGACCAACGCCCGATCTTGATGCTCCACGAGGAGAAGCCGTTCTCGGTGAAGTTCAGGATGATCGGACCGATCTTCTTGCGCTTGCGAAACATGAGGCCCATCGGAGGACTCCCCTCGTCACCGTTCCCTGCCGTGTCGAGATCGAACATTCCCGAACCGGTGAATTCCGAAACCCACTCGGTGTCCGGCATGGACGGTTGCCCGATGCGGCGTCGCGGTCTCCATTCCGGAGACGAGCTGCGGCCCGACGGCTCAGGCCGGGACGGGGTTCCGGTCCAGCGCGAGAACCCGGGTGACGCTGCCGTCCTCCTCGGTCACATCCTGCTGGTGGACGAAGCCGAGCTTGGCCAGCAGCCCGAGTGAGGCGTGGTTGGCGTCGGCCACCGTGGCGTACACCCGGGGCAGGTCGAGACGGTCGAAGCCGTACCGGACCAGCGCGGTGGCCAGCTCGGTGCCCAGGCCGCCACCCCACGCCGGCTTGGCGAGCGCGTAGACGAGCTCGTGGCCCTCGACGTCGTCGGTCCGCTTGATCTCGGCGTGCCCGACGTAGCGGCCGTCCCGACGGACCGCCCACACGTCGAAGAGGTCGTCGGCGTAGACCCGGCTGAACACCCGCCCGAACAGGTCGCCGGCGTCCGCCTCGGTCATCGGCCCGTCGCCCATGAACCGGCCCACCTCGGGGTCGGCGAGCAGCGCGACGAAGTCCTCGGCGTCGGCCGGTCGGTAGGGCTCCAGCAGCAGACGGTCGGTGCGCAGGGTGGGCGTGGGCATCAGCGGGGCTCCCAGGCGTCAGGCAGAGCGGTGAGCTTGCGGACGTGGGCCGGCAGCCGACCGCTGATGATCGCGGCGAGGCTCACCTCGTCGACCACCCGACGGACCGCGGCGCGTACCGCCACCCAGAGGCCGGGCAGGTTCTCCGCCGCGCCCTCGTACCGGGTCTCCTCCGGGCGCAGGCCGCGTACCCCGGCCAGCGGACCCTCCACGGCGCGCAGCACCGCGCCGACGGTCACCTCGCGCGGCGGACGGGCGAGCGTGTAGCCGCCCTCGGCGCCACGCTGGGCGCGGACGATGCCGGCCCGGCGCAGATCGGCCAGGACCGCCTCCAGGAACTTGCGGGGCATGTCCTGCTCCGCGGCGATGGCCTGGGTGGACAGCAGCGAGGGGTACGCGGTGGCGAGGCTCAGCGCCGCCCGTACCGCGTAGTCGCCGCGCGCGGAGATCTGCACCCTGCCATCATGCCCGGCTGGCGCCGATGCCCGGTCCCGCGGGCTGTCCGGGTGGGGCGGCGTGACCGCCGTTGGCCGGCTCGCCGGGGGCACCGGGGCGGAACCAGCCGGCATTGGCGGTCGCCGCTTCGGCCGGTGACCGGGGCCGGACCACCCGGGCGGCGGCCGGCTGGTCCCGGGCGGCCCGGAACGCGCCGGGGCTGAGCCCGATCTCCCGGGTGAAGAAGCGGCCGAAGTTGGTGGGTTCGGAGAAGCCCAGGTCCCGACCGATCCGGGCGATCGGCTCGTCGGTCGCGGCGAGCAGCCGTCCGGCCTGCAACGCGACCCGCTCGTCGATGACCTGCTTGGCGCTGCGCCCGGTGACGGCCAGGCAGGCCCGCGTCAGGGTCCGTACCGAGCAGCCGAGGGCGGCGGCGTAGTCCTCCACCCGCCGGGTGTACTGGTAGGCGTGCTCCACCTCGCGGCAGAACCGGTGGAACGTCTCGGCCTCGGGCCGGCCACCCGACCGGTCCCCGCCGGGCAGCGCCAGCCGCAGCAGCAGCACGGCGAGCTGGTGGCGGAGAAGGGCGCGGCCGGCGGGGGTGTCGCGGTGCCGCTGGCAGTCCACCGCCAGCTGGCTCACCTCGCTGATCACGGCGTCCTCGTCCTCGCCGGCCAGCTGCCGCCAGGTCGGCGGCGCGTCCGGGTCCACGTCGAGACCGCGCAGCGCCTCGGAATCCCAACCGACCACGGTGGCGTCGAACTGTGGGCCGGCGCAGCGCAGCACCTGGCCGGCGCGCACCCGCAGCAGCGTGCCGGGCCGGCACGGCAGCAGGTGGAAATCCAGCTCGGCGTCGCCGTGCCCACGGGTGGTGAGGATCAGCAGCTCCCGCTCGACGAACACCGGACGGAGCCAGCCCCGGTCGCCGGCCAGGTCGGCCAGCGCGAACGTGGCGATCTCGTCGGGGACGGGTGGCGCCGCTCCGATCATTGCCGCAGGAAGGGGACCGGTGGAGACCATCGCCTGCGACGGTAGCCCGAACCGCAGGTCACCGCATCCCGGCCACCGGCGGATCCGGCGCGCCGCCACGGGCTTGTCGCGGTCCCGGCGGCCGGGCTACGTTACCCGGCGGTAGCGCCGTCCGGTCTCCGGTCCGCCCGGCGCCCCGCCGGCCGCCCGCCGGACCGGCGGACCCGCCGACTCGCGATGGGATGGGCATGACGCAGCTGTTCTCGGTCGAAGGCAAGACGGTCCTGGTCACCGGCGGGTCGCGGGGGATCGGTCTGATGATCGCCCAGGGCTTCGTCCGGGCCGGCGCGCAGGTGATCATCTCGTCCCGCAAGGCGGACGTCTGCGAGGCGGTCGCCAAGGAACTCTCCGCCGAGGGGCGCTGCGAGGCGATCCCGGCCGACCTGGGCGCCGACGCCGGGGCCGAGTCGCTGGCCGCTGCCGTGCGGGAGAGCTTCCCCCGCCTCGACGTGCTGGTCAACAATGCCGGCGCGACCTGGGGCGCCCCGCTGGAAAGCTACCCGGAGGCCGCGTTCGACAAGCTCTGGGCGGTCAACGTCAAGGCCGTCTTCCGGCTGACCACCGCGCTGCTGCCGGCGCTGCGCGCCGCCGCCAGCGCCGACGACCCGGCCCGCGTGATCAACATCGGGTCGATCGACGGCATCCGGGTGCCGTGGATGGAGGTGTACGCGTACTCGGCCACCAAGGCGGCCGTGCACATGCTCACCCGCAGCCTGGCCCACCATTTGGCCGGCGAGCAGATCACCGTCAACGCGATCGCGCCCGGCCCGTTCGAGAGCAAGATGATGGCGTTCGCCCTGAACGACCCGGCGAGCCGGGCCAGCATCGAGCAGCAGGTGCCGCTGGGCCGCATCGGGCGCCCGGAGGACATGGCCGGCACGGCCATCTACCTCTCCTCCCGGGCCGGCGCGTACCTCACCGGCGCGGTCATCCCGGTCGACGGCGGCATCACCACGCACGGCTGAGCACCGGCCGACCCGGAGCGGGCAGGCCCGCGTACTCCCGGGGTGTGCCGGAGCCGCGCGGTCGGCAGATCCGCGCGGCCCCGTCATGGCCGGTGTTGCCCGTTCGGGCGGTGGTCAGCGACCGGCGAGCAGCCGGTTCACCGCCGTGTCGACGTCCAGGTGCTCGGCCTCGCGGCCGCGCGGGACGACGACGTAGGTCCGTCGAAGGAAACGCACCAGGACGCTGCGCGGCACCTCGAAGAGGGCGTTGCCGTCCGGTGACGACAGGGCCAGCGCGACGAAGTCGCCGCGCGGGGTGGCCCAGGGCCAGACCCGCACATCACCGATGCCGGCTGGCTCGTCTAGGCCGGTGACGAGCAGTTCGCGAGCGAAGGACCAACTCACCGCCTCGCCGCCAGCTGATTCGGCATGGAACAGGACATGGACCGCATACGGGTCAGCAGGGTCGTAACGCAGACTGGCACGCACCGGCAATGCGGTGGCGTCAGGTGCGACGAGCCTTAGCGACGTCTCGACCTCTACGGTCGTCGGTCGGATGACACTCATGGACGTTCTCCCCCCGGCACCGCTGCGGAACGCGCGTGTCCCGCTTTTCCCATACTCAGGTGCTACTCCTGGCTACGCTCCGCCATACGCTGACTTCACCCAGTGGTGGGAAGGGGGACGGAAAGGCCGCGTGAATGTGAGGATTCATGTAGGATTTCCGGTTCTGCCCAGTGCGTGATCCCGCCCGGCATCGGGTGGCTCAGTCGTCGACTTACTCCGGTAACGTCCAGTCGGCCGTTGCAGTGACGGGCCCGAGCGACACTGGGGGGTGAAATGGTCGCGAAGCGATCCTCAGTGGATCCGGCAGCGGCGTCCGGTCCGCCGAACGTCGCGGTCCGAGCAGCCGAAAAGCGGGGGTACGCAGTGCCAATGGAGCAGCCCGAGCGGTCCGGTCGGCCGGCGTCCGAGCCCGGCCGTCCCGGTGCCGGAGAAGCGGGCCGTTCTGGCGCCGTTGGCACGGGCCGTGCCGTCCGGGACGGGGCCGGTCGTGCCGGTGGCCTCCTCGTGGTGGCGGACCCGCCGCGGCGCCCCAACTGGCGGGAGCGGATCTCCACCACCCTCGACCTGATCCGGGCCAACCCCACCGGCCGGATCACCCTCAAGATCTTCATTGCGATCGCCGGGGCGTTGGTCGTGACCATCGGCATCGCCCTCATCCCGCTACCCGGGCCGGGCTGGCTGCTGGTCATCGCCGGGCTCGGCATCTGGGCCGTCGAATACCACTGGGCCCGCCGGCTGCTCGGCTTCACCCGCCGACACGTGCACGGCTGGACCAACTGGGCGAAACGCCAGTCGCTGCCGGTGCGAATCGTGCTCGGCTCCGTCGGCCTGGTCTTCGTGGCCGTGGTGGTGTGGCTGTCACTCAAGTACAGCCTCGGCATCGACGTGGTGGCCGCCGCGATGCACTACCTCGCGACGCACTGACCCCGGATTTCCGGTCTGGTTCCACGATCGGGTAGAGTCAGTGGCGCTGAGGGCGATTAGCTCAGTGGGAGAGCGCTTCGTTCACACCGAAGAGGTCGCTGGTTCGATACCAGCATCGCCCACCGTAAGTATTTGCAGGTACGAAGCCCGTTACCGGAGTAGCCGGTAACGGGCTTCGCTGTATGTGCGGCTTACGTTGGGAGCAGTTGGGGAGCAGCGGCGGAGGTGGCGGTCCCGGTCGGGTCATTGCTGGCGATCCGATTGACCGCCCTCATGTGCGACGCCGCCACCGGGGAAACCGGGCCCAGTACGCCGATCGGGCCGCTTGCCGATGCCTACACCTTCGGGCGCAACGCCTGCAGTACGTTCGTGCGGCGGCGCGACTCTCCGATCGTCGCGCGCGCTTCGCGGATAGCTGCTTGCGTCCGCGAAACGCTATCCCGTTGGTGGGTCAGGTCGGCCTCGATGCCGAGATTCTTGGACTCCGCCCGCCATTCCGGGTGGGCCGCCTCCAGCCAGGCCCTCGCCTCCTCGGCGATCTGACGCGACCGCTCATAGAACGGATGCTCCGACTTGAATGGAGCCCAGGCGACACCGCCGGGCGTGAGGTCGTACACGTCCAGGAAGGTCCACGACCATTTGCTTGTGGTGTTGGTTGCCTCGGCGGTGCGTTTCCCGGGCGGTTTAAGCACATACTCCTTCGCAGGCGCTACGCCACGCATAATCTGTGGCGCGGCCCATGCCCAGTCGCGATCGCGATCGCCCTGCCGGTCCGGGCCGGCATTAAGCACATAACGATCCTCGATGAGTTCGGTGGAACGAACCGTGGTCCACTCGGTGAAATAGGGCTCGGCGGGGTCAACCTTCCCCCGCCCGGCGACCCACGTCCTCCAGTCGATACATGCGGGCTCGACGCTGATGGCCAGCGGATGTCCCACTGAGCTCGTCCACGTGTAGACCGTTGCCTTCTTGGCCATGCGCCGACTCCTCACGTTCTGGGGGACGTTGCAGATACTGCCTGATCGGTGCGACATACACGGCCCGGGGACCCGTGGAGCAGGCCCGCGATCCCCGGCGCGACGCGGACGAAGACACCGAACGGCACCACCTTTGACGACCGGCCCGGACAGCACCTCACCAACCTGGTCCGCGAACTGGACCAGCGGGTCCTCCTGCAACGCTTTCAGCGACAGCCGCACCCTTTGAGACGCACGAAGACGCCGAATTTGTGGATCTCCGAGACAATTCCGCGCACCACCGTCGCCGCGCTGCGGCTGACGTCCAGACACGGCAGAACTCTGTAGCCGAGATGGCGATCTGCGGCTCCTGACCAGGTACACGATTATCCGCTGACGGCTCCGCTCGGGGGCCGTTCGACGCCGTGGCGTCGGCGATGCCTGGCGTCCCGGACAAGGGTCAGGGCGATGACGAGAAGGCCGAGCAGGGCGACGACGGCATTGGCAGCCGTGAGGAACACGGCCTCGCCATGGGTGGCGTGGTCGAGGTGGGTCACGTGGTAGAAGAAGTGGGGTATGGCGAAGGTCGAGAAGGCCGCCGCCGCGGGGATGGTGAACACGGCTCGAGGTGCGACGAACGCTATGCCGAGGACGACGGCGAGGCCGAGGGTGGCTCCGCCGAAGTCTCGCGCGTAGTGCTCGCTGAATGGCGGGGTGAGGGCGACGGTCGGAAAGTTCTTGTAGAAGCTCTCGGGAAAGGCCTGGTTCCAGAACCCGACGACGAGTTCGTCGAGGAAGAGAACGGCTAGGGCGATCCGGATCAGCGCGGTCACCGCAGAGCCTCGGGTGCGGTCTTCTGGCGTGACGGGTGTCGGGCGAGGACGACGGGCTCGTGGCCGGCAGCCCCAACGGTGTCGACGACGCGTATTCCGACACAGCCGGTCCCGCCGGCTACCGCGATACGCACTGAGTTACCTCCCGATCCACGTCAGCCGCGACCCTGCAGTGGCGCGTCGCCCGGTCCGGGCGCCGGTGCGAAAGGGACATCAACCGTTGTGCCATCACTGTTGGTCCTACCTATCTGACTTCCCGCCAAGGCCAAAGTTCAGCAAAACGCCTAAAACGTGGAATGCTCACGCGCGCTCGGCGCCGAGGCCGGCGAGCTACGCCTGCCGGCGGTGTAGACACCGCGTGAAAGCGTCATGATCGCGAGAAGGAGAGCGAGTACGGCCACGCCCGCGGCGGCGTAGAACGCGACCACTCCACCGTGGGTGACCCGGGCTCGGAACGGGTTCGCCGCGGCGGCAGCCGCCGCGCCCGCTCCCACGGTGAACGCGGCCGTGCCGGCCACCGGGTGTCCATCGGTGACGGTTGCTCGCCAGCTGATCTCGTACCCGCCGTCGGGCATACCCGCATCCACCGGCTGGACCAACGTCGCGCCTCTGACGGCCGGTCGACCGCCGGCCCAGTCCGTTCCCGTGCGGTCCATGATCGTGACGGTGCTGTCCGGGGTGATCGCGGCGGCGAACACCACCTCAACCCGGCGCGGGGCAGTCGGAAGCGCGGCACCGTCCGCCGGCGTGATCGAGTGCGTCGCGCCGTGGGCGAACACCGGGGTCGGCGCGACCGCCAGCGGGAGACCAGCAGCGAGCCCGACCGTGACGATCAACCCGAGGGTACGACGAATGAGAGGTGCCCGGCCGGTGCCGGGCTCGCCGGTCACGCCCTCGGCGACACGTCCGTACATGGCATGCTCCCTTCGCCGCCGCCGACCGCGGCGTCCGAAAGTGGGACCGAGCTGCGCCGCGATTCGTGACAGCAGGGCTGGCCGCTCGGCGGCCTGTCACGAATCGGAGAGCTGCTCGGTCCGAACCGGTGACAGCACGCCCACCACCGGCGATGGGCATCCGACGCGCCCAGCTCCGTCGGCTGGCACCCCTGAGGCGACAGCTCGGACGCCGGGCCGGGACAGCGCAAGGAGCAACAACTCGTGACCATCATCATCCGCATCGCATTGGCGATCTTGTTCGTCGACAACGCCATGGTCGGGCTCTGGAACGCGATCTGGCCGGCGAGCTTCTACACGAACTTCCCGACGGTGGACCTCACGCCGCCGTTCAGTGAGCACTACGCGCGGGACTTCGGCAGCGCATCACTGGCGATCGCGTTGCTGCTGGGCATCGCGGCGGTCAAACCCAAGGCCCACTTCGTCATCCCCGCCGCGGCGGCCTACTCGATCTTCGGGGTGCCGCACTTCTTCTACCACCTCGCCAACATGGAGAACGCCACCATCGGTGAGGCGATTCTCCTCACCACCGGAAACGCGGCCGTGGCGCTCGTCGGCCTGGTGATCATCCTGCTTACGGTGCTGCGTGACCGCCGAGCGGCTCGGCTCGGCTTCGCGCCGGCTCTGGCCGCCCACTGGGAGAAGTGATGGTTCCCGAATCCCGCCGGCCACCTCGGTCGGCCGCGCTACCCAGCGCGTTCTGCGCGGTCGTCGCCGAACGACGCCTCCTCGAGAACATCGCACACCGCCTGCTCGGCTCAGCCGCGGCGGCGGAGTACGCGGTACAGGAAACATACGTCCGCTGGTACACGATGCGGGACGACGAACAGGACAGCATCGACAGCCCGGTCACCTGGCTCATCGGCACGCTCGTGCGGATCTGTGTCGATCTACTTGAATCGGCCCCTCGCCGTACCGACGGCCAGACCGTCCACCGAGCAGGTCACCCCACTCTTGCGGGCCCGGTGCCCCGACGATGGCGTGCCTGGCGTGACGCGCCGACGCTGTAGTACGGCCGTGCGGGGTATCCACATGTGCGCCGGTGCTCAGCGACAGCGGCGATATCGGCAGTGGATTGCGCTCATCCGCACATCCGAGGATAGAAGGGACGAGGCGTCAGTCATGGCAGGGCTAGGGAAAGAGGGGACACTGCTCGACGCCCTCGGGGTGTTCGACGCGGTCCGTCCCCGGCTCTTCGGCATCGCCTACCGGATGCTCGGCAGCGTCACGGAGGCGGAGGACGTCGTGCAGGACGCCTGGCTCCGGTGGCAGCAGACCGATCGCAGTCAGGTACGGGACCCGATCGGCTTCTTGATCACGACCACCTCTCGAGTCGCTCTGAACGCCGCGACATCGGCTCGCGCCCGCCGCGAGCTCTATCCCGGGCCGTGGCTACCCGAGCCCGTCGACACGTCCGCCGATCCGATGTTCCAGGCCGAACGGAACGAGTCGCTCGAACTTGCCGTGCTGCTCCTGTTGGAACGGCTCACCCCGGCCGAGCGAGCGGTGTACGTGCTGCACGAGGCGTTCGACTACCCGTTCCGGCTGGTTGGCGAGGTACTCGGCATCAGTGAGGCGAACGCGCGGCAGCTCGGCCGACGCGCCCGGATGCACCTGGCCCAGGAGCGGCGCGGTCCGGTCGCCCGCGCGGAGCACGGCCGTCTGCTGCGTGCATTCCTCACCGCCGCCCGATCCGGAGACCTGACCCAGCTCGAGAAACTGCTCGCCGAGACAGCCGTTTCCTACGCCGACGACGGCGGCACCGTCCGGGCCGCACAGGTGCCCATCGTCGGACGCGACAACGTGGCGCGTTACATCCTGGGACTGGTCCGCAAGTTCGGGAGCGACCTCTCGTTGGAGATCGTCGAATCCAACAACCAGGCCGCGATCCTCCTGTCGCGGGCAGGAACCGCCGTCGGGTTGGTCACCGTCGACGCCTCACCCGACGGTATCGAACGAGTGTTGATCATCCTCAACCCGCAGAAGCTGAACCAGTTCCAGCGATAACAGTCGGTGTCGAGGCGAATCACATGACCGCATTTAGTGTGCGGCGGTTCAGCGGCGGCTGCCCGTCGATTGGCTGACTGCCTGAGTCGTCGTCGACACGTCGCGCCGGCCGCACGGATGGGATCGTTGGCGGATGGCGGAGTCACTCGACCTGCATCTGGAGTTCGATCGGGGTGCGGGGTTCCCGGGTCGTTCGCTGGAGAGTGCGCTACGAGAGAGCATTCGGACCGGCCGGTTGCGGGCCGGGTCGCGTCTGCCCGGGAGCCGGAGCCTGGCCACTGACCTGGGCCTGGCCCGGGGCACGGTGGTGCAGGCGTACGCGCAGCTGGTGGCGGAAGGGTGGCTGGTGTCGGCGCCCGGCTCGGGCACCCGGGTCGCGGACGTACGCCATGATCTGCCCGACTCGCGGCGGAAACCACGGCCGTCGACGGCGTCCGGGTCGGCCATCGAGTTGCGGCCGGGAATTCCTGATCTCGCTTCGTTTCCGCGCGCGGCCTGGGCCGGCAGCGTCCGCCGGGCGCTGGCGACGGCGTCGCGCGGCACGCTGGACTACCCCGAGCCGACGGGGCTGCCCGCGTTGCGGGCGGCGTTGGCCGGGTATCTCGCGCGTACTCGCGGGGTGCGCTGCGACCCGGACGCTGTGGTGATCACCGCGGGATTCACCCAGGGTCTGTCCCTGCTGGCGCGGGCGCTGCACAGGCGCGGCGTACGCGCCATCGCCACCGAGAATCCCGGCCTGGCCCACCACCGCATGGTGCTCCGTGCTGCGGGCCTGACGGTCACCCCGCTCACCGTCGGCGCGGGCGGAGCCGACCCGGACGAGGCGGCGGGCCAGGCCGCGCTGCTCACCCCGGCGCACCAGCATCCGACCGGGGTGGTGCTCGCCCCGCAGCACCGCTACCAGTTCATCGCCTGGGCGCGGGAGCACGACGCGTTCCTGATTGAGGACGACTACGACGGGGAGTTTCGCTACGACCAGCGGCCGGTCGGCGCGATGCAGGCGCTGGCGCCAGAGCGGATCGTGTACGCCGGCAGCACGAGCAAGTCGCTGGCGCCGGGCGTGCGCCTGGGCTGGTTCGTTGTTCCCGAGCCCCTGCGCCGCGACCTTGCTGACGTGATCCTGGAGGCCGGCGCCGCGGTCTCGTCGATCGACCAGCTGGCGATGACCGACCTGCTCACGCAGGGCCACTACGACCGACACATCCGCCGCATGCGCCTGACCTACCGGCGCCGCCGGGCCGAGCTGGCCGACCGCCTGGCCGAGGTGACCACCACCCCACTGGAGGGCATCGCGGCTGGCGTGCACGCACTGCTGCCGCTGACCTCGGCGACGCACGAGCGCGGGCTGATCCGGGCCGGACACCGCCAAGGCCTGCACCTGACGGGCCTGTTCAGCAGTGGCTACTGGCACGATCCGGCGGATGAGCGGCAGGCAGCGGCCCTGATCCTCGGATACGCGGCGCCGCCAGCACACGACTGGAAGGCGGCGCTGACCGGACTTGGCCAACTGGTCCATCAGACCCGTTGCTGAGTGGTCCATTCCGTTGGTCCGGGCGGAGTTACGTTCGATGCATGCAGACCATGAAAATCGGGAACAACGAGCTCGTCTTGCTCGGCACGGCCATGCCGCCGGAGCTGCCGAAGGGCTCGCACGTGATGACGGCGACGATCGAACTGCCGCCGGGCGACCCCGGCTCGCCGCCGCACCGGCACTCCGGGCCGGTCTTCGGCTACATGCTCGAAGGCGAGATGATCTTCGAGCTGGAGGGCGAGCCGGAACGGGTGATCAAGGCCGGCGAGTCGTTCTGGGAGCCAGGCGGCGACGTCATCCACTACCAGGCCGCCAACAACCTGCCCGACCGGGTGAGCAAGTTCCTGGTCGTCATGGTGTGCGCGCCTGGCCAGGAGATGCTGGTGCTGGTCAGCCCCGAGGAACTCGAACAGCGCAAGGATCGCCGCGCGTCCCGCGAAACTGACGGAGAAGCCTGATCATGCGTATCCTTCTCGCCGGTTCGACCGGCGTCATCGGCCGTCGGCTCGAGCCGCTCCTGACCGCCCAGGGGCATGAGGTCGCCGGGCTGGCCCGCAACGGCGCGGTCGCCGTTGACGTTCTCGACCGGGAAGCGGTGGTGGCCGCCGTCCGCTCCGTCCGGCCAGACGTGGTGATGCACCAGTTGACCAGTCTGAGCACGGGCGACTTCGCTGCCAATTCGCGGCTGCGCCGGGTCGGGACCCGCAACCTGGTCGACGCGGCGCTCGCTGCCGGGGTACGCCGGATCGTGGCGCAGAGCATCGCCTGGGCGTACGAGCCGGGCGCCGAGCCCGCGCCCGAGAACACGGCGCTTGACCTCGGCGCCCCCGAACCGCGGCAGACCAGTGTGGCCGGTGTCGCCGCGCTCGAGTCCGCCGTACAGGAAGCACCCGAGTGGATCGTGCTGCGGTACGGCACCCTCTACGGTCCGGGCACCTGGTACGCCCGGGACGGCCAAATGGCTCAGTTCGCCGCTGCCGGCAAGGTCCCCGCTGACGCGGACGTGAGCAGCCTGCTGCATGTCGACGACGCCGTCGCCGCCGCGCTCGCCGCCCTGGACTGGCCGTCCGGCGCGGTCAACATCTGCGACGACGAGCCCACCCCGGCCGCGAAGTGGGTGCCCGCGTTCTGCGCGGCGGCGGGGGTCGCGGCCCCGGCGGTGACCGAGGGCGAGCGGCACGGCTGGGCGCGGGGAGCGAGCAACCACTACGCCCGCAAGCACCTCGGCTGGACCCCGAATTATCCCTCCTGGCGAGGGGGATTCGCCGTCCTGTGAGCCGTCCGCCCGCCTTCCGCCGCGCTGCGCAGCATCCGCCCCGCGCCGCGCTTGCCCGGACTCGGCGGAAGGTCGCTGTGGAGCCGCGGGGCGGGCAGCGCCGCTGACACGCCCCGTTCGAGGGTCCATCATGGAGCGTGAGCGCGGTGTACCGTCGCCGCATGACGGTGCTGCAGGAGTTTGTCGCCGCTCTTTCCAGCGGCCGGA
This sequence comes from Micromonospora sp. NPDC005163, assembly GCF_053599835.1. Lineage (NCBI taxonomy): Bacteria > Bacillati > Actinomycetota > Actinomycetes > Micromonosporales > Micromonosporaceae > Micromonospora > Micromonospora sp. NPDC005163. The sequence continues at coordinate 89,772 of NZ_JBSFYP010000025.1, forward strand.
TCCAGGTTGTCGACCTCACCGCTCCGCTCTCGGACCAGACCCCGATCCTGGGTCTGCCCGAGCAGTTCGGCCAGACCTGGCCGTTCCGGCTCAGCGAGATCAGCCGGTACGACGACCGCGGTCCGGCCTGGTACTGGAACAACTTCTCCACCGGCGAGCACACCGGCACCCATTTCGACGCCCCGGTGCACTGGGTCACCGGTCAACAGGGCGCGGACGTGTCGCAGGTCCCGGTGAGCCAGTTGATCGCCCCGGCGGTGGTGATCGACCACGCCGCCGACGCCGTCGACGACCCTGACTTCCTGCTCGAGGTCGAGCACATCAAGGCGTGGGAGGCGGAACACGGTGCCCTGCCCGCCGGTGGCTGGCTGCTCTACCGCACCGGTTGGGACGCGTACAGCGACGACCCGGAGCGGTACGCCAACGCCGGGCGTACCCCGGGCATCTCCGTCGAGTGCGCCCGCTGGCTGGCCGAGGAGTCGCCGATCCAGGGCGTCGGGGTGGAGACGGTCGGCACCGACGCGGGCGCCGCGCATTCGTTCGACCCGCCGTTCCCGTGCCACTCGTTCCTGCTCGGCCAGGAAAAGTACGGCCTGACCCAGCTACGTAACCTGGCGCAACTGCCGGCGACCGGCGCGGTGGTGATCGCCGGACCACTGCCGATCGTCTCCGGGTCCGGCAGCCCGTGCCGGGTCCTCGCGCTGGTCGAACGGTAGGACCGGGCCGCAGATGCGGGTATCCGAGGTGGTCGGGCGGGTTCTGTACGGACACGGCGCGCGGTACGTCTTCGGGGTGGTCGGCAGCGGCAACTTCCATGTCACGAACGCGCTTGTGGCGGCCGGCGCCCGGTTCGTGGCGGCGGCCCACGAGGGCGGCGCGGCGAGCATGGCGGACGGGTACGCCCGCACCTCCGGGACGGCGGGCCTGCTCTCGGTGCACCAGGGTCCGGGCGTCACCAACGCGCTGACCGGCCTCACCGAGGCCGCGAAGAGCCGTACCCCGATGGTGGTCCTGGCCCCGGAGGCGACCGAGCCCCGGTCGAACTTCTTCATCGACCTGCCGGCGCTCGCCACCTCGGTCGGGGCCGACTTCCACCGGGTACGCGCGACGCACGCGGCCGAGGACGCGGGTGCGGCGTACCGCGCCGCTGCCCGGGGCGCGACGGTCGTGCTGGGCCTCCCGTTGGAGGTGCAGCGCACAGTGACCGAACCGTGGTCCGGCCCGGTCCCTGCGGTCGCGCCGCCCCCGGCCACCGCCCCGCAGGTCGAGCCGTTGCTGGCCGCGCTCCAGGCCGCACGTCGACCGGTCTTCATCGCGGGTCGGGGCGCCAGGGCGGCCCGGGAACCGCTGACCCGGCTCGCCGATGCGTGCGGCGCGCTGCTCGCGGTCTCGGCCGCGGCGAAGGGACTGTTCGCCGGGAACCCGTGGAACATCGACGTGGCCGGCGGCTTCGCCACCCCGCTCGCCGCCGAGCTGATCGGCGCGGCGGACCTGGTCGTCGCCTGGGGCAGCACGCTGAACATGTGGACCACCCGGCACGGCGAGCTGATCCCGCCCTCCGCCGTCGTCGTCCAGGTAGACCACGACCCGGCCGCGTTCGGGGTGAACCGCCCGGTCGACCTGACGGTGGCCGGCGAGGTGGCGGCGGTCGCCGAGGCGGTGCTCGGTCGGCTGGGCGCCGGCTCCACGGGGCCCGTGGATGCCGGGACCGGCGGCTGGCGTACGCCGGAGCTGGCACAACGGATTCGCGACCACGGCCGGTGGCGGACGGTCCCGTATCGGGACGAGAGTGGGTCGGCGCGGGCCGGCGCCCCGGCGACGATCGACCCGAGGACGCTCTCGGCCGTCCTGGACGACCTGCTGCCGCCCGACCGGACGGTGGTGGTCGACTCCGGCAACTTCATGGGCTACCCGTCGATGTGGCTCGACGTGCCGGACGTGGCCGGATTCTGTTTCACCCAGGCGTTCCAGTCGATCGGGCTCGGCCTGGCCAGTGCGCTCGGCGCGGCGGTCGCCCGGCCGGACCGGCTCACCGTCGCCGCGGTCGGCGACGGTGGCTTCGTCATGTCCGCGACCGAACTGGTCACCGCCGTCCGGCTGGCGCTACCCCTCCTCGTGGTGATCTACGACGACGCGGCGTACGGCGCCGAGGTGCACCACTTCGGCCCGGACGGGCACCCGTTGGAGACGGTCACCTTCCCCGAGACCGACCTGGCCGCGATCGCCCGTGGTTACGGCTGCGACGGGTTGACCGTCCGGACCGTCGACGATCTCGGGCCGGTACGCCGCTGGCTCGCTGGTCCCCGTACCCGGCCGCTGGTAATCGACGCCAAGGTCTGCGCCGCGCGCGGCTCATGGTGGCTCGAGGAGGCGTTCCGTGGCCACTGAGCCACCGCCGTGCGTACGGCGTCCCGGCCGCTGGGTCGACGAGCGCATGACCCGCGGCTGGCCGGTTCCCGCCGCCCGCCGCTCGGCGAATGGCAGGGTGATGTCCATGAACAGGAAGCACGTCGCCGATTGGCTCGCCGCCTACGAGCAGGTTTGGCGGACGCCGGGCACGGACGCGCTGGTCACGCTCTTCACCGAGGATGCGACCTACCAGCAGGGGCCGTACTGGACGCCTGTCGCCGGCCTGCCGGCCATCGCCCGGATGTGGGAAGAGCAGCGCAACGGTCCCGACGAGGTATTCCAGATGACCAGGGAGATCGTCGCAGTCGACGGCGACACGGCGGTGTCGCGCCAGGAGGTCCGCTACGGCGACCCGGTCAACCAGGAGTACCGCGACCTGTGGATCATGCGATTCGCGGACGACGGACGTTGCCGGTCGTTCGAGGAGTGGCCGTTCTGGCCGGGACAGCAGCCGGCTGCGGCTCCGGACGGTTCGTGACCCGAGGACCTCGTACACCTCCGAGGTTCTACTTGCCCCCACCGGCCGAACCTGGCGTCGTACACGCGGTGGGGGCAGGCGCGATCGCCTGCCCCCACCGGTCGGTCTGGTTCCGTTAGCCCAGGTACTTCTCCCACGGGCCGGTGATGGCCAGGGTGAGGCCGGGGTCCTGCATGTTGACGAAGAGCACCTTGCCGTCGGCGGTGAAGGTCGGTCCGCAGAACTCTGAGTCGTTGAGCTGGTTGCGGGCGATCGCGTACGTCGGGCCGCCCGGGACGGTGCTGAGCACGTGGGAGGCGCCCGAGCCGTCCTCAGCGAGCACGAGGCTTCCCCACGGGGTGACGGTCACGTTGTCCGGGCCGTCGAAGGTGAGGTCGTTGTACCGGACCGGCGTCCCCTCCTCCGAGGCGGTCTGGTGCGGGAAGTACGTCACGAGCTGGATGGTTTGGGCCTCGTAGTTGTAGAACCAGACCATGCCATCGTGCGGAGCCGCGTCCGCCGGCAGGTCACCGTCGTCCCAGGCGTAGGAGTTGACCACGTATACGCCCTCGTCGGTGCCCCACACGCCCTCGAACTTGCGTCCGCGCGTGACCTGGCCATCGGTGAACTGCTCGCGCACGGGCTTGTTCCGCGCGTCGCGGTCGGGCACCTCGATCCACCGTACGGGGAAGGGCCGGCCCAGCTGAGCGGAGGTCAGGTAGGCGACGTCCGGCAGCACCGAGCCGTCGTCCATGATGATCTGCATGGCGGCGAGGACGCCGGCGTTCGGTGCGAGGCGGGTGAGCACGCCGGGACCGAGCTTGACGCCGCGCGGCGCCGTCCAACGGTAGAAGAGGCCGTTGGGCCCGTCGGCATCTTCGGAGAGGTAGACGCTGGTCCGGTCCTTGTCGACCGCCAGGGCCTCGTGGGAGTAGCGGCCCAGGCACTTGATCGGCCGCGGGTCCGCGCTGCCGTCGGCCGAGACCTCGAAGACGTAGCCGTGATCCTTCTGGTAGACGCCGGACCGGCCGCCCTCTTCCCATTCGTCGCCGGCGCGGTCCTCGGTCTCCTCACAGGTGAGCCAGGTCCCCCAGGGGGCCGGCCCGCCGGCGCAGTTGGAGATGGTGCCGGAGAGGGCGACGAACTCACCCAGGTTCCGCCCCGCACGGTCCGTCTTGATCACCGTGCAACCGCCGGCGTCGACGGCGCCCGAGTCGTACACCGTGCCCTTGACGTGCGGTACGCCGAACTCGGCGCCCGGGTCGATCTCGTGGTTCTGGATCAGGGTGTAACGGCCGTGTCCGGCGTCGTAGACGGCCATGCCGTCGTGGTCGGCCGGGGTCATGCCCTGGCCGCGGTCGAGCCGGGTGACACCGGTCCGGGTGACCACGGTGTAGCTGAAGCCCTCGGGCAGGGCCAGGATGCCGTCGGGGTCGTCCACGAGCGGCGGGAAGGGCACGTGGCCGGCCTTGACCGGCGGGTGAGGCCGGCCCGGGTTGGCCTGCGCCAGGGACGGCAGGCCGCCGGCGACGACAAGGCCTACGCCGGCGGCGGCGCCGCCAGCGAGAAAGGTACGACGAGAGGAAGGCACGTGGATCAGCTCCTGGTCCAGACAAGTGCGACGATCGACAGCCAACTCCTGCGGACAGACACCGACAGGTCGCCTAGGGGATCGATTGGTGACATCGGAGTGAAGAATCAGCGCCACTCCCGCATCGCCAGGCCGGCGGCCTACCGCCTCCGAGAAACACGGCCGCCCTCGTGGGTCAGCAGGTGTGACCGTTTGTGGTGCGGGCCGGAGGGTAGTTGGGTGGTTATGACCAGCCCTGAGCAGAGTCAGCAGGAGAGAGCCCTCGAGACCGGCGAGGTGTATCAGGACGCCGAGGGACGCCGAACGACCGACCCGGGCTCCGGGGCGGCGCACGCCGAAAGTGAAGCCGACCGCAACGCGGAGCACCTGAAGCGGGGCGAGGTTGGGCCGCGCGTCCCGGAGGAGTAGCCCGGTCCGTCCGGCAGTGCATGTTCAAAACCTGCGTGACCCCGAGCAACGAGGGGCGCGGCTACGTGCTGCACCGCCGATAGAAGGAGCGCTTGGGCGATGAGCGCTACCGCCTCCTGAACCGTGTGTCGCTCGGCCGGCCGCTGGTGGTCGGAAGCAAAGATGCACCCTCGTACGTCCGCTATCAGTCGGTGGTGCGGATGCCACGGGAGCGCCGGAGCGCGTTGACCCCGGAGTCCGGCCTGTGCCCCCTCAGATTGGGGCAGGCAGCGAGACCATCGGGGTATGAACAACGCCGGCGGTGACAGTGTTTTGCGCTGTCACCGCCGGCGCGGGTGCTTCTCCTGGTTCGGTTAGCTGGTGCCGAAGTACGGCCAGTACGGCAGTTTCTCCGACGTGTACCGGTCGTAGTTCCCGGCGTACCTGTAGGGCACACCGGCCCAGTCCTCGCCGAAGTCGACATCGACGGCCCAGACCGGCGCCGGGGCGTCGTCGTACACCGTCTGATGAGTGCACCCGCCGGAGGCCTTGAACTTGCTGACCTCTTCGCTGGAGTTCGAACCGTACTTCAACAGGACGCGGGCGATCACGCCCCGCCCGTTGGCGAGCCTGTCCCAGACGCAGGCCGTCACCTCGACGTTGTACGTACCGTCCCCCGGGGTGTACCAGTACTCGACAAAGAGCTGGTATTCGCCGATCTTCTGGTTGCTGGAGTTATACATGGGCACGGGCACGTTCCCCGTGCCCTTGTAGCCCGAATAGTGCCGCAGCGCGCTGTTGTTGGGCAGGTTCGACACGGCGAACGCGGTCGACGGGGCAAGGAGGGCCACCACCGTTGCGATGACCGCCGCGATGCCGGCCTTGCGCAAAATTCTCTTCATCGCGCGATCATGGACGGACCGTCCCGGTCCTGTCGATCTCGTTGCGCTGTAGCGCAAACTCACCGGTCAGGCATCCGAAGTTCTGGTCAAGCGGCAAGTTGTCGACCTTGTTTGGGTTGATACCCAAGCATTGACTTCCGTCTTAGTTGCAGCCGGTATGAGGCAGCCAGGCGCGATGCCGACGAGGCGCTGAAGCCCGCGCTGAAGAGAGTCTTGGGGCACCATCCCAGTCGATCCGGTCGGCGGAATCGTGACGGCTGGCCGGCCGTCAGACTGGACGCACGTCCAGTCGACCGGGGGACCGTCATGCTTCGGATTCACTTCACCGCTGCGGACCTCGTCCGCACCCGGATCGCCTGTACGCCTGATCCGCTGTGGGAAAGCATGCTCAGCATGCACTGGCTGCGGCTCCGGTGCCAGGATCCGCTGCTGGCCGTGTGGCGGCAACGAACGTGCGGGTTGCTGCATCAGCGCCACGGACACCGGGCCGAGGTTGCGTTGCCCTTGTCGATCAACCCGCCGGTGGGCTACTTCCCGGACTTCCTCACCCCGACCGAGGCGGCCGGCGGGTTCGAGCCGGGACTGGACGCCCTGCTGCGCACGCCCAAGGCCAGACTCGCCATCGACCTGGCGACGCTCCGGTCGACGGGGGTCCGGCTCTCGTCGGCCGTCGCGGATCTGGCGGCCGGCGACGTGACCGCCCTGCGCCAGCTCGGGGCCGGCCTTCAGCTCTACTACCGGCTCGCGATCCTGCCCCTGTGGAACGTGATCCGCTCCGCGTTCGACGCCGACCGGGCGTTGCGGTCCCGACGGCTGCTGAACCAGGCCTGTCGGCGCTGCTCAACGACCTGCACCGGACCGCCAGGTTCGACGGCGGCGTCCTGACGATCACCGACTACATCGCCGAGCGTGACCTCCACCTGGACGGTAGGGGGTTGCTGCTCGTGCCCTGCTACTTCAAGCGGCACGACAAGCCGATGGTGCTCGCCGATCCGCTGCTGCCACCGGTGTTGATCTATTCCATCCATCCACACGCCCGGGTGGTGTCGACGGCGGCTGCGGCCGGATCCCTGTCGGCGCTGGTGGGCGATACCCGGGCCGCCATCCTGGTGCTGACCGCCGAAGGCGGGACCACGTCGGAGATCGCCCACCGGCTCGACATCAGCGTCCCGTCGGCGAGCAGGCACCTGGCCGTGCTGCGCTCCTCGGGTCTGGTCACCAGTGCCCGCGACCGCAACGCCGTGCACCACACGCTCACCCCGCTGGGCCTGGCGCTGCTAAGCGCCGGATGACCCGGTAGATCGGGCGTCACTCCACCGGACGCGGGCGCTCCAGGCCGGGCTCCGGATTAACCTGGTCGATGTCAGCGGACAACCGACATGTCAGCATGCGATTGGATACGCCGAGCGAGACCGCTGCTGGTTCTTGTCAAGGTGCGAGGCCGGCCTGGATCGCCAGGATGGCGGCGCGTACGCGGTCGCGGCTGCCGGTCTTGGCCAGCACGTTGGTGACGTGGGTCTTGACGGTGCTCATGGATAGGTAGAGGCGTTCCGCGATCTCGTTGTTGTTGAGCCCGGCACCGATCAAGGCGAGCACGTCGGTCTCCCGAGCGGTCAGCTGGTAGGCGGCCAGTTCCACGCGGGTGGCCGGCCCGGTCGCGCGTACCCGGTCGAGTACGGCGCCGGTGACCTCGGCGGAGAGGATCGCCTCGCCGGCCGCGACGGTGCGCACCGCGGCGATCAGGTCGCGGGCGCTGCACCGCTTGAGCAGGAACCCGCGCGCGCCGGAGGCGATGGCGTCCAGGACGTAGGCGTCGTCGTCGAAGGTGGTTACGACGATTACGGCCGGGGCGTGCGGGATCGCGGCCAGTTCGCGGGTGGCCTGCAGGCCGTCGAGCACCGGCATGCGGATGTCGACGAGGGCGACGTCGATGCGGGAGTCGTGACGCACGGCTTCGAGCAACTGCCGGCCGTCGGCAGCCTCAGCTGCGACGTGGATGTCGGGTTGGGAACGCAGGATCAGGCTGAAGCCGTCGCGGACCAGCTGCTGGTCGTCGGCAATCGCGACACGGATCACGGTGTCGCCACCGGCAGGTTGGCCTGCATCAGGGTGCCGCCGCCGGAGCGTTGGCTCAGCTCCCAGCTCCCACCGCGTGCGCGCACGCGCTCCTCGATGCCGAGCAGGCCCGAGCCGCGCGTGGGTGCATGGGGTGGCCCGATGCCGTCGTCGCTGACCCGCAGACGGACGTGGTCGCCGACGCGGACCAGTTCGACCCAGGCGGCCGTGGCTTTCGCGTGGCGGGCGATATTGGTGAGGGCCTCTTGGGCGATCCGGTAGGCGGTCAACACGCCGATCTCGTCCAGGCCGGGCTCAGCGTCCAAGCGTACCTGCACCGTCACGCCCTGCTGGCGCAGCGGCTGCGCGAGCAGCTCGTCGATGTCGGACAGGCGTGGCGGCGCGGTCACCGCGATCGCCGCGTTCGGATCGCGCAGGTGCACGACGAGCGTATCGAGCTCACTCAGTGCGGTGCGTCCGCTGCCCGCGATCGCCTGCAGCGCCGCCCCGGGGTCGTCGCTGAGCTGCCCCGCCTCGGCCTGAACCACCATCGCGGTGACGTGGTGGCCGACCACGTCATGCAGCTCGCGGGCCAGGTTTGTGCGCTGCTCGAGCCAGGCCGCCTGGCCGCGCAGCTCGCCTGTCTCCTGAGCGAGGGCGTAGCCGCGTGACCACGACCGCAACAGGGTCGCCAGGAGGTAGCCGGCCGCCACGAAGACGAACGGCTGCTCGTACAGCCCCCGCTGGTTGATCAGCGCGGTAGCGAGGGCGCCGACCGCGCCGATCAAGCCACCCACCCACCCCAGCCACGGGCGTCGGGCCGGGTCTTCGCAGATCGAGACGAACACGAGGCCGGCGGCCGCGAGGCCCAACTGCACCGACTCTCCGGTGCTCACCATCGCCACGAACCCGGCGGAGACCGCGAAGACCAGGGCCCGGTAGCGGGGCCGCAGCGTCATGGCCACGAGGCCGACGGGCAGTACCAGCCACGCCCAGCCCGCCGGCACGGACAGGCCCCCCTCGACGGTCGTGACGACGACGGCGACGATCAAGCCCGCCACTCCGTAAGCGAGCCGGCGCACTCGCTCGGGGTCGCGCAACCATTCCCGGATACCAGTCATCACCTGCACAGTCTCTGCGACCAGCGCGTTAACCGGCCAGGTACCCAGGTACCAGATCGGCCGGCACCCCGGTGCCACCCCCGCGACCAGATCGGCACCGCGGCACGTTCCGCCCGGAACGCTCACAGCACGACGCTGCAGGGGTGACTCTTGTTGACTCCCGCACCGCCATCAACGTCGGCCCTCTTCGTACGGTTCCCAACTACATCACCGTCATCCGCACGGTCGCCGCTGTCACCGTCGGTGTCGCCGCCCTCGTCGCCGGCTCAGTGGTACTGCTGGCGGTGGCGTACGGAATTTACTGGCTCGGCGACGTGCTCGACGGCTGGGCCGCCCGCCGGCTCGGACAGGAGACCCGGGCGGGGGCCGTCCTCGATATCGTGAGCGACCGCGCGTGCACCGCGGTGCTCTGCGTAGGTCTGGTCTCACTCGTACCCGATGTCGCGGTCGTGGCCCTGGTGTTTCTGCTCTCGTTCCTGGTGCTGGACACCATGCTGTCGCTGGCGTTCCTGTGCTGGCCCGTGATCAGCCCCAACTACTTCTATCTGGTTGACCGGCGGGTATGGGCGTTGAACTGGTCACCCCTGGCCAAGGCCGCCAACACCGCCGGGGTTGTCGGCGCCGTCGCGTTCGGGCAGCACCGGCTGGCGCTGGCCGTCGCCGTCGCCGTCGTCGCGGTCAAGCTGTGGTCAGCCGCAGCGGTGGTCCGCCTGCTCGAACGGGACGGCCGGGCGTGAGCAGCCTCGCCGAGGTGGCGGTGGCGCTCGGGTACGGTCTCGCCTCGGCGCTCGTCCCGGTCGTCAACGCCGAGGCGTACGCCGTGGTCGCCGGGCAACGTGGCGGCCACGCTCTGGTCGCCGTACTCGCTCTGGGGCTCGGGCAAACCGCCGGCAAACTGCTCCTGTTCGAAGCTGCGCGTCACGGAACGGGGCGGCTGGCCCAGAAGCTCGCGCACCGGAGCCGATCAGGTCGCGCGGCGGCCCGGGCCGCTCGTTGGGCCGGGCGGATCCGGCGCTGGCTCTCCCGCCGCCGCACCGCCGTTCCGACGGTGCTCGTCTCCGCCACGGTCGGGGTTCCACCGTTGGCCGTAGTCAGCCTCGCCGCCGGCACCGCAGGCCTTCGACGCTGGGAGTTCGCCGTCGCGTGCCTGCTCGGCCGGGTGATCCGTTTCGCCCTCCTCGCCCTGCCAGCGGCGCTGGCCTAACCCCCGCTTGACTCGACGAGTACTGGCGTCCGGCGGCGGGAGCAAAACCCCGTACCCTGGCGCGGTGATCGACTTTCGCGCGGCGGTTGAAGCACGCGACCTCGACGCCGTCGCGGCGGCCCTGGCCGACAACGTGGTGTTTCGCAGCCCGGTGGCGTTCAAGCCCTATCCGGGCAAGGCGATCACCGCGGCGATCCTGCGCGGCGTGCTGCGGGTGTTCGAGGACTTCCGGTACGTCCGTGAGCTGAGCGGCGACGGCGGTCGCGATCACGCGCTGGTGTTCGAGGCGCGGATGGGCGACGTCGCCGTCGAGGGCTGCGACTTCCTGCACCTGGACGACAGCGGCCTGATCGATGAGTTCACGGTCATGGTTCGTCCGCTGTCCGCCGCACAGGCCCTGGCCGCCGCGATAGCCGCCCAATTCGAGCAGATCCAGCGTGAGGCCACCGCCGGCCAGTCGTAGGCACTCGTCGGAGGGGGCACGACGACGCCGGTGCGGGGAGATCGGGCCACATGACGACATGCGCGACCGGGACACGTGACGGGCATTAACGCTTTTGCTGCCGGACCCCTCGGGCGTCACGCAACGTCCTCCAGACGGTGAGTGGCCAGGACGCCGAGGCACCGGGGTACGCGCGTCCGGCGGCATGCTCGCTGGTCCCTCCTGCGAGGGAGTGCCTTCCCCTGCCGGCGGGGGCCGCCCGCGCCCGGGCGCCGGGAGGATCGGGTGCATGAACACATCGGCATCGACCGCTCGCAGGAGCGGCCACGGCCTGACGTACGCAGTGCTCGGCTGGGCCGTGGCATACGGGGGCGTACGTCTGGCGTGGACCGTGGGCGAGGCTCCGGAGTTCGGGCAGTTCGGGTCGGACCTGGTCGGTTTCACCGGCTGGCGGTCAGTGGCGTTGTGCGTGGCCGCGGGCGTCCTGGCGGTTGCTCTGGACCGGGCGGCGACATGGCGGCCGGCGCTTGCGGGAGCCGCCTGGACGGTCGCGGGGGCACTGGTCGCGGCAGCCGCGATTCTGCTGCCGGAGTTGGTGGGCTTCCTGCTGTTCACGGTCGGCCCGTACTTCGACCCGGTGGCGTTCGCCAGCCGGCTCGGTTGTGTCACCGGAGCGGTTCTGCTCGGTCTGGCCACCGCTCGCTATCAGCGGCGTACCCGGGGCGACTGTCCGGACTGCTGCCGGACGGTCCGACCGGGCCCGCGGCGCTCAGCACCCGCGCGGTGGGCGCGCTGGGCCGCGTACGCCGCAGTCGCCGGCCTCGTCACCCGCTTCGCGGCCCAGGTCGTGGTGGGATTCGACGGACTCACGCACGACGCCTCCGTGATCGGGCTGGAGATCGGCCTGTTGCTGGCCGGAGTGCTGCTGCCGCTGGCACTGGTACACCGCTGGGGCGAGATCTGGCCGGGGTGGGTGCCGCTGCTCGCCGGCCGCACGATCCCTCGTCTGCTGCTGCTGGTGCCCGGCTTCGGGCTCGGGGCGGGCCTTGTGGCCTACTTCGGTATGGGGCTGTTGCAGTTGACGTCAGGGTCGATCAGCCAGTTCTCCGACACGTTCCTCTGGGTGGCGATGTCGGCGTACTGCATCCTGGGGCTCGGACTCCTCGCGGCGTCAAGCGACTACCACCTGCGCACCCGCGGTGCGTGCGGGGCCTGCGGCCGGTGACCGGTTCTACTCGGGCCAGCACCAGGGGATGGCGGCCCCTTCAGCGGGGGAGCGTCGGCACGGCCGGGCCTCAGTGCTGAACGAGACCGCCGACCGGGACGGAGGCGACGTGGCCGGATACCGGAAGGGTCTGCGCCAGTGCGAGACCAACGTCGACAAGCGACGATCGGCGTAGGCGAGCTACGTCGTGGATCGGAGTCCAGATCGATTCGGCGGTTTCGCCGTTCGGCTCGGGCCGGAGGGCGCCACCGGTGATACGGACTCGGTAGAAGATGCCGACATTCTGGTGCTCGGTCCCTAACCGCGCCTCGGCAGCGGGAATCACTCTCGAGTCCACACCCAGCAGGCGTTCGACCACCGCGTCGCAGCCGGTCTCCTCGGCGACCTCACGGATCACCGCGTCGAACGGATCCTCCGCGTGCTCGACCATGCCGCCGGGGAGGGTCCAGTGCGTGTCTCCCGTCGGTGGCACGTAACGGGCGAGCAGTACCCGTTCGTCCTCGATGCACACGGCGTACGCCGCCAACCGAAAACTCATCCTCGGACCTCCCGCCCAGACCCTAGCGCCCGTCGACCGGCTCGTCGGCGGCGAGCTTGAGCCAGCGGTGCAGGCACTCCGCATGCGGCGCCCGTCAGGACGTCGCGACCGACTGCCCGCTGCGGTTGCCCGTGCCTGTGGCGTGCCCGGGGCGGCGGGTGAGCACCCGGGGGCCGGCCTCGGTGATCGCGATGGTGTGCTCGGAGTGGGCCGTGCGCGAGCCGTCCGCGGACCGGATCGTCCACCCGTCCTCATCAAACTTGATCTTGTCGGTGCTGCGGCAGAACCACGGCTCGATCGCGATCGTCAGGCCGGGCTTGAGCTTCATGCCCCGGCCGGGGCGGCCGTTGTTGGGCACGTGTGGGGCGTCCTCATGCATGGTGCGGCCGATGCCGTGCCCGCCGAATTCGGTGTTGACCTGGTAGCCGTAGCGGCGGGCGACTCCGCCGATGGCGGCGGAGATGTCGCCGAGCTGGTTGCCCGGCCGCGCGGCGTCGATTGCGGCCTCCAGAGCGACCTCGGTGGCCTCGATCAGCTTCAGGTCATCCGCAGAGGGGGTGCCGACGATGACGGACAGTGCGGAGTCGGCGACCCAGCCGTCGATCCCGACCGCCATGTCGATGCTCAGCAGGTCACCGTCACGCAGGGCGTAGTCGTGCGGCAGGCCGTGCAGCACGGCGTCGTTGACCGAGAGGCACAGGACGTTGCGGAACGGTCCGCGGCCGAACGTCGGCGTGTAGTCCCAGTAGCAGGACTCGGCGCCACGCTCCTTGATCCGGCGGCGGGCGTGGTGCTCGAGGTCCATCAGGTTGACCCCGACGGCGGCGACCTCACGCAGCTCCGCCAGCAGCTCGCCGACGAACTGGCCGGCCACGGCCATCCGTCCGATCTCCTCCGGGGACTTAAGCTCGATCACGACCAACCCTTCCTCTCGGTAGCGGTATATTTATACCACGCTGGTCGGGGGTGTCCGCCGGGTCGGCGTTGCCGGTCCGAGAAGGCGGATCTATCCTGCTCACATGGTTCGCCCACCGCTCACACCGGAACAGATCGCAGCGGGGCAACGTCTCGGGGCGGCGCTTCGGGTCGCGCGAGGTGGCCGCAGCCTCGTCGAGGTGGCCCTGGCGGCCGGCATCTCGCCGGAGACGCTGCGCAAGATCGAGGTGGGTCGGCTCCCGGCACCCGCGTTCGGCACCGTGGTCTGCCTCAGCGAGGTCCTCGGCGTCGCGCTCAGCGACCTGGCCGAGGTGTGGCTGGCCGACCTGCGCGTCCGCGAAGCGTCCTGAGGACCTGTCCGGCTGAGCCCACACCTCAGCGGCGGCCCGGATAGAGCGCGCGGGCACCGAGCTCTTCCTCGATGCGGATGAGCTGGTTGTACTTCGCCGTCCGGTCCGAGCGTGACAGCGAACCTGTCTTGATCTGACCGCAGCTGACGCCCACCGCCAGGTCCGCGATCGTGGTGTCCTCGGTCTCGCCGGATCGGTGCGACATCACCACCCGGTAGCCCGCCTTGTGGGCGGCATCCACCGTCGCGAGGGTTTCGGTGAGGGTGCCGATCTGGTTGACCTTGACCAGGATCGCGTTGGCGTAACCGTCTTCGATGCCGTCGCGCAGCCGATTGACATCGGTGCAGAAGACGTCGTCGCCGACCAGTTGGACCCGGTCGCCGGCCAGGGCCGTGAGCCGCTTCCAGCCGGCGAAGTCGTCCTCGGCCATCGGGTCCTCGATCGAGCTGATCGGGTACCGGGAGACCAGGTCGAGGAGGTAGTCGACGTGCTCCTCCATGGTCCGGGTACGGCCCTCGCCGGCGTACTCGTAGACGCCGTCCCGGTAGAACTCCGAGCTGGCCGGGTCCAGGCAGATGGTGATGTCCTGGCCAGGCTCGTAGCCGGAGTCCTCGATGGCGCGCAGCACGAACCGCAGTGCCTCGTCGGCGGTCGCGAAGTTCGGCGCGAAGCCGCCCTCGTCGCCGACGTTGGTGCTGTGCCCGGCCGCGGCCAGGGATCGGCGCAGGGTGTGGAACACCTCGGAGCCCATCCGCACGGCCTCGAAGAAGTTCGCCGCACCGACCGGAGCGATCATGAACTCCTGGAAGTCGAGCGGGTTGTCGGCGTGCGCCCCACCATTGATGATGTTCATCATCGGCACCGGCAGCAGGCGGGCACCTACCCCACCCACGTAGCGGTAGAGCGGCTGGCGATGGGCAAGGGCCGCGGCCTTCGCCGTGGCGAGGGAGACGCCCAGAATGGCGTTCGCGCCGAGACGGCCCTTGTCCTTCGTGCCGTCCAGCTCGATCATCGTCTCGTCGACCAGCGCCTGGTCCTCCGCATCGAGACCGAGCACCGCCTCGGCGATCTCCCCGGTGACCGCGGCGACGGCGTTGCTGACGCCCTTGCCATGGAAACGTCCCGGGTCGCCGTCACGCAGTTCGACCGCCTCGTTCGCCCCGGTCGACGCGCCGGACGGCACGGTGGCCCGGCCGGCCGAGCCGTCCGCCAGGACCACATCCACCTCGACAGTGGGGTTGCCACGGCTGTCCAGGACCTGTCGACCGATCACCCGGCTGATAGCTGTCATCACGTACTCCCTGTTCTCGCCTGTCTACGGGGCCAGACTGACAGAGAAATGCGGTCCCGCCACCGCGACGATGAACACCTTGACCTGCACCTTGAGGTGCGGGTTTAGGGTTGTCGGATGCGAGTGGGTGAGCTGGCACGCCGCACTGGGACGACTGTGCGTGCCCTGCGGTATTACGAGTCGGCCGGGCTGGTCGTGCCACGGCGGCTGAGCAACGGCTATCGCGACTACGAGCCGATCGCCCTACGCCTGGTCGCGCAGATTCGCGAGCTCATGGCGCTGGGTCTCACCGTCGAGGAGACCCGCCCGTTCGTCGAGTCGATCACCGACGGGTCTGACGACGCGGATGTGTGCGCGGCGGCACTGGCGACGTATCGGAGCACCGTCGACGCTGTCCAGGAACGTATCGGCAAGTTGACCGCCCAGCGCGACGCCCTCGACGCGCGCCTCGACGCAGCCGCGAGTCAGGTGGTGACCGGTGGCCCGGCCGCTGGCGCCAACCCCGCAGGCCTGGTTGGCACGCCTCTGCCGCCGCTGAGCTTCTACGCCACCGACGGTCGGCCGGTCGATCTCGGCGCCCTCGGCCATGGACGCAGCGTCATATTCATCTATCCACTCAGCGGGCGACCGGGTGTCGACCTGCCCAGGAGCCTGCTGGAGATCCCCGGCGCGCGGGGCGGCACCGAGCAGGCCACCTGGCTCCGCGACCACCACACGGAGATCCTCAGCGCTGGAGTGGCGCGCGTCTACGGGCTGTCCGCACAGTCAACCGGCTACCAGCGTGAACTGGTGCACCGGCTCCGCCTGCCGTACCCCCTGATACCCGATCCGCGGCTGACCCTGGCCGCCGAGCTCGGGCTGCCCACCTTCACGGCCGGCGATATGACGCTCTACGAGCGGCTGACACTGATCGTCACCGACGAGGTGGTCGAGCACGTGTTCCACCCGATCCCGGAGCCCGCGTCCCACGCACTGGACGTCATGCGGTGGCTCACCAAACGGCGCCCGACTGTCCGGTAAGGCGCAGCCATCGGCGCGTCCCGACCAGGGGCGTTGATCAGCAACGCTGGTCCCGGAAATTGCGGCTTGACCAATGGCATGTTATCGCTCACAGTCGATGTCTGGGGACGACGGCACCTGCGGCTTACCGGGCGAGCCTGCTTCGTCGACCTCGAATCATCGCGTGCGCCAGGGCATGCCGACGTCTTGTTAGCGCTGACACCTCCGACGTCTACGCCCGGCCACGCGTCCCGGTCCGCCAATCTCCCGGCAGACCGGTACGGCTCCTGGTCATTGGAGGAAGATCATGTCTGCCCTTGGTAGGTCTTCATCTCCCGCGCCGCCGTCGCGGCGGCGCGGAACATTGCTACGGGTCGTCGCCGCTGGCGTGCTGGCGGTGGTGGTCGGTGGTGCCGCCGCGGCGGTGGTGTCGACGCCCGCCGCCGCGGCGACGGTCGACACGAGCGCCTGGTACGTGTTGATCAACCGCAACAGTGGCAAGGCGTTGGACGTGTACAACCTGGCCACGAATGACGGTGCGCGGATCGTGCAGTGGGCGCGGAACAACGGCAATCAGCAGCAGTGGCAGTTCGTGGACTCCGGTGGTGGCTACTACCGGTTGCGGTCGCGGCTGTCGGGCAAGGTGCTGGACGTCTACAACTTCTCGACCGCCAACGGTGCGAGCATCGTGCAGTGGAGTGACGGTAACGGGGTCAACCAGCAGTTCCGGTTGGCCGACTCCGACGGTGGCTACGTCCGGTTGATCAACCGGAACAGCAACAAGGTGGTGGAGGTGCAGGGCGCCTCGACCGCCGACGGCGGGAGCATCGTGCAGTACGACGACTGGAACGGCAACAACCAGCAGTGGCAACTCGTCCGCGTCGACGGCGGGGGCAACCCGACCACGCCGCCGCCGGGCACGTGCGCTCTGCCGTCGACGTACCGCTGGGCCTCGACGGGCTCGCTGGCCAACCCGAAGTCGGGGTGGGTCTCGCTCAAGGACTTCACCTACGCCCCCTACAACGGCCGGCACCTGGTCTACGCGACGACGCACGACACCGGGACCAGGTGGGGTTCGATGAATTTCGGCCTCTTCACCAACTGGTCCGACATGGCCTCGGCCAGCCAGAACACGATGTCCTTCTCCACCGTTGCGCCCACGCTCTTCTACTTCGCCCCGAGGAACATCTGGGTGCTTGCCTATCAGTGGGGTGGGACCGCTTTCTCCTACCGGACGTCGAGCGACCCCACCAATGCGAATGGGTGGTCGTCGGAGCAGGTGCTCTTCTCCGGAAGCATTTCCGGCTCGGGTACGGGACCGATCGATCAGGCACTGATCGGTGACAGCACGAACATGTACCTGTTCTTCGCCGGGGACAACGGGAAGATCTACCGGGCCAGCATGCCCATCGGAAACTTCCCGGGCAGTTTCGGCTCGACGTCAACGGTGATCATGAGCGACACGACGAACAACCTGTTCGAAGCCGTTCAGGTCTACAAGCTTCAGGGCCAGAACCGGTACCTCATGCTCGTCGAGGCGATCGGCTCGCAGGGACACTACTTCCGCTCGTTCACGGCCACCAGCCTGGGCGGTTCGTGGACACCGCAGGCCGCGACCGAGAGCAACCCCTTCGCCGGCAAGGCCGACAGTGGCGCCACCTGGACCAACGACATCAGCCACGGTGAACTGGTTCGCGGCAACGCCGATCAGACCATGACCGTTGATCCCTGCAATCTGCAGTTGCTCTACCAGGGACGATCCCCCAGCTCCGGCGGCGACTACGGCCTCCTACCGTACCGGCCGGGCCTGCTGACACTGCAGCGCTGAGGTGAACGGGCGGGCTCGGTGCGAAGCCGAGCCCGCTGCCCTGGGTGCTCATCAATCGGCGCGGGCGCGCAGGACGAAGCCCACGGCGATTGTCCCCAGAACCAGAACGATGTAGAGGATCACCAGCGCCCTGCCCCGCCGTCGCTGCCGCACCGGTTCCGAGCCGGTCCGCTCAGAGCCGCGGGCAACGGCTGAGCTCAACTGCTCGAAACCCGCTACCTCCCCGGCTGGCGTCAACCAACTCGTCTCCTCCACATGCGGCAACGGTGGTGGACCGGAGACGTCCTGTGTCTCGTAGAGAGGTTCTATGCGCGGCGGCAGCCGACGGAACCGGTTGTCCATGCCACGACTGTGGCAGAGGCTGTAAAGCCGGGCCGATGCCAGTGAACGAGCGTGCACTGGTGACTGCCCGAGCCGTGGCAGTCACATGGTGCGAATGTGGCCGACACGCTGGGCGACGGCTATGGTTTGCGGCATGCAGGACCGGCGCACTTCTCGGCGCGTCGGCGAGCGGATGCCGCTGCCGACGATGCTGCTGCTTGCCGTCCTCGTGATGGTGCTCTCGGCCACCCGGTCGATCGGCCTGTGCATCGTGTTCCGCTCCGCACGGCGGGCGATCCCCGGTTGCGTGCCTGCCTGGTCGGCGGATCGTGCTCCGCCGCACCACGCGCGCGCCTTCGCCTGACCCACTCGCCCCGGCCCGCGCCGGTCCCCGCCTGGGAGCATCATGCCCACTTCGTGCGTTCCCGCATACCCGCTTCCGCCCTCGACACCTCCCGCCACCCAGATGCCGGGGCGGTGCACATGCTGACCCCCGGCGCGTACGCCCGCCCGGGCGTACGGCATCCTCTCGCTCTCGACCTGGGCACGTCGACCGTGCGGCTCTGGAGCCCGACGCGCGGTGCGGTCGTCACCGCACCGGCCGTCATCGCGCCGGGACCGTCCGGACGGCATCTCGTCGGTCACGCCGCGCTGGATGCGGTCGCCTCTACCGCCGGGAAACTCACCTGGCCGGTTCGTGACGGCGTGGTGGACAACTTCTTCGCCTGCGTGTACCTGCTGCGGGTGCTCAGCGCCGCCACCGGTCGGCCCAGCGATGACGAATCCCCGGTCCTGGTCGGCGTCCCGGCCACCGCGACGGCGCGGCAGAAGAACACCCTGATCGCGGTGGTACGTCGGGCAACCGGCGGGCGGGTCGCCGTGGTCGAGGAACCACTCGCGGCGGCGCTTGCCTGCCGTCCCGGACCCGACTCCGACGACGTGCTGGCCGTGGACATCGGCGACGGGCGTACAGAGGTCGCCCGCATCACCGACGGGACGGTCGTGGCCGCCGAACGCGCGGACGTGACCAACACGGTTGATCAGATCCCGGCGATCGCCGCTTGCGTGCGACGCCTGAACGCCGGACCGCAACTGGTCCGGCGGTTGCTGCTCACCGGTGGCGGTGCCACTCATCCGGATCTCGCCGCCCGGCTGGCCGCCATGACCGGCCGCACCGTGACCATGCCCGCCGAACCGCACCTTGCCACGCTCGCCGGCCTGCGCCTGCTGTTGACCCGCTGAGCCGTTTCGCCGCTTGCTTCTGGAGTCGTCATGAATGTCGAACTGACCCCGCTGCCCGGTATCGGGTTACGCCGCATGTTCACCACCGCCGAAGGCCGCCGCGTCGGCGTGGTCACGCACCATTCAAGCGGCCGGCGCGATCTCGTCTACGAGTCCCACGACGATCCCGACGCCACCTGCAGCCTCACCCTGACCCGATCCGAGGCCATAGCCCTCGCCGGGCTCCTGGGCATCCTCGACGTCGTCGATGTCGCGGAACTGTCTCGCGCGTAGGACCTGTGGCTGCCGTGCCACCTGTGCGGCACGGCAGCCACATCCGGTGTCACCTGTTGTGCTTTTCCTGGCACGGCACGCAGAAGCGAGCGTGCGGGAGAACCTCGAGCCGCTCGGCCGGGATGTTCTTGCTGCACTTCTGGCAGGCACCGTAGGTGCCGTCGGTGATCCGGTTCAGCGCACCCGTGATCTGTTCGATGTTGCGGCGGGTGGCCGCCAGCAGCGCGGCCTGGTTGTGGGCCTCGCTGGGGTCGCCGGTGTCCGCGTTGAGCTCGGTCAGTTCCCGCAGCCGAGCCGTCTGTGTGGCGAAATCGTCCGCCAGGGACGCTCGCAGATCAGCCAGCCAACGCTGGTCGACAGTTCGATGATCGACGCTCATGGTCTGCCCTTCAAAAGGAACGGAAAAAGAAAAAGGGCCGAAGCTTGAATAGCTTCGCCCTGGCGGTCGTTCTGGGTGCAACGATTCCGCGGGAGGGCCTCGGTTGGTTCGCGCCGGGCTCGACAGCCTGTACGTGGGCGCGATGTGCGTTGTGCGGACAACCGGCACTCGCATCCCGGCCATACGGCGCGCCGCCGTCGCCACGTGGACAGCGCCGACTGCCGTCACATCTGTGACGGCAGGCGAGCGGAACGTCACCGGCGGCATGCCTCCACCATAGGGCGATATTGCCCTAAAGCCAACGCCGTCCGACAGATGATCACCGCAGCGGGCAGTCCGTGATCGGACCGGCGTGATCTTGTTGCCGTGCCGCCTGGGACAAACCTGGCGTGGCCTCGGAAGTCTCAGCCAGTCGGCGGCGTACGGGCATGACCACGACCCACTCGCCGCGCCGTTCGTCGAATCCGGGCGGGCCGGAAAATGGGCGTACGACATCGACGATGGCAATGGGCTGGATTTCGCTGATCTTGGCCTTGGGCGAGTGCCGGCTACCACCCGGTGACCAGGGGCTCGTTGAGCCAGCGCGTACCGGCACCGTGCCCCCGGCCGGTCGGCGCGTGGGTCATCAAATCGGACGATTCGCGTCCGTTTATGGTAGGTTCTGGGGATGTCTGACCTGGACCCGGAGCAGGGCGTCCGCGCGGACGCCCGGCGCAACCGACGCCAGCTGATCGCGGCGACGCGGGAGGCGATCGCCTCCCGCGGGCTCGACGTCTCGGCTCTGGACATCGCGACGGCGGCGGGCGTGGGGGTGGGCACCCTGTACCGGCGCTTCGGCACCAAGGAAGCGCTGCTCGACCACGCGGTGCTCGGCCTCTACGACGAGCTCTGCGACACGGCGCAGGTCTGTCTGGAGCGCCCCGATCCATGGGAGGGCCTGGCGGAGTTCGTGATGGAGTTGGCCGGAGCGCACCGGGACAGCCGCGGACTGGCCGAGGTCACCGCGGCGTGCGAAAGGCCGCCGTCGCCCGAGCTCGCACAGCGGACCACCGCACTGCAGGACGCTGTCGCGCGGCTGACCGAGCGGGCGCGCGCCGCAGGTGCCCTACGTGACGACGTGACCTGGCAGGACATCCTGATCTTCTCGCGGGCGGCGTTGGACACCGACCACTGCCTCGGCGTCGACGCGGGACCCGACGGGTGGCGTCGAGTCGTCACCATCCTGCTCGACGGGATACGCGCCCCCGGGCGAACCTCACTTGAGGGGCCGGCGCCGCACGTCCACGGGACAGGATGACGGACCTCGCGTGGGGTGAGCTGCGACGCCCCGTCACGCCTGCTTTCTTTGGCGGTCGAGGAGTTGGTCCAGGGCGGCCGCGGTGTTGATGAGGGAAAGGTGGCTGAACGCCTGGGGAAAGTTGCCGGTCTGCTCGCCGCTTGAAGCGATCTCTTCGGCGTAGAGGCCCAGGTGGCTACTGAAGGTCAGCATCTTCTCGAAGGCGAGGCGGGCGTCGTCAAGCCGTCCGGCGCATGCGAGGGCTTCCACGTACCAGAAGGTGCACATGTTGAATGTGCCTTC
This sequence comes from Micromonospora sp. NPDC005163, assembly GCF_053599835.1. Classification (NCBI taxonomy): domain Bacteria; kingdom Bacillati; phylum Actinomycetota; class Actinomycetes; order Micromonosporales; family Micromonosporaceae; genus Micromonospora; species Micromonospora sp. NPDC005163. The sequence continues at coordinate 111,301 of NZ_JBSFYP010000025.1, forward strand.
GTCGCCGGGTAGCCCGTCGGGGGAGGCGGCCGGGTCGTATCGGTAGACAAGGCTGTCGGAGACCAGTTCGTCCTCGATCGCGCGGAGTGTGGACTGCCACATCGGATCGGTCGGCGTCACCAAGCCGACGGACGGCATGGTGAGTAGCGCGGCGTCGAGAACGGACTCCCCATAGCTCTGGACGAAGGAACGGCGACTGGGGTCGTAGCCGTACCCCATGATCTGATTGTAGATGGCGTCTCGTTGCTGGCCCCAGCGGATGGTGTTGCCGGGGCGGCCGTGTCGTGCGGCGAGGCGGATGGCGCGGTCGAAAGCCACCCAGGACATCATCCGGGTGTAGGTGTAGTTGCGGGGGTGCCCTCGGCTCTCCCAGATACCGGCGTCGGGCTGGTTCCAGTTGTCGCAGAGCCAGTCGACGACTTTGGCGGTGCAGCGCCAGACCTCGTGTGAGGCGCGGATGCCTTGTTCGTCGGCGACGTGCATCGCGTACAGCACCTCACCGTGGATATCGAGCTGCAACTGGTCGGTGGCGCTGTTGCCGACACGGACAGGGCCGGAGCCGCGGTAACCCTCGAAGGTGTCGAGTATCTCGTCAGGCGGAACCGGCGTACCGTCGACGCGGTACATGATCTTCAGCGGGACGTCGTTGTCGCCGGCTTCGTGGACGGGCTCGTCGAGCCACTCCGTGTACCGGCTGGCCTCCTCGGTGAACCCGAGCCCCAGGAGAGCGTGTACCGAGAATGAGGTATCGCGGATCCAGGTGTAGCGGTAGTCCCAGTTCCGGGTGCCGCCAACCTTCTCCGGTAGCGCGGCGGTCGGGGCCGCGATCATGGCGCCGGTGGGTGCGTACGTCATGAGTTTGAGGGTGATGGCGGAGCGCGCGACCATCTCGCGCCAGCGTCCACTGTAGCTGGAGCGGCCGAGCCAGCGGCGCCAGTAGTCGTGGGTCTGCTGGAACATCGACTCGACCTCGTCAGGGGGGATGGCGCGGGGTCCGTGGGTGGAGGCGGTCTCCACAACCATCCCGCCGGTGTCGCCCTGACCCAACGTGGCGAACATGAGCAGGTCGTTGCAGATGTCGTGGATGTCGGAGTCGTCCACGAACCGCTCGACCGGGTGGACCGCATTGACGGTGAGTGTCATTGCGGAGCTGCGGAAGGCGGCGCCCTCGGCCCGCAACTCCAGATCGTGGTGGGTGCGGCCGTAGTTGAAACGAGGTCGACATTCGATGCGGAACCGCATACTGAAGTGATCTCAACAAGATTCGGGTAGGTAGCGGTACTCGAAGTGCGTGAGATGAAGTGCGGCGCGGACGGTCGCGCCCATTCTGCCGGGG
>NZ_JBSFYP010000026.1:0-103443 GCF_053599835.1 Micromonospora sp. NPDC005163
GCGACGCGGCGCGCGACGTCCGCCCGGGCCGCCGGCGCGGTCGAGGTGCCGCGCCGACCCGGCTCAGCCACGCCCGTGCGGCGTGGTCCAGCCGGACTCGTCGGGCCCGAGCGGCACGATGCCGCTCGGATTGATCTGCCGGTGGGTGCCGTAGTAGTGCCGCTTGATGTGGTCGAAGTCCACCGTCTCGCCGAAGCCCGGGGTCTGGAACAGGTCCCGGGCGTACGCCCAGAGCACCGGCATCTCGGTCAGCTTGTGCCGGTTGCACTTGAAGTGCCCGTGGTACGCGGCGTCGAAGCGGACCAGCGTGGTGAACAGCCGTACGTCGGCCTCGGTGATCGCGTCGCCCATCAGGTAGCGCTGCCCGGCCAGCCGCTCGGAGAGCGCGTCCAGCCGGGCGAAGAGTGCCCGGAACGCCTCGTCGTACGCCTCCTGCGAGGTGGCGAAGCCGCACCGGTAGACGCCGTTGTTGACGTCGGTGTGGATCTCGGCCATCAGCGCGTCCATCTCGGGGCGCAGCTCGACCGGGTACAGATCCGGCGCGCCGGGGGCGTGCAGCCGCCGCCACTCGGTGGAGAGGTCGAGGGTGAGCTGCGGGTAGTCGTTGGTGACCACCCGACCGGTCAGCGTGTCGACCAGCGCCGGCACGGTCACCCGGCCGGTGTAGTCGGGGTCGGTGGCCAGGTACGCCCCGGAGAGGAAGCCGACGCCGAGGACCGGGTCGAAGCCGTCCGGGTCGAGGGCGAACGCCCAGCCCCGCTCGTCCCGGATCGGGTCGACGGTGCCCAGCGAGATCGCGTCGTCCAGCCCGAGCAGGCCGCGCACGATCCGGGCCCGGTGCGCCCACGGGCAGGCGCGGCACCAGATCAGCCGGTAGCGGCCGGCCTCCAGCGGCCAGCGGTCCTGCTCGTCCGGGCCGCCGCCGGGCGGGGAGGTCGAGTCCGGGGTGACCCGGCCGGTGAACCGGTTGGGCTGGCGGACGAACGCGCCGCCGCCGCTGGTCTCTGCGCTGAACTGGGCCCGAGCCATGCCGTCAACCTATCGGCTGGGGGGCGCGGATATCCTGGCGGCTGGCAGCCCGCACGACCCCGGTGGGCGCCCCCACCCCCGCCGTCTCCACCCCGAAGGACTCGCGATGACCGTGGCATACCTGGTGGCCGGTGTCCGCACCCCGATCGGCCGGTACGCCGGCGCGCTGGCCGGTGTGCGTCCCGACGACCTGGCCGCGCACGTGATCCGTGAGCTGGTCGCCCGGCACCCTTCGGTGGACTGGGCCCGGGTGGACGACGTCGTGCTCGGCTGCGCCAACCAGGCCGGCGAGGACAACCGCAACGTGGCCCGGATGGCGGCGCTGCTGGCCGGCCTGCCCGAAGAGGTGCCGGGCAGTACGGTCAACCGGCTCTGCGGCTCCGGGCTGGACGCCCTCGCCACCGCCGCCCGTTCCATCGTGGCCGGGGACGCGGAGCTGGTGGTCGCCGGCGGGGTCGAGAGCATGAGCCGGGCGCCGTTCGTCATGCCGAAGGCGACGTCGGCGTACTCCCGCTCGGCCGAGGTGTACGACACCACCCTGGGCTGGCGGCTGGTCAACCCGCTGATGCGGGACGGCTGGGGCGTCGACTCGATGCCGGAGACGGCGGAGAACGTGGCCGCCGAGTACGGCGTCAGCCGGGCCGAACAGGACGCGTTCGCGTACCGCTCGCAGCAGCGCGCGGCCAAGGCACAGGCCGACGGCCGGTTCGCCGAGGAGATCGTGCCGGTCTCGGTGCCGGCCGGCCGCCGGGAGACCCGGCTGGTCGAGGTCGACGAGCACCCCCGGGAGACCTCGCTGGAGAAGCTTGCCGCGCTGCCCACCCCGTTCCGGGAGGGCGGCACGGTGACCGCCGGCAACTCGTCCGGCGTCAACGACGGTGCGGTCGCGCTGCTGGTGGCCAGTGAGGCCGCGGTGGCCCGGTACGGACTCACCCCACTGGCCCGCATCGGCGGCGCGGCGGCGGCCGGCGTGCCACCCCGGATCATGGGGATCGGCCCGGTGCCGGCCACCCGCAAGCTGCTCGACCGTGCCGGCGTCGAGTTGAGCGCGGTGGACGTGGTGGAGCTGAACGAGGCGTTCGCCGCGCAGTCCGTGGCGGTGCTGCGCGAGCTGGGGCTGCCCGTGGACGCCGAGCACGTCAATCCGAATGGCGGCGCCATCGCGTTGGGGCACCCGTTGGGCGCGAGCGGCGCTCGGCTGGCGTTGACCGCCGCCCTGGAGCTGCGCCGTCGCGGCGGCCGCCGCGCCCTGGCCACCATGTGCATCGGCGTCGGGCAGGGCATCTCGCTGCTGCTCGAGTCGGCCGACTGAGCACGGAAAGAGCGCGAAGGGATCTCCCGGACGCGGGAGTCGGCGGCCTAGAGTGGTCCACACCACACGACCCGCGGGTCGACCGGTGGTCGCGCGTGCCAGCCGACGCCGGTGCCGTCCCGCGCCGCGGCGATGAACTGGGGAGCACGCTGATGCCGGACGGGATTCCGACCGAGATCGATCTGACCAGGCCGAGCGCGGCCCGGGTGTACGACTACTTCCTGGGCGGGGCGCACAACTTCGAGATCGACCGTCGGCTGGCCGAGCAGATCGCCAGCATGACGCCGAATCTCGCCGCCACCATGCGTTCGGGTCGGGAGTTCCTGCGCCGGGCCGTCCGGGCTCTGCTCGACGCCGGCATCGACCAGTTCCTCGACATCGGCTCCGGAATTCCCACCGTGGGCAACGTGCACGAGGTGGCCCAGGGGGCGAACCCCAAGGCCCGGGTGGTCTACGTCGACATCGACCCGGTGGCCGTCGCGCACAGCCGGGAACTGCTCGCCGGCAACGACCTGACCGGGGTGATCCACGCCGATCTGCGCGACCCGGAGCGGATCCTCGCCGAGACCCGCCAGCTGGGGCTGATCGACTTCAGCCGGCCGATGGGCATCCTGCTGGCCGGGGTCGTGCACTTCGTCCCCGGACGCCGACCGGCCCGAGGCCATTCTGGCCACCCTGCGGGCGGCCGCCGCACCCGGCAGCTTCCTGGTCATCTCGCACTCCACCTTCGAGGATCAGCCGCAGGAGATGCTGGACGCCCAGCGGCTCTCCGCGCGGACGGACACCGAGATCACGCTGCGTTCCCGCGCTCAGGTCACCGGCTTCTTCGGCGACTGGACCGTCCTCGACCCGGGCGTCGTGCACATGCCGCTCTGGCGTCCCGACTCGCCCTCCGATGTGGACGAGCACCCGGAGCGGTTCGGCGCCTTCGGGGGCGTCGCCCGGTACGACCAGCCCGCCGGCTGATCCCGTGGCCGCCGTCCCGGACCCGACCGGGGTCGACGCCGGCCGGGGCGACGCCCAGGGCTACGCCGCCAACTGGGCCCGCGCGGTACGCCGTCTCGGTTTCGTGCCGCTCAGCGCGGCCGAGACCGAGCGGCTGCTGCTGGTGCACACCGTCCGGCTGGCTCAGGCGGTACGGGCCGAGCCGTTCTCGGCCCGCCCCGCCGAGGAGGTGGGGCGGGCGCTGGTGGAGGCGCACCTCACCGAGCCCCGGGCGCTCGAGTGGTCACTGCGCGCCCTCGGTCAGGACTTCCCCCGCCAGGTGCTGGGCGCGGACGACCAGCCGGCGGACCTGACCGAGCGGATCGCGGCGGTGCAGGGCGGCCTGGCCGCCGGGTTCGCCCGTGCGCTGCGCGACCGCACCTTCATCCAGCAGGAGCGGATCGCCCGGTCGGCCTGGCAGGCGCGGGACGAGGTCGAGCAGGCCCTGCGCGACAGCGAGGCACGCTTTCGGGCGGTCTTCACCGGCGCCGCGATCGGGATCGGCATCGCCAGGGTGGACGGCCAGATCATCGACGTCAACCAGGCGTTCGCCGACATGCTCGGCTACTCGATCAGCGAGCTGTGTGCGACCAACGTGTCCGCCCTGTTCCACGCCGACGACGCCGCCGGGATGTGGGAGCTGTACCAGGAGATGATCGAGGGCAAGCAGGACTCGGCCCGGTTGGAGAAGCGCTACCACCGCAAGGACGGCAGCGTGGTCTGGACCGATCTGGCCGTCTCGCTGATCCGGCACGACGACGGCCGGCCCCGGTTCACCGTCGCGATGATCGAGGACATCACCGAGCGGTACGAACTCCAGCGGCGGCTTCGCTTCCAGGCGCTGCACGACCCGCTGACCGGGCTACCCAACCGGACGCTGTTCTTCGAGACGCTGGGCCGGGTCCTCGACACCGCCGGAACCGGGCGGCGGGTCGGGGTGTGCTTCCTCGACCTGGACGGCTTCAAGGCGATCAACGACAGCCTGGGTCACGACCTCGGTGACCGGCTGTTGGTGATGATCGCCCGGCGGCTGGCCGCGTGCGTGGCGGACCACGGCCACCTGGTCGCCCGGATGGGTGGCGACGAGTTCGTCATCCTGGTCGACGGCGGGAACGACCTCGACGACGCGGTGGCCGTGGCGGAGGCCGCGTTGGCCGCCGTCGCAGCCCCGGTGCACGTCGGTGACCAGCAACTGGCCGTCTCGGCCAGCGTGGGCATCGTGGAGTGCCCCGCCGCCGAGACCACCGCCTCGGAGCTGATGAAGGCCGCGGACACCACGCTCTACTGGGCCAAGGCCGCCGGCCGGGGCCGGTGGGCGGTCTACGACCCGGAGCGCAGCGCCCGGGACATCGCCCGGTCGGCGCTGGTCGCCGGGCTGCCGGCGGCGCTGGACCGGGGCGAGTTCGTGCTGCACTACCAGCCGATCGTGTCGCTGCTGGAGGGCACCATGCTCGCGGTGGAGGCGCTGGTCCGGTGGGAGCACCCGGAGCTGGGCCTGATCGGGCCGGACCGGTTCATCGCCCTGGCCGAGGAGACCGGCCTGATCGTCCGGCTCGGCGAGTGGGTGCTGCGGCGGGCCTGCCGCGACGCCGAGCGGTGGTGGCGGGAGTTCCCCGACGCCCGGTTGGTGGTCAGCGTGAACCTGGCCGCCCGGCAGGCCGACGACCCGGCGATCGTGGAGACGGTGGCCGACGCGTTGGCCACCAGCGGGCTGCCGGCGGAGCTGCTGCAGCTGGAGCTGACCGAGAGCGCCGTGATGGGTAGCGCGGGCGAGCCGCTGCGCAGCCTGCACCGGCTCGCCGGGCTGGGCGTCCGGCTGGCGGTGGACGACTTCGGCACCGGGTATTCCAATTTGGCGTACCTGCGGCGGCTGCCGATCCACTGCCTGAAGCTGGCCGGCCCGTTCGTCGAGGGCATCCGCGCCGACGGAACGGACGCCGTGGCCGACCACCGCGACGAGCGGATCGTCGACGCGCTGGTCCGGCTGGCGCACGCGCTGGAGCTGTGGGTCACCGCCGAGGCGTTGGAGACCGGTGTGCAGGCCGAGCGGCTGCGGGCGCTGCGCTGCGACACCGGGCAGGGCCGGCACTTCGGGGCTCCGGCGCCAGCCGAGGCGATCACTCTCCGGCTGCGCGGCGGGGCGGTGGGGTGAGCGGGGGATCCGTCCGGACCGGCCGGTTCCGGGTGTGGCGACGGAGGGCGACGGCGTGAGCCTGAACGACTCGCAGACGGTGGTGACGGTGGTGGCCGCGCTGGCCATCCTGGCCGGGCTGGCGGGCGTGGTGGTGCCCGGCCTGCCGGCGCTGCCGCTGTGCTGGGGCGGGGTGCTGGTCTGGGCGATCTTCGGCGGCGCGGGCCCGGGTGGTTGGGCGGTGTTCGCCGCCGCGACGCTGGTTGCCGCCGGGGGCACCGTGATCAAGTACGCGTGGCCTGGTCGCAACCTGAAGCGCACCGGCGTGCCGACCTCCACGCTGCTCGCCGGCGCGGTGCTGGGCATCGTCGGCTTCTTCGTGGTGCCGGTGGTGGGGCTGGTGCTGGGCTTCGTCGCTGGGGTGTGGGCGGCGGAACGGCTGAGGCTGGGCAGCAACCAGTTGGCCTGGCCGTCCACGGTGCAGGCGCTCAAGGCCGCCGGCCTGTCCATGCTGGTGGAGTTCACCGCCGGTCTGCTGATCGCCGCCACCTGGCTGATCGGACTCCTCCTGACCTGACCGACGCCCGGGGGCGCGGGGCACTGTCGGGTACGGCGGAACGCCGCACGTGAGAGAGAGTGTGCCCCGCGCCGCCGCGGTCCGGGCGGTCCGAGTGCCCGGGGAGGGTGGGTCAGTGGGCCCGATCGGGCCTGGTCACGGGGTCAAGGATGGCGTCCGGGGTGGGGTCACGGCAACGCAATTAGCCCGACGGCGGTGAGATTCCCACGGTCATCGTATTGACCACCTTGATCAGCGGGACGACACTTTGCGCACTCGTACGCGGAATCACCTCAGGGAGGTGTGCAGTGGCCACGACGCCTGTGCCGACCGCCGAGCATCCGATGGACGACGACGCCCGACGGCTCGCCGAACTCGGCTACAAACAGGAGCTGCGCCGCAAGTGGAGCGGCTTCTCCAACTTCGCCATCTCGTTCTCCATCATCTCGATCCTGGCCGGCTGTTTCACCACCTTCGGCCAGGCCTGGAACAACGGCGGGCCGGTCGCCATCTCCTGGGGCTGGCCGCTGATCTCGCTGTTCATCCTGATCATCGGCTTCTGCATGGCGGAGCTGGTGTCGGCGTACCCGACCGCCGGCGGGATCTACTGGTGGGCCGCGACGATGGGCCGCCCGGTGCACGGCTGGTTCACCGGCTGGTTGAACCTGATCGGCCTGGTCGCGGTCACCGCCTCGGTCGACTACGGCTGCGCGACCTTCCTCAACCTGACCCTGTCGGCGCTCTTCGACGGCTGGGCCGGCACGCTGCGCCAGGCGTTCGTCCTCTTCGTGATCATCCTGGTGCTGCACGGGCTGATCAACATCTTCGGGCACCGGATCATCGACGTGCTGCAGAACGTCTCCGTCTGGTGGCACGTGGCAGGGGCGGCAGCCGTGGTGGCCATCCTGGTCCTCGTTCCGGACAACCACCAGAGCTTCCAGTTCGTGTTCACCGAGCGGTTCAACAACTCCGGCTTCGGTGACGGGGACACCGGCGGGCTGACCTTCTGGTTCTACGTGCTGCCGCTGGGCTTCCTGCTCACCCAGTACACGATCACCGGCTTCGACGCCTGCGCGCACGTGTCCGAGGAGACCCGGGGCGCCTCGCAGGCCGCCGCCCGCGGGCTCTGGCAGTCCATCTTCTACTCGGCGGTCGGCGGCTGGATCCTGCTGCTGGCGTTCCTCTTCGCGGCCACCGACGTCGAGGCGGTCAACGCAGCCGGCGGCTTCTCCGGCGCCATCTTCGAGTCCGCGCTCACCCCGGTCTTCTTCAAGATCGTCATCATCATCTCCACCATCGGGCAGTTCTTCTGCGGGATGAGCTGCGTGACCTCGATGAGCCGGATGGCGTACGCGTTCAGCCGCGACCGCGCCGTGCCGGGCTGGCGGCTCTGGTCCCGGGTGGACCGCAACGGCACCCCGGTCAACGCGATCATCGGTGCCACCCTGGCCGGCCTGGTGCTCACCCTGCCGGCGCTCTACGAGAGCTCCGCCGGCATCCCGATCGCCTTCTACGCCGTGGTCTCCGTCGCGGTGCTCGGGCTCTACCTGTCCTTCCTCATCCCGATCGCGCTGCGCCTGCGGATGGGCGACCGGTTCGTCCCCGGCCCGTGGACGCTCGGACGGAAGTACAAGCTGCTCGGCTGGATCGCGGTGATCGAGATCGCGGTCATCGCCGTCTACTTCGTGCTGCCGATCGTGCCCGCCGGGGTGCCCGGCAACGACGGGTTCACCTGGTCGGCGGTGAACTACGCGCCGCTGGCCGTGGGCGGGGTGCTGCTGGTGGTCGCCGTCTGGTGGTACGTCTCGGCCCGGAAATGGTTCGCGGGCCCGGTTCGTACCGTCGAGGAGCCTGCTCCGGCGGCCGACCCGGCGCCGGTCGACGGCCCGGCCTGACCCGCGCCCGGCGGGACGGGCGCCACTGCCGTCCCGCCGGGTTTGCCACCCTCGCCGCCGGGGGCATTGACGGTGATCCGGTTTGCCAGTAGACCTTGGTGATGGAGGCCCGTGAATGAGGAGAGCTCCGCTCACGCTGGAACAACTGCGGGTCGCTGTCGCCGAGGGTGAGATCGACACCGTCGTGCTGGCCCTGGTCGACATGCAGGGTCGCCTGCAGGGAAAACGGTTCCACGCGCCCTTCTTCCTCGATCAGGTCGTCGAGCACGGCAGCGAGGGGTGCAACTACCTGCTCGCCGTCGACGTGGACATGAACACCGTCGACGGGTACGCGATGTCGAGCTGGGAACGCGGCTACGGCGACTTCGCGATGGTGCCGGATCTCGGCACGTTGCGCCGGATGCCGTGGCAGCCGGGCTCCGCGCTGCTGCTGGCCGACCTGACCTGGCTGGATGGCTCCGGTGACGTGGTCGCCTCGCCCCGGCAGATCCTGCGCCGGCAGCTGGGCCGGCTGGCCGAGCACGGGCTGACCGCGTACGCCGGCACCGAGCTGGAGTTCGTGCTGTACCGCGACTCGTACGAGGACGCCTGGCGGCGCGGCTACCGTGACCTCACCCCGGCCAACCAGTACAACGTGGACTACTCGCTGCTCGGCACCGCCCGGGTGGAGCCGCTGCTGCGCCGGATCCGCAGCGAGATGGCCGGCGCCGGGCTGACCCCGGAGAGCGCCAAGGGTGAGTGCAACCTCGGCCAGCACGAGATCGCCTTCCGGTACGACGAGGCGGTCGCCTGCGCCGACCACCACGTGATCTACAAGAACGGGGCCAAGGAGATCGCCGCCCAGGAGGGCATGGCGATCACCTTCATGGCCAAGCCGAACGCACGGGAGGGCAACTCCTGCCACATCCACTTCTCGCTGCGCGACACCACCGGCGCCTCGGCGATGCTCGGCGACGGGCCCGCGCACCTGTCGGAGACCGGGCAGCGGGTGCTCGCCGGGCTGCTGGCCACGATGCGGGAGTTCAGCCTGCTCTTCGCCCCGAACATCAACTCCTACAAGCGCTACCAGCCGGGGTCGTTCGCCCCGACGGCGCTGCGCTGGGGGGTGGACAACCGCACCTGTGCGCTGCGGGTGGTCGGGCACGGGCAGGGCATGCGGGTGGAGAACCGGGTGCCGGGCGCCGACGTCAACCCGTACCTGGCGATCGCCGGGCTGGTCGCCGGCGCGCTGCACGGCATCGAACGGGAGCTGGAGCTGGGCCCGGAGTGCACCGGCAACGCGTACGACGACCCGGAGGCCGAGCGCGTGCCCGGCACCCTGCGCGACGCCCTGACCCTCTGGGAGCAGTCGACGGCCGCCCAGGACGCCTTCGGTCCCGAGGTGGTCGCTCACTACGCCAATCAGGCCCGGGTGGAGCTGGCAGCCTTCGACGCGGCGGTAACCGACTGGGAGCTGACCCGTGGCTTCGAACGCCTCTGACGACGCAGGAATGGGGGTGCCGGCGTGACGCAGGTGGTGGATCCGGCGTCCGGGGAGAGTTTCCGGGACGTACCCGGGGCTTCGGTTGGGGAGGTCGACGCCGCGATCTCTCGGGCGGACCGGGCGTTCGACGGGTGGCGGGGGGTGGCGCCGGGGGACCGGGCCCGGATGTTGCGGCGGTTCGCCGCTGTTGTCGACGCGCATCTGGACGAGCTGGCCACGCTGGAGGTTCGCAACTCCGGGCACACCATCGGCAACGCCCGCTGGGAGGCCGGCAACGTCCGCGACGTGCTGGACTACTACGCGGGCGCGCCGGAGCGGCTGACCGGGCGGCAGATCCCGGTGCCCGGCGGGCTGGACGTCACCTTCCACGAGCCGCTCGGCGTGGTCGGCGTGATCGTGCCGTGGAACTTCCCGATGCCGATCGCCGCCTGGGGGTTCGTCCCGGCCCTCGCCGCCGGCAACACCGTGGTGCTCAAGCCCGCCGAACTGACCCCGCTCACCGCGCTGCGCCTGGCCGAGCTGGCCCGCGAGGCCGGCCTGCCCGACGACGTGTTCACGGTTGTCCCCGGCGAGGGCGCCGTGGTGGGGGAGCGGTTCGTCAGCCACCCGGCGGTCCGCAAGATCTGCTTCACCGGCTCCACCGAGGTCGGCACGCGGATCATGGCCGGCTGTGCCACGCAGGTGAAGCGGCTGACCCTGGAGCTGGGCGGCAAGAGCGCCAACATCATCTTCGCCGACGCCGACCTGGAACGCGCCGCCGCGACCGCTCCTGGCGCGGTGTTCGACAACGCCGGCCAGGACTGCTGCGCCCGGTCCCGGATCCTGGTCCAGCGCCCGGTGTACGACCGCTTCCTGGAACTGCTCGAACCGGCGGTCCGCGCCGTGCGGGTCGAGGACCCGGCCCGGGACACCGCCGAGATGGGCCCGCTGATCTCCGCCGGCCAGCGCGACCGGGCCGCCGGCTACCTGGCCGGGTCCCGGGTGGCGTTCACCGGCTCCTGCCCCGACGGTCCCGGCTTCTGGCACGCCCCGACGGTGCTGCTGGCCGACTCGCCAGCCGACCGGCACTGGCGGGAGGAGATCTTCGGCCCGGTGGTCTCGGTGCTCCCGTTCGACGACGAGGCCGACGCGGTCCGGCTCGCCAACGACACCGAGTACGGCCTCTCCGGCTCGATCTGGACCCGGGACGTGGGCCGCGCGCTCCGGCTCGCCCGCGCCGTCGACGCGGGGAACCTCAGCGTCAACTCGCACTCCTCGGTGCGCTACTGGACCCCGTTCGGCGGGATGAAGCGCTCCGGCCTGGGCCGGGAGCTCGGTCCGGATGCGCTGCACGCCTTCACCGATGTCAAGAACGTGTTCATCGCGACAGAGGGGTGACGCCAGTGCAGGGTCGGTTGCAGGACCGGGTGGCCGTGATCACCGGTGCGGGCAGTGGGATCGGGTTGGCCACCGTCCGTCGGTTCGCCGCGGAGGGGGCCCGGGTGGTCTGCGTGGACATCGACGCGGCGGCCGGGAAGCGGGCCGCCGAGGAGTGTGGCGGCGAGTTCGTGGCCACCGACGTCGCCGACGAGTCAGCGGTGCGTGACCTCTTCGACGGGGTGGTCGACCGGCACGGGCGGGTCGACATCGCGTTCAACAACGCCGGCATCTCGCCGCCGGACGACGACTCCATCCTGACCACCGGCCTGGACGCCTGGGAACGGGTGCTGCGGGTCAACACCACGAGCGTCTACCTCTGCTGCAAGTACGCCATCGGGCACATGCGCCGCCAGGGCAGGGGCTCGATCATCAACACGGCCTCGTTCGTGGCGCTGATGGGCGCGGCGACGTCGCAGATCGCGTACACCGCGAGCAAGGGCGGGGTGCTGGCGATGACCCGGGAGCTGGGTGTGCAGTTCGCCCGCGAGGGCATCCGCGTCAACGCGCTGTGCCCCGGCCCGGTGGCCACCCCGCTGCTGCTGGAACTCTTCGCCGCCGACCCGGAGCGGGCCGCCCGCCGGCTGGTGCACGTGCCGATGGGCCGGTTCGGGCAACCGGAGGAGATCGCCGCCGCCGTGGCGTTCCTGGCCAGCGACGACGCCTCGTTCATGACCGCCGCGCAGTTCGTGGTGGACGGGGGCATCACCGGCGCGTATGTCACTCCACTATGACCAGGCCACTGATCGGGATCAGCGCGTACGTCGAGCCCGCCGACTGGGCCATATGGCGGGGCGTGCGCGCCGTGCTGGTGCCCGAGGCGTACGTGCGGGCGGTGACCGTCGCCGGCGGCCGGGCGGTGGTGCTGCCGCCGGACGACGGGGACGGCGACGTGCTGGCGGTCCTGGACGGATTGCTGCTGGCCGGTGGTGCCGATGTCGGCCCGGGGCGGTACGGCCAGCTGCCCGACCCCAGGACCGAGGACCGGCCGGACCGGGACGACGGCGAGCTGACCCTGCTGTCCGCGGCGCTCGCCGCGGAGCTGCCGGTGCTGGGCGTCTGCCGGGGGATGCAGCTGCTCGCCGTCGCGTACGGCGGCACCCTGCACCAGCACCTGCCGGACGTGGTCGGTCACCAGGCGCACCGCCCGGCGCCCGGCGTCTACGGTGAGCATCCGGTGCGGTTCGCGCCGGGCAGCCTGGCCGCGACGGTGTTGGCCGGGGTGGACCGGGTCAACTCGTACCACCACCAGGCGGTTGCCGACCCTGGGCGGCTCGCGGTCAGCGGCTGGGCGGCGGACGGTGTGATCGAGGCGGTCGAGGATCCGGGCCGGCCGTTCGTGCTCGGGGTGCAGTGGCATCCGGAGAACGAGCCGGATCCCCGTCCGATCACCGCGCTGGTCCGGGCCGCCCGCCAGCGACCGCCCGGCACCGCGCCCGACGACGCCGGGCGGTCGGTGCGACCCCGGGGTACGTGACGCACATCGCACCCGCCGGCCGTGGTGGCCGGTGGGAGGATCAGCGCATGGGCAAGGTCTATCCGGAGATCGACGGTCGGCTGCGCGACTTCATCGCGGCCCAGCCGGTCTTCTTCGTGGCCACCGCGCCGTCGGGCGCCGACGGGCACGTCAACGTCTCGCCGAAGGGCATGCGGGGCACCTTCGTGATCCTCGGCCCACACCGGGTGTCCTACCTGGACTATCACGGCAGCGGCGCGGAGACCATCGCCCACCTGCGGGACAACGGCCGGATCACGCTGATGTTCTGCGCCTTCGACGGGCCACCGAAGATCGTCCGGTTGCACGGTCGGGGCAGCAGCGTCGCGGTGACCGAGGAGGCGTTCGCCGACCGGCTCGCCGAGTTCCCCGAGCCACCGGACGTGCACGCCGTGCGGGCCGTGATCACCGTCGAGGTGGACCGGGTCAGCGACTCCTGCGGGTACGCGGTGCCGCTCATGGACTACCGCGCCGAACGCGACCTGTTGCTCACCGCGCACTCGCGCCGTACCGCCGACGACCTGGTGGTCTACCGGGCCACCAGGAACGCGGCGAGCATCGACGGGCTGCCCGTCTTCTGAGCCGTCGAGGGCGCTCCACCAGGGGTTGCCCGGACGCCGCGTCCGCCCCGGTGTCGGATGGCCGACGGGCCCGGCGCACGTAACCAGCGTCCGAGGGGCGTCACGCGTTACGTTGCTGGTCCGCCGGGGTACAGGTCGGGACACGGCAGGCGGAGATCAACGGCTGGGGGCACAGCCGGAGCGGGAGGCTGTATGAGCTCGGCCCAGGGGGGCGCGGACGCGGAGGGTTCCTCGGCGGTCGGCGCGGAGCTCCCCCCGATGCTGGCGGCCGCGTTCGCGGCCGGTGGCGAGTTGGGCGAACGGCTGCGTCGCTTCGACTGGTCCTCGACACCGGTGGGCGCCCCGGCCTGCTGGCCGTCGGCGCTCTCCAACGCGGTCGGCATGATGCTCGCCTCCAGCGCGCAGATCGTCATGTTCTGGGGCGACAACCAGCTCGCCTTCTACAACGACGCCTACCGCCCGACCATCGGCGGCAAGCACCCCGGCGTGCTCGGTCAACCGGCAGCGCAGCACTGGGCGGAGACCTGGGAGGTGCTCGGCCCCCTGCTGGAGGGCGTACGGCGCACCGGGCGCTCGTACCGCGGCGAGGACCATCCCTTCCTGCTGGACCGGCACGGCTTTCTCGAACAGACCTACTTCGACGTCTCGTACGACCCGATCCGAGGGGCCGACGGCTCGGTCAGCGGCGTCTACTGCATCGTCAACGAGACCACCGGCCGTGTTCTCGGCGAGCGCCGGCTTCGGGCGCTGGCCGAGTTGGGCGCCGAGTTGGCCGAGGTGGGCAGCGCCGCCGAGCTCGGCCGGACCGCCGCCGAGGTGCTGGGTCGGCACCGGGCCGACGTACCGTTCGCGCTGATCAACCTGGCCGACGACACCGGCCGGTTCGTCCTGGCCGGCTCCGACGGCACCGGCCAGGCCGCCGTCGACGTCGACCCCGGGGTGCTCGCCCGGGTGACCGCCGACGGCGTGCCCGCCACGATCGACGTGGCCGGGCTGCTCGACGCGCCGCCGGCCGACGCGGCCGATGAGGCGCTCGTGCTGCCCGTCACGGCGACCCACGAGAGGGTCGGCGCGCTCGTCGTCGGCGTGGCCCGCCGGCTGCCGCTCAACGATGAGTACCGAAATTTCCTCGACCTGGTCGCCGCCCAGATCTCCCGGGCGGTGGGCAGGCAGCGGGCGTACGAGCAGGAGCAGGCCCGCGCCGCGGAGCTGGCCGCGCTGGACCGGGCGAAGACCAACTTCTTCGCCAACGTCAGCCATGAGTTCCGGACCCCACTGACCCTGGTGCTCGGCCCGCTGGAGGACCTGCTGGCCGACCGGGCGCTGCCTTCCGACTACACCGACCGGCTCACCATGATGCACCGCAACGCGCTGCGCCTGCTCAAGCTGGTCAACACCGTGCTGGACTTCTCCCGGCTGGAATCTGGTCGGCTGGCCGCCCGCTACCAGCCCACCGACCTGGCCGGCTACACGGCCCGGCTGGCCAGCACCTTCCGCTCGGCCACCGACCGGGCCGGGTTGGAGCTGGTGGTGGACTGCCCGCCGCTGCCCGCGCCGGTCATCGTCGACCGGGACATGTGGGAAAAGATCGTCCTCAACCTGGTGTCGAACGCGGTCAAGTTCACCTTCGGCGGCGAGATCCGGGTCCGGGTCCGGGCCGTGGACGGCGCCGCCCGGCTGGAGGTCAGCGACACCGGCGTGGGGATCGCGCCGGCCGAGCTGCCGCACGTCTTCGAACGGTTCCACCGGGTGCCAGGGGTGCGCGCCCGCACCCACGAGGGCACCGGGATCGGCCTGGCGCTGGTCCGGGAGCTGGTCGAGATGCACGGTGGCGAGGTCGGGCTGACCAGCCGGGTCGACGAGGGCAGCACGTTCACGGTGACGGTCCCGTTCGGGTCGGCGCACCTGCCCGGCGACCGGGTGGTGGCGTTCGCCCCCCTTCCGACGGGCGAGCCCGAGCAGGCCCGGCTCTACGTGGCGGAGACCGCGCTGTGGACCGGCACCGAGCCGACGCCCGATTTCGGCGGCCAGCCCGCGGAGATCGCCCCGGCCGGCCGGATCCTGGTCGTCGACGACAACGTGGACCTGCGCGAGCACGTCACCCGGTTGCTCTCCCCGACCTGGGAGGTGGTCACCGCGAGCGATGGCCTGGCGGCCCTGCCGCTGACCCGCGACGGTGGGTTCGACCTCGTGCTCGCCGACGTGATGATGCCCCGGCTGGACGGGTTCGGCCTGGTCGGCGCGCTGCGCGCGGACCCGCGTACCCGGCACGTGCCGATCGTGCTGCTCTCCGCCCGGGCGGGCTCCGCGGAGGCGGTGGCCGGCCTCTCCGCCGGCGCCGACGACTACCTCACCAAGCCGTTCTCCGGGCAGGAGCTGATCGCCCGCGTCCGGGCGAACGTCGAACTGGGCCAGCTGCGCGGGCAGATCATCCGCCGGCTCCGGGCGCTGGCCGACGCCGCCGTGGCGGTGAACACCGCCCGGTCCACCGCCGAGGTGCTCCAGGTCGCCGCCCGGCACGCGCTCACCCTCGCCGAGGCCGCCCGGGTGGTGGTCACCGCGAGCGGAGCCCGTTCCGAGGCGGACGCCGGGGGTGTCACCGCCACCGACCCGTCCTTCGTGAGCGAGCTGACCGGCACCACCGGCGAGCAGCTCGGCGAGTTGCGGGTCTGGCGGCCGCCCGGTGACGACGCCCGGGCCGACGAGGCCGCTCTCACCCAGCTGGCCCGGTTGGTCGGGGTGCGGCTGGAGAACGCCCAGCTGTACGAGGCCGATCACCGCATCGCCACCACGTTGCAGCACAGCCTGCTGCCCCGGTCGTTGCCACAGCTGCCCGGCGCGGTGGTGGCCAGCCGCTACCTGCCCGGCACCGCCGACGTCGAGGTCGGCGGCGACTGGTACGACGTGATTCCGCTGGAGAGCGACGAGCTGGTGCTGGTCATCGGCGACGTCGTCGGCAAGGGCGTCCAGGCCGCCGCGGCGATGGGGCAACTGCGCAACGCGCTGCGGGCGTACGTCCTGGAGGGCTTCGACCCGGGTGAGTCGCTGACCCGGCTCAACCGGCTGGTCGGCTCCACCGAGGGCCGCTCCTTCGCGACCGTGGTCTGCCTGCTGTTCAGCTCGCGGGCCGGCCGGCTGCGGTACGCCAGCGCCGGCCACCCGTCGCCACTGCTGATCCGGGGAGGCGACGCGGCGTTCCTGCACGACCGTGCGCTCGGCCCACCGGTCGGCGCCATCCCCGACACGACGTACCGGACGGTCGAGGGGGAGCTGCCCGTCGGCAGCCGGCTGCTGCTCTACACCGACGGGTTGATCGAGGACCGTCAGATCGGCATCGACGAGGCGCTGGCCCAACTGCGCGTCGACGCGGCCATCCCCGGCGAGCACGTGGACGACCTGATCGACGCGGTGGTCGAGCGGGTCGCCGGGCGGCCGCGCCGCGACGACGTGGCGGTGCTGGCCCTGGAGGCGGCCGAGCTGAACCGCTTCGTGCTGCGACTGCCGGCGGACCCGACCCGGCTGAGCGTGCTGCGCAAGCGCCTGGAGGATTTCCTGGTCGCGCACGGGGTCGGCGAGACGGACCTGTTCGACCTGACGGTGGCGGTCTCCGAGGCCGCCGCGAACGCCATCGAGCACCCGGTGCACCCCGCCGAGGATGATCACCGTGGAGGTGGCCATCGAGGACGGCACGGTGACCGCCACCGTGCGCGACAGCGGGCAGTGGCGGGAGTCGACCGGCTCCGGGTTCCGGGGGCGCGGGCTGACTCTGATCAAGGCGTTGGGTGACCTGTCGGTGCGGCGTACCGCCGAGGGCACCGAGGTGACGCTGCGCCGGCAGTTGCAGGCCTGACCACGCGCTCCGGTCGCCGCGTACCGCATGCGCTGCCCAGGGGTGCGGAGCGTGAGCCGCTCAGGCCGGGCTCAGCCAGCTCTGCTCGCCCAGGCCGGAGATGTCCAGCACCCGACGGACCTGCCGGGACGGCAGCACGGTGAGCGTGCCGGGAAACTGCTGGGCGAGCCGGACCAGGGCGTGGATGGCGGCCGAGTCGAAGAAGGTGACCGCGTTCAGGTCGAGGGTGATCCGCTCGGCGGGCTCGCGGAGCGCCGTCTGGAGCATCGTGTCGGCGGTCGCCATGTCGACCTCGCCGGCCACCACCACGTGGAGGTGGCCACCGTCGATCTCCGCGCTGGCAGAGAAGACGGGTGGTGCTCCCCCTTGATCCACGCAGACACCATGGCACAGCCGACCTGACTGGGCAACAACCGGTCCGGAGCGGCCGTGGCACGAGTCACCGGCGGCTCCGGCGATAGGCTTGCGGCATGACCGTCCGTCCGCCGCTGACCCCAGGCACGCTCTCCCCGATGCGACCGGTGCCCGCCCACATTCCCCGACCGGAGTACGTGGGCAAGAAGCGCCCCCAGGAGTGGCGTGGCTCGCACGTGCAGACGCCGGAGACCATCGAGAAGATGCGGATCGCCAGCCGGCTGGCCGCCCAGGCGACCCAGCTCGCCGGTGAGCACTGCAAGCCGGGCGTGACCACCGACGAGATCGACCGCGTGGTGCACGAGTTCCTCTGCGACCATGACGCGTACCCGTCGACGCTCGGCTACAGGGGCTTCCCCAAGTCCTGCTGCACCAGCCTCAACGAGGTCATCTGCCACGGCATCCCGGACTCCACCGTCCTCAAGGACGGCGACATCATCAACGTCGACGTGACCGCGTACATCAACGGGGTGCACGGCGACACCGACGCCACCTTCTGCGTCGGCGAGGTCAGCGAGGAGGCCCGGCTGCTGGTCGAGCGGACCCACGAGGCGATGATGCGCGGCATCCGCGCGGTCGCCCCGGGCCGGCAGATCAACGTGGTGGGCCGGGTCATCGAGTCGTACGCCAAGCGGTTCGGCTACGGCGTGGTCCGTGACTTCACCGGCCACGGCATCGGCGAATCCTTCCACAGCGGGCTCTACGTGCCGCACTACGACAGCCCACGGCCCACCGACATCATGGAGCCGGGGATGACGTTCACCATCGAGCCGATGATCACGCTGGGCACCTACCAGTACGACATGTGGGACGACGGGTGGACCGTGGTCACCAAGGACCGGAAGTGGACGGCGCAGTTCGAGCACACCATCGTGGTGACCGACAACGGCCACGAGATCCTGACCCTGCCGTGACCGACACCCCAGCGGCGTTGCGCGAAGCGCACCACGCGGACGTCTCCGGCGGCTGGCTGCGCCCAGCCGTCTTCGGCGCGATGGACGGGCTGGTCACCAACATCGCCCTGATCGCCGGAGTCGGCGGCGGCGGGGTCTCGCCGCGCAGCATCGTGCTGACCGGCTCCGCCGGCCTGGTGGCCGGCGCGATCTCGATGGGGCTCGGCGAGTACACCAGCGTGCGCTCGGCCAACGAGCAGGTCGCCGCCGAGGTGGCCAAGGAGCGGCGGGAGCTGGAGCGGCACCCCGAGGCGGAGGCCCGCGAGCTGGCCGACGCGTGGGTGGCCCGCGGCCTGCCGCGGGACCTGGCCACCCAGGTCGCCGAAGCGGTGCGGCGCGATCCCGAGGAGGCGCTGCGGGTGCACGTCCGCGAGGAGCTGGGTGTCGATCCCGACGACCAGCCCAGCCCGTGGGCGGCTGCCATCTCCTCGTTCCTGTTCTTCTCGCTGGGTGCGCTCGTGCCGCTGCTGACGTACCTGTTCGGCGCCACCGAGCTCTGGCTGGCACTCGCCGTCGGCGGGCTCGGGCTGTTCGCCGCCGGAGCGGTGGTGGCCCGGTTCACCAACCGGCCCTGGTGGACCGGCGGCCTGCGCCAACTCCTGCTGGGTGCCGCGGCCGCCGGCGCCACCTACCTGATCGGCTCGCTGATCGGCGTACAGGGCGGGCTGTGACGCCGGTCAGCCGCTGAGCAGCTCGTCGACCGTGCCGTCGACCGGGCGGCCACGGGCGGTGAGTTCCTCGGCCTGCCGGGCCAGCACCACCCCCACCTCGGTCATGTCCGCGCCGGCCAGCCCGGTGCGGCGCACCGCGTCCCCCGGGTCCCGGAAGTAGGTGCGGCTCAGCAGCCCCGTCACCGTGGCCGCGGCCAGCCGTGCCTCGCCGAGCATCAGCAGCGCCTGGTCCGTCTCGTACCACTCGGCCAGCCGGGCAGCCCGGGCATGCGCCGCGCTGCCCCGGTACCAGGCCTGCCGGGCCGCCGTGCTGAACTCCGCCGGCCGGGCCCGGGCCAGCCGACCGAGGTGCTCGTCGCGCAGCGTCGGCAGCCAACCGGTCGGGTCGTGCAGAGCCCGGGTGGTGACGTACCGGTCGGCGGTCAGCGGCCACAGGGGGGAGAGCACCCGGGCCTGCCCGAGGTAGTCGTCGGCGGCGGCCACGGTCAGGTCGACCAGCACCCCGTCCACCCGCCGGGTCGCCGGTGGTGGGCCGGTGCCGGGTCGGTAGGTGACCACCAGCATCCCCACCTCGCGGTCCCCGCCGCCGTCGTCGTCGCCGTGCGCCAGCGGCCCGTGCACCGCGACCGCGAGCACGTCGGCCGGGAAACGCCGCCGGGCCGCCTCGGCGACCTGCTCCGCCACCGTCCACCGCCGATCGTCGCGGCCCCGGTCGGTTACGGTCTTTTCGCTGCTCGCGCTCACCGGGCCGCCTTTGTTCGCGACTGCGGGGCTCGCAACAGCGGCTCACTCCTCGCGCTCACCGGGCCACCTCTCGTTCCCGACTGCGGACCAACCCCGCCTGGCGACTGAGTGTCAGCCTAGCCAGCCGGTGGCGGCCCGGCCGGCGCGCCGCGCCCGGCCGGCACCAGCCGGAAGATGCGGATCTCCCGCCCGCCGGCCCGCTGCACGTACGTGCGATACGCCGGCCACTCGGTCACCAGGAGCTGCCACAGCCGGTCCCGTTCCGCGCCGGTGGCCGGCTCGGCCCGGACCGGCACCCGACGGCCCTTCACGTCCACCTCGGCGGCCGGCTCGGCGAGCAGGTTCATCGCCCAGCCGGGCTGGTGGGTCTGACCCCAGTTGGAGCCGATCACCACGTACGCGTCGCCGTCGGGCACATAGAGCAGCGGATTGCTGCGCGGCCTGCCGGAGCGGCGGCCGGTGGTGGTGATCACCAGGGACGGGATCAGGCCGAGCGCGACCACCCGGCCCCGGGTGAGCCGGCCGACGATCCGGTCGGCGGGCACCAGCAGGCGGGCGGCGGCGCCGAACCAGCGGTGGTGCCCGACTCGGCGGGTGAGGGTTCCCAGCACTGACACGCCGACAGTCTGCCGGCTGCCAGGCCCCGGCGGCACCCCCCGAATGCCCGCCGGAGCGCCCCGGTCAGTCCAGTCGCCGCTCGATCGGCAGCCGGGCGCGGGTGAACAGGCCCGCGCCGAGCATCGCCACCACCGGCACCAGCACCAGGACGCCGAGCGCCGGCCACGGCACCAGGAACGGGTACGGCTCGCGTACCGGCCAGGCGGTGGCGTACTGCCGGTTGACCGAGAGCAGCACGATCGCGGCGGTGCCCAGCCCGGCCACGATGCCGAGCACCGAGCCGAGGCCGGCGATGATCCCGGCCTGGCAGATCGCGAGCAGCCGGCGTACCGCCGGGGCTGCGCCGACCGCCGCGAGGGTGGACAGCTCGGCGCGGCCCTCGGCGGCGGCGAGCGCGGTCGCTATCCCCGCCGCGCCCACCGTGATCAGCCCGGCCGCCGCCGCGAGCAACAGGAGCAGCGGTGAGTTGTCGCGTGGCGCGGCCCCCTGCTCCACGCTCAACGAGAACGTCCCGAAGGATTGCAGGGCGGCGGTGAAGCGCTTCTGCCGGTGCACGTCCGGCGGTTTCGGCGTGCCGATCACCCAGCCGCTCGGGGACCCGATCAGGCCGAGGCGTCGGGCCGCGGGTGGGGACAGCAGCAGGCTGGGCTGGCCGACCGCCGCGCTCAGCGCGTACGCGGGCAGTTCGCCGGTGGTGACGGCCGGCCTGTCGGCCTCCATTTCCACCCGGTTGACCCGCACGGTCACCCGGCCATCGTGCAGATAGCGTGGGTCGGTCACCACGGCACCCCCGGCGCGCAGCACCGCGGTGGCGGCGGCGGTCTCCGCCGGATCCGCGCCGGTGAGGAGCGGCAGCGCGCTGCCGTCGTCCACCAGTGGCTGCACGTAGCTGCCGTAGTGGTCCCCGGGCGGGGCCACGCAGCGCGGGTCCGCCCGGGCCTGCCGGCGCTCCGCCTCTGAGAGGGCGTCCCCGGGTCGCCAGGGGCAGGCCCGCTCCGGTGGTAGCTCCGGCTCGACGTAGCAGTAGCCGCCGGGGGTCGCCGCCGGTTGGCAGGCCGCCATCTGCACCGGAGCCACCGCCGCGGCGTCCAACTGCGCCCGGGCGGCCGTGGTGACCTGGGCCAGCGTGGGCCCGGATTCGCGGGTCGGCTCGGCCGGGCTGACCAGCACGTGACCGGTCGGCAGCATCGGCTGGTAGGCGCGCGCCTCGCGGGCCCCGTCGCTGGCCAGGTACCCGCCGAGCGCGACGCTGCTGGCCACCGCCGCCATCACGGCGCAGATGGCCGGCGCGGCGGCCGCCCGGTTGCGGCTGGCGTCGCGCAGCGCGATCCGGGGCGCCAGCGGCAGCACCCGGCCGAGGCGGGCGAGCGCGCCGATCAGGGTGGGCGTGCAGCAGACCAGGCCCAGTTCGCCGAGGATCAGGCCGGTCAGGATCACCGCCGGCGAGGTCTGGGTGGCCCCGAACGCCGCGAGCGCCGCCCCGCCGACCACCAGCGTGAGACCGAGGACCAGCCACCGTGCCCGGGTCGCGGGCGGGGTGCGTCGCCCGGCGAGCCCGGCGATGACGTCCTGCCGGGCGGCGGTCCAGGCCGGTGCGAGCGCGGCGAGCACCCCGGCCAGCACCGCGACCCCACCGAGCACGACCAGCGCCGACGGCCAGCACCGGTACCCGCCGAAGCGGGCACCGAAGACGTACTGCTCGACCAGCGGGCGGCCGGCGAACGCGGCGCCGACGCCGAGCAGCAGGCCGGCGGCAGCGCCCAGCACGCCCAGCACCACGCCGTCGGCGAGCACGACCCGGCGAAGCTGGGCCGCGTCCCCTCCGGCCACCGCGACCAGTGCGAGGTCACGTCGTCGGCGGCGGACGCCGACCGCGAAGGCCGGCCCGACCAGCAGCACGACCTCCAGCAGCCCGAGGCCGGCGATCAGTACGCCGGTGCTCAGGTCGGCCGCGTCGGCCGGACCGATGAACCCGGGCCAGCCTCGGGACGGCTGCGTCGTCGGGCCGGTCGGGTGATGGGGGACGACCAGGAAACCGCGCTCGTTGAGCCGGGAAACCATCGCGGCATCAGCGGCGCCGGGCACGTCCACCAGCCAGGTGCTGGGCGGTCCCGGCTCGGTACGCGGCACGGCGGCGGGATGCAGCGCCACCACCGGGCCGAGGTCGTCGGGAAACTCGACCACCCCGACCACGGTGTACACCCTGGTTCCGTCGGCCGTGGCCATCGCGGCGCCGAGGCGCAGGTCCAGACGGCGGAACGCGGCCGGACTCACCGCGACCTCGCCGGGCTGCCGCGGCGTACGCCCCGCCTGGAACCGCACCAGACCTCGGGCCAACGGGTCGGTGAGGTCCAGCACCCGACCTTCCACGTCCTCGTCGCGCACCGGGCCGCGCACGGTGAGCGACAGGGGGCCGCGCATCTCGGTGACCCGGCTGCCCGGGCCGAGCAGCGCGGCCACCTCGGAGGTGGTGGCGACGCGGCGACCCGACGTGTGCTCACTCTCGTGGGCGGACCAGTTGTCGCCCCACGCGTCCTGCTCGATCGAGGTGTCGGCGAGCCAGCGCAGCTCCGCGTCGGCGACGCCGAGCCGGCGGTCGACCCGCTCCTGGGGAGTCAGCTCGGCCATGTCGTAGCTGACCGCCAGGAAGGTCAGCACCAGCACCGGCAGGGCGATCATCGCGAGCACCAGGGCGGTTCGCCGGCGGGCCCGGCGCGACTCCCGCCGGGCGATCCGCAGCGCCGCCCGCCAGGAGCCGATCAGCTCGGCCGTCCGCCGTCGGCCCGGTGGCGCGGGTGGCGCGACCGGCGGGGCCGCCGGGACGTCGGCGCGGGCGGGGGCCCGCAGCGCCCGGCGGATGGTCACCGGTCGCTGCCGGACAGCAGTTGCTCGACGCTGCCCAGCGGCGCCGTCGTGTCGACCAGCACCCCGTCGCGCAGGAACACCACCCGGTCGGCCCAGCCGGCGTGCCGCGCCTCGTGGGTGACCAGGATGCCGGCGGCGCCCGCGTCGACCCGGCGGCGCAGCAGGTGCAGCACGGCCTCGCCGGTCTGCGAGTCCAACGCCCCGGTCGGCTCGTCGGCGAGCACCAGTCGCCGCTCGCCGACCAGTGCCCGGGCGATGGCCACCCGCTGCTGCTGGCCGCCGGAGAGCTGGTCGGGGAACCGGTCACCCAACGCCGGGAGGCCCACCTCGGCCAGCGCGGCCAGGGCCGCCGCGCGGGCCTTGCGCCCGCCGGTGCCGTCGAGCTCCAGCGGCAGCGCTACGTTCTCCACCGCGCTGAGGCTGCCCAGCAGGTTGAGCTGCTGGAAGATGTAGCCGATCCGGCGGCGGCGCAGCTGGGCCAGCCCCCTGCGGTCCAAGGCGCCCAACGGCTGGCCCTCGACCCGTACCTCGCCGCCGGTCGGGCGGTCCAGCCCACCGGCGAGGGAGAGCAGCGTCGACTTGCCGGAGCCGGACGGACCCATCACGGCGACCAGCTCGCCCGGCCGGACGACCAGGCTGACGCCGCGCAGGGCGTGCACCGCCGCGGGGCCGACCCCGTGGGTGCGGTGGACGGCGCGTAACTCCAGCACCGCGTCGTCCGCCCCGCTCACCGTCGCGCCTCCTCGTCGGCCCACCGCGCCGCGTCGGACGCGTCGGCGTCGCCCGGCCTGGGCACGGGTGGCCCGGGGGCCCCGGGTTGATGCCGCACCAGACTCGTCTCGCAGTGGTCCAGCCAGCGCACCTCCGCCTCGGCCTGGAACACCATCGAGTCCAGCACCAGCCGCCAGGGCAGGTCCTCCGGCCGGTCGCTGCCGTACTTCAACCGGGTCAACTCCTGCAACGCCCGCATCGTCGCGCTGCGCTGGGCCTGCACCACCGAGCGGACGTCCACGCCGGGGGTGGTCAGCGCCAGCGCCAGCTTGATCGCCAGCTCGTCACGCGGACGGTCGGTACGGCTGACCGGGGTGGCGAACCACAGCGCCAGGTCCGCCCGGCCGGCATCGGTGATCTCGTACGGCCGTTGCCCGGCCTCGCTCTCCGGCAGCGGGCGCACCAGACCGTCCCGTTCCAACCGGGACAGCGTGGTGTAGACCTGCCCGATGTTCAGCGGCCAGGTCGAGCCGGTCGACTCCTCGAACGCGGCCCGCAGTTGGTAGCCGTACATCTGGCCGCGTTCGAGCAGGGCGAGCAACCCGTGACGGATGGACATGGCAACGGAGTATGCATACCTGGTATGCGCACCGCAACCGCGGCGAACCCGTTCAGGTCGGGCGGCCGGGAAACGCGACAGTCGACGGGGTCACCCCGGCGGTCTTTCGCCACCTCGTGGCGCGCACGGCGTACTCGACCAGGGCGGCCAGCGCCTGGTCCCGGTCGGCGCCGGTGGTGGAGGCCAGCGCGGCCCGCCAGTGCGCCGCGGTGCGCTCCTCGACCTCCACGGCCAGGCGCAACGCGCTCGCCCGGTCGGTGACCGGGAACGGAAGCGCGTAGCCAGCCAGGTCCGGCGGCACGGTGCTGCCGGCGGTGCTGAGCTGCACCACCAGCGCGTCGCGCCGGCGTCGGTGCGCGGCCTCGGCCTGGTGCGCGGCGTCCCGGGCCGCCCCGCTGAGCCGGACGCCGATCCGCCCGTAGGCGTAGATGGCCGCGTACTCGGCGGAGAGGGCGGCGGCGAGCGCCTCGCCGACGGACGGCTGCCTCACTTCAGTGCCTCCTGATGGGTTGCCCGGGCGGCGGCGATCGACCCGAGCAGCGCCGCGCGTTCCGCCGGGGCGGCGGCGCAGGCGAGGGTGGCGGATCGCTGGCCGGTCTTCTCCAGCGTCCGCAGGGCGGCCAGCGCGCCGGCCGGGTCGGTCGCCGGGGCGGTGGTCGGGTCCGCGGCGGGCGCCGACGGCAACGCGACCCCGATCACCCGGGCCAGCTCGGTGGCGTGCGCGGTGTGCGCCTCGGCGATGGGGTCCAGCCGGCCGGCCAGCTCCGGGTGCGCCGCGGCGCTCGCCCGGTGCGCCGCGGCCAGCCCGAGTGACTCGTCCACCATCGGCCGCAGCGGGTCCGGTGGCGGCGCCGGCTCGTCGTCACGGTCGAAAAGATCACAGCCGGTCAGCGGCGCCGCGGCGCCGCTGAGCGCCAGCAGCACCCCGGTACGCAGGAGCTTTCGCCGGGAATGCCCGGATGCCTGGTCGCGCTGTGTCGTTCTGCCGATCCCCACCGGCCAAGTCAACACCATCCGCGCCGCTCCGGGGGCCACCGGCGTCGGTGCGCCGCCCGGTCCACCGACGGGCTGGCGCGTTACGCTCTGCGCAGCCACCGGCGCGTCCGCTCCGGTGGCGTGCCGGCATGGCGGGACAACCCGGACCGTCGACCAGGGAAAGGGTGCGGAGATGACGCAGCGTGGCCGTGCCACCAGGTCGACAGGTCGACCCCGCGACGGCGCGGGTCCCCGCGGCGGTGATCTCGCCGCGCGGCGTACCCGGTTGCGGACTGTGATCGAGCCGGTGGTCAACGGCGTCGGCTACGACCTGGAGGACCTTTCGGTCTCCCGGGCCGGCCGGCGACACGTGGTCCGAGTGATCGTGGACGCCGACGGCGGGATCGACCTGGACGCCGTCGCGGACGTCTCACGCGCCGTCTCGGCCGCGCTGGACGCCGCCGAGGAGACCGGCGGCGACATTGTCGCCGGGGAGTACCAGCTGGAGGTCAGCTCGCCGGGCGTGGACCGGCCGCTCACCCTGCCCCGCCACTGGCGGCGCAACGTGGGCCGGCTGGTCAAGGTCACCGCCCGGGGCGCGGCCGGGCTGCCCGGCCAGCGCGGCGAGCAGCCCGCCGGGGACCGCCAGCTGACCGGCCGGGTCGTCGCCGCCGACGACGAGGGCGTGCAGCTGGAGACCGACGACGGCCGCGCCCTCCTCCCGTACGCCCAGCTGGGCCCGGGCCGGGTGCAGGTCGAGTTCACCAGGCTCGCCGAGTTGGGCGAGCCGGACGAGTTCGACGACGCGGACGAGACCGACGAGATCGACGATTCAGACGACATCGACGACGAAGATGATGTGGAGGACGAGGAGAGGTGAACATCGACCTCGCGGCGCTGCGCGCACTCGAGCGCGAGCGGGAGATCCCGTTCGACACGATTCTCGCGGCGATCGAGACCGCGTTGCTGACCGCCTACCGGCACACCGACGGTGCCGAGCCGCACGCCCGGGTGGAGATCGACCGCAAGTCCGGCGCCGCCCTGGTGTACGCGCAGGAGATGGACGAGGACGGCACCCTGGTGCGGGAGTGGGACGACACCCCGCACGACTTCGGCCGGATCGCCGCCATGACCGCCAAGCAGGTGATCCTCCAGCGGCTGCGGGAGGCCACCGACGAGGTGCACTTCGGCGAGTACGTCGGCCGCGAGGGCGACCTGGTCACCGGCGTGGTGCAGGCGCACGAGACGCGGACCGAGAAGGGCATCGTCAGCGTCGACCTGGGCAAGCTGGAGGGTGTGCTGCCGCAGTCCGAGCAGGTGCCCGGCGAGCGGTACGCGCACGGCGAGCGGATCCGCTGCGTGGTGGTGCACGTGGCCAAGGGCATGCGCGGACCGCAGATCACCCTGTCCCGGTCGCACCCGGCGCTGGTCAAGAAGCTGTTCGCGCTGGAAGTGCCGGAGATCGCCGACGGCACGGTGGAGATCGGCGCGATCGCCCGTGAGGCAGGTCACCGTACGAAGATCGCCGTACGCTCCACCACCCCCGGGGTGAACGCCAAGGGCGCCTGCATCGGCCCGATGGGCCAGCGGGTGCGCGCGGTGATGAGCGAGCTGCACGGTGAGAAGATCGACATTATCGACTGGTCGGACGACCCGGCGACCTTCGTCGGCAACGCGTTGTCGCCGGCCAAGGCGTTGCGGGTCGAGGTGGTGGACCTTGCCGCCCGGGCCGCCCGGGTGACCGTTCCGGACTTCCAGCTCTCTCTCGCCATCGGGCGGGAGGGGCAGAATGCCCGCCTCGCGGCCCGATTGACCGGTTGGCGGATCGACATTCGGTCCGACGCGGAGCAGACCAGCCCGGCCGCGCGTGGGGCAGCTGATCACGTGCCGGAACCGGGCGGCGCGATCTCGGGCAGCTAGGGGTAGACTTCCTCCAGTGGTACGACGCGCGCAGCCGGAGCGCACCTGTGTGGGTTGCCGGCAACGTGCGCCGGCCAGCGAATTGCTGCGGATCGTCGCGATCGGAGACGAGGCTGGTTACAGCCTCCGGCCTGATCCGCTCCGCAGGCTGCCGGGTCGGGGAGCGAACATGCACCCGGATCCGGCCTGCTTCGCGCTGGCGGTGCGGCGCCGCGCCTTCGGGCGTGCGTTGCGCATCACCGAGGTCCTTGACCACGGTGTGCTGGCGGAGCACGTCGATGCGCCAACCACTACGTCCGGTCAGCCCGACCGGGCGAGGGTCGCTAGCAGGGTAGGACGACCGACATGAGCACACGATGAAGTCCCTGAAATGACCAGGCTTCAAGTGCACGAGTGAGGTCGCTGCGGGTGCTGCCCGCACGACCTCGGAGTGAGGAGTGCAGTGGCAGGCAAGGCCCGCGTACACGAGCTTGCAAAAGAGCTCGGGGTCGAGAGTAAGACCGTTCTCGCCAAGCTGAAGGAAATGGGCGAGTTCGTGAAGTCCGCGTCCAGCACCGTCGAGGCGCCCGTCGCCCGGCGGCTGCGTAACGCATTAGTGGCGTCCGCCGGTGCTCCGGCGCCGGCCGCCCCGTCGGCGCCCGCGCCGGCGCCGGCTTCGACCCCGACGCCGTCCCCGACCCCGGGCGCGCCCCGGGTCTCGGCCAAGCCGATGCCGCCTCGGCGGCCGGCCGCGCCGGCCCCGGGTCCGAAGCCGAAGGGTCCGGTGCCTGGTGCGCCGCAGCCCGCGGCCCCGGCCCCGGTCGCCAAGCCGGCGAGTGCCCACGACATCGAGGTGGCGGCCGCGGAGGCGCGTGCCGCCGCGCTGAAGGCTGAGCAGGAGGCCGCGGTCAAGGCCGCGCAGGCCGCCCGTCAGCAGCAGCGGGACAACCCCGTTCGCCGGGAGCCTCCGGCAGACGGCGGCAACCGCCCCGGCCCTCGGCCGGGTCCCGCCGCGATGCCGCCCCGTCCCGGTTCGCCGGCAGCTCGTCCGAGCACGCCGGCACCGGGTCCCGGTGCCCGGCCCGGCGGTCGTCCGCCGGCGCGCGGCCCCGGTAACAACCCGTTCGGCATTCAGGGTGGCCAGCAGCAGCGGCCGCCGGCGGCGGGCGCGGGTGGCCCCCGGCCCAACACCCCGGCGGGCATGCCGCCGCGTCCGAGCCCGAACTCCATGCCGCCGCGGCCCAGCCCGGCGTCCATGCCGAGTCAGCGTCCGGCCGCCGGTCGTCCCGGCCCCGGTGGCGCTGGTCGTCCCGGTGGCGGCGCTGGTCGTCCCGGTGGCGGTGGCGGTGGCTTCCGTGGCGGTCCCGGCGGTGGCGCCGGTGGCGGTGGCGGTTACCGCGGCGGCCCCGGTGGCGGCGCGGGTGCCGGCGGTGGCGGTGGCTACCGTGGCGGTCCCGGCGGCGGCGGTGCTCCCGGTGGCGGTTTCCGTCCGGGTGCTCCGGCCGGTGGTGGCGGTCGTCCGGGTGCGGGCGGTCGTGGCCGTGGCGGTGGCGCCGCGGGTGCCTTCGGGCGTCCGGGTGGCCGGCCGACGCGCGGTCGCAAGTCCAAGAAGCAGCGCAGACAGGAGTTCGACAACCTGTCGGCCCCGACCATGAGCTCGGGTGCTCCCCGGGGTCAGGGTCAGGTCGTCCGGCTCTCCCGTGGCGCGTCGCTGTCGGACTTCGCCGACAGGATCAACGCCAACCCGGGTTCGCTGGTCCAGGAGATGTTCAACCTGGGCGAGATGGTCACCGCGACCCAGTCCTGCTCTGACGACACCCTGCAGTTGCTGGGTGAGCACCTCGGATTCGACATCCAGATCGTCAGCCCGGAGGACGAGGACCGCGAGCTGCTCGCGCAGTTCAACATCGACCTCGACGCGGAGGTGGCCGAGGAGCGTCTGGTCAGCCGTGCGCCGGTGGTGACCGTCATGGGTCACGTCGACCACGGTAAGACCAAGCTGCTCGACGCGATCCGCAAGGCGAACGTCGTGGCCGGCGAGGCCGGTGGCATCACCCAGCACATCGGTGCCTACCAGGTCCACGTGCCGCACGACGGCATGGACCGCGCGGTGACCTTCATCGACACCCCGGGTCACGAGGCGTTCACCGCCATGCGTGCTCGTGGTGCCCAGGTGACGGACATCGTGATCCTGGTGGTCGCGGCCGACGACGGCGTGATGCCGCAGACGATCGAGGCGTTGAACCACGCCAAGGCGGCTGACGTGCCGATCGTGGTCGCGGTCAACAAGGTCGACAAGCCGGAGGCCAACCCGGACAAGGTTCGCCAGCAGCTGACCGAGTACGGCCTGGTCGCTGAGGAGTACGGCGGCGAGACCATGTTCGTCAACGTGGCCGCGAAGCCGGGCATCGGCATCGAGGAGCTGCTCGAGGCTGTCCTGCTGACCGCCGACGCGTCGCTGGAGCTGACCGCTCCGATCGACGGGCCGGCGCAGGGTGTGGCCATCGAGGCGCACCTGGACAAGGGCCGCGGTGCGGTGGCGACGGTGCTGGTGCAGAAGGGCACCCTGCGGGCGGGCGACTCGATCGTCGCCGGTGGGGCGCACGGCCGGGTCCGGGCCATGCTCGACGAGAACGGCAACCAGGTCTCCGAGGCCGGGCCGGCGCGTCCGGTCATGGTCCTGGGTCTGACCGCGCCGCCCGGCGCGGGTGACACGTTCCTCGCCGCGGCGGACGACCGTACGGTGCGGCAGATCGCCGAGCAGCGCCAGGCGCGGCGGCGGGCGGCGGCATTCGCCAACTCCCGTGGCCGGGCCACCCTCGAGACGCTCATGGAGCAGCTCAAGGAGGGCGAGAAGACGTCGCTCAACCTCATCCTCAAGGGCGATGGCTCCGGTTCGGTGGAGGCCCTGG
Organism: Micromonospora sp. NPDC005163; assembly: GCF_053599835.1. Classification (NCBI taxonomy): domain Bacteria; kingdom Bacillati; phylum Actinomycetota; class Actinomycetes; order Micromonosporales; family Micromonosporaceae; genus Micromonospora; species Micromonospora sp. NPDC005163. The sequence continues at coordinate 30,114 of NZ_JBSFYP010000026.1, forward strand.
AGGACGCGCTGTTCAACCTCGACATTCCCGAGGAGGTCCAGCTCAAGGTCCTCGACCGGGGCGTCGGCGCGATCACCGAGAGCAACGTCATGCTCGCGAGCGCCTCGTCCGAGCCGGTCACGATCATCGGCTTCAACGTGCGGGCCTCGAACAAGGTCCGCGAGATGGCCGACCGCGAGGGCGTGGAGATCCGGTACTACACCGTCATCTACCAGGCCATCGAGGAGATCGAGGCGGCGCTCAAGGGCCTGCTCAAGCCGGAGTACGAGGAGGTCGAGCTGGGCAGCGCGGAGATCCGCGACGTCTTCCGCTCGTCCAAGATCGGCAACATCTCCGGTTGTATCGTCCGGTCCGGTGTCATCCGGCGCAACGCGAAGGCGCGCCTGCTGCGGGACGGGGCGGTCGTGGCGGACAACCTCACGATCAGCTCCCTGAAGCGGTTCAAGGACGACGCCACGGAGGTCCGCGAGGGCTTCGAGTGTGGTCTGACCCTGGGTGGTTACAACAACGTCCAGGTCGGCGACATCATCGAGACCTTCGAGATGCGGGAGAAGGTTCGCGCCTGATCCGGCGGTGACAAGCTGATCAAGGGGTTTACGCCGCTCGGCGTAAACCCCTTGATCATGTGGGGCGGGTTGGCGGTATCGTCCGGGGCGATGTTCACCGGAACCGCGGTCTTCGACCTGCTGCTGCCGGGCGACTCCAGGTCGCTCAAAGCCAAGAGATCATATGTACGGCCGATCGTGGCGGCGCTGCGCCGCTTCGAGGTGTCGGCCGCCGAGGTGGGAGCGCTCGACCTGCACGGTCGAGCGCAGATAGCGGTGGCCGTGGTGGCCGCCGAGGCGGCCCACGTCCGCGAGGTGCTGGACTCCTGCGAGCGCCTGGTGGTCGGTCGCCCCGAGGTGGAGCTGCTGTCGGTTCGGCGCCGGTTGTACGGCGCGGAGGACGACTGAGCAGGGTGCCGACGGTGCCGGGCGACCCGGCCGGTCGCGAAGGTAGTGTTCGAGATGTTGGCCGGTCGGCCGGCGGCCCGCGGGTCGCCGTGTCGGCCGGGAGCAGGACGCCGTGGAGGTGGCGAGATGTCTGATCCGGCCAAGGTACGCCGGCACGCGGAACGGGTGCGTGAGCTGGTCGCGTCGGTGGTGCGGAGCCAGATCAAGGACCCGCGGCTCGGCATGATCACGATCACCGACGCCCGGATCACTGCCGACCTGCGCGACGCGACGGTCTTCTACACCGTGCTCGGCGACGCGGTGGCCCAGGCGGACACCGCGGCGGCGCTGGAGAGCGCCAAGGGGCTGCTGCGCAGCACCGTCGGCAAGGCGCTCGGGCTGCGGCACTCGCCGACCCTCACCTTCGTCCTCGACGACGTGCAGGATCAGGTCAAGCACATCGACGACCTGCTCGCCGCGGCCCGCAATGCGGACGCCGAGGTGCAGCGGCTCGCCGCCCAGGCGAAGTACGCGGGCGAGGCACAGCCGTACCGGGTCGACGAGGAGACGGACGAGACCGACGGCGAGGGCGCCGAGGTCCCGGAGAACCCCCGGGGTGGGGAAGCGCGGTGACCGGCACCGCCGGCCCCCAGCTAGCGACGGCGGTCGGTGCCGGCCCCACCCAGGCGGACTGGGTGGCGGCCGAGGCGCTGGTGCGCGCCCTTCCGCCGACCGGCCGGGTGCTGCTGATCTGTCACGTCAACCCGGACGGCGACGCGCTGGGCAGCATGCTCGGCTTCGGCTTGGGCCTGCGTCAGCTCGGCGTACGCCACCTGCAGGCGACCTTTCCCGGGCCGCCGGAGGTGCCTGAGCCGTTCCGGGGGATGCCCGGGCTGGACCTGCTGGTCCCGGCCGGCGCAGCGGATCCCGACCCGGACCTGGTGATCTGCTTCGACGCGGCGAGCGAGTCGCGCCTCGGTGAGCTGGTCGGGCGGTTGTCGTCCGCGGGGACGGCGCTGGTGCTCGACCACCACGCCTCGAACACCGGCTTCGGCACGGTCAACCTGGTCGACCCGGCGGCCGCGGCGACCTCGGTGGTGGCCGAGCAGCTGCTGGCCCGGCTCGGTGTGGCGTTGGACCGGGCCATCGCGGAGTGCCTCTACGTGGCACTGACCACGGACACGGGCTCGTTCCGGTTCGAGGCGACCACCCCGGCCGTGCACCAGCTGGCCGCCCGGCTGCTGGCCACCGGCATCTCACCCGGTGACATCTCCCGGCGCGTCTTCGACACCCGCCCCTTCGGCGCGGTCCGGCTCTTCGGCGAGGTGCTGGGCCGGGCCCGGCTGGAGCCGGCCGAGGCCGACGGTCGGGGCCTGGTGTGGACCTTCGCGACCCTGGACGACCTGGCCCGGCACGACCAGCGCCCGTACGTGCTGGAGGCGTTGATCGACTCGGTGCGGTGCACCGCCGAGGCGGACGTGAGCTGCGTGCTGAAGCAGACCACGCCCGGCGACTGGGCCGTGTCGATGCGCAGCAAGGGCGCGGTCGACGTCAGCCGGGTGGCGGTCGCGCTGGGCGGTGGTGGCCACAAGTTCGCGGCCGGGTTCACCGGTCGGGGCACCGTCGAGCAGGTGGTCGAGGCGATCCGCGGCCAGTTGGACGCGGCACTGATCCGCCCCGGCGACTGATCGAGGCACTCGCGCCGCCGGGTGTCGCACACCCGGTGCGCGGACCAGCCACACGCTCTGCCGAGGGGGAGATCAGGGTCAACTCCGGGGAGTGTTGGTCTTCCCGCGTTCGGTGAGACCGGGAAGAATTGCGGGATGGAGCAGCCGCACGACCTCACCATGGAGGCCCCCCGCGCCTGGGACCGGCCTGCCGTCTCCGTACCGGTCCTCGTCTGCCTGTCGCTCGTCGGTGGCCGGTTCGCGTCATTCTCCACCGAGGCCAACCTGTACACCCTCGGCACCGGCGGGGTGCTGATCTGGCTCGGTCTGAGCAACCGGGTGCCCCGTCGTCCGGCGCCGCGTCGGCTGGGTGTGGGAGCGGCCTGGTGGGCGCTGCCGGTCGTGATCTTCGGCGTCTTCGAAGGCGTCACCTTCGTGCTGGCGGTGGGCGACGACTTCCCCACCTTCTCCCGGCTGGCCGATCCCCTGCTGGAGGACCAGCTGACCCGGTCGGCGGCCTGGTTCGCCTGGCTGGGCGCGTTCTGGGGGTTGGTGCGGCGATGATGCGGGCGCTCGCGATCGGCGGCTTCCTCACCGCGCTGGCCCTCTTCGGCGTGGTCGAGTGGTTGGCCCGGCGGGAGGGCTCCCGGATCCCCACGCTGGGCGAGGTCTGCGCGTACGTGATGCGCTACGAGGTCGGCCCGGTGCCGGTGGGCCGGATCGGTCTGTTCGGCTTCTGGTGGTGGCTGGGCTGGCACTTCCTGGCCCGCTGAACCGGGTACCGGCCTGTCCAGATAGCGGGAACCGTGGGCAGCATGTGGACCTGAACGATAGCTTGGGAGACGGCCGGCGCCGCGCCGCGGTGCAGGTCGTGGGCGGTGGTGCCACACCTCGTGCCGCCTCCCTCCAGGGTCGGACCGACCCGGGCTTACGCCGCCCAGCCGGCTGCTCCGGTAACCCCGGACCGCCGTGGGGCGCTCAGCACGACCGCCCGTGAGGGCCGCCGCGTGCCGGTGGCTCGCACCCTGGAAGGAGCGCCACCATGCCGAACAAGCCCAAGCCGGAGACCACCGACGACGCCCGCGAGCAGGCCCGCCGCGCGCTGCAGACGTCGATGGACACCCGTCAGTGACCCGACCCGTCCGGCGGTGACGCCGCCGACGATTTCCGTCCACGGCGTCACCGCCCGACCGGCCTGGTCCCGTCCGGGCTGCGCCACGCACTGATCCCGCACCGCGGGGTAGCCCCGCCGGTTCTCACCGGTAAGTGCTGGCCCTCCTTGCGATCCTTACCGTGCTCGTGACAGGATCGCCGGCGATGGACACCAGCACGCTTGCCGCGTCCCCCCGGCGGATCGCCGGCCTCGCCCTGCCAGCCCTCGTGGTGCTGGCCGCCGAACCGCTCTACGTGCTGGTCGACACCGCCGTGGTCGGTCACCTCGGCCGGGTGCCGCTGGCCGCGCTCGCCGTCGGCGGCACGGTCATGACGCTCACCGCGTGGCTCGGCACCGTGGTCGCGTACGGCACCACCGGGCGTTCGGCCCGCCGCTTCGGCGCCGGCGACCGGGCAGCGGCGGTGGCCGAGGGTGTTCAGTCGTCCTGGCTGGCGTTCGGCGTCGGGCTGCTGGTCGCCGTCGGCATGCAGATCGGCGGGGGCGCGCTGGCACGTACCCTCGCCGGAGGCGGCGGGGAGGTGGCCGACGCCGCCGCGCAATGGCTTCGGATCGCGGCGCTCGGCGCTCCCGGCCTGCTGCTCGCCGCCGCCGGCAACGGCTGGCTGCGTGGAGTGCAGGACACCCGCCGCCCGCTGGTCTTCGTGCTCGGCCCCAACCTGCTCTCCGCACTGCTCTGCCCGCTGCTGGTCTACCCCGCCGGGCTCGGCCTGGTGGGGTCGGCCGTGGCGAACGTGATCGCGCAGACGCTCGCCGGGGTGCTCTTCGCCGCCGCGCTGGTCGCCGAGCGGGTGTCGCTGCGACCCCGACCCCGGCTGATCCGCCAGCAGTTGGTGCTCAGCCGGGACCTGCTGATCCGGGGCGTGGCGTTCCAGGCCAGCTTCCTCTCCGCGACCGCCGTCGCCGCCCGCTTCGGCGCCGCCGCCGTCGGCGCCCACCAGATCGCGCTCCAACTCTGGTTCTTCACCGCGCTGGTGCTCGACGCCCTCGCCATCGCCGCGCAGTCCCTGGTGGGCGCCGCGCTCGGGGCCGGCGACGCGGCGGGCGCCCGGGCGCTGGCCCGCCGGATCGGGCTGCTCGGCGGCGTCTGCGGCGTCGGGTTCGCGCTGCTGATCGCCGCCGGCGCCGGCGTGGTGCCGTCGTTGTTCAGCTCCGACCCCGAGGTACGCGAGCAGGCCATGGTGGCCTGGCCCTGGTTCGTCGCCATGCAGCCGCTGGCCGGAGTGGTGTTCGCGCTCGACGGCGTGCTGATCGGCGCCGGCGACGTGCGCTACCTGCGCAACCTCACCATCGTGGCGGCGCTCGGCGGCTTCCTGCCGGCCATCTGGCTGGCGTACGGGCTCAAGCTGGGGCTGGGCGGCATCTGGGCCGGGCTCACCCTGTTCGTGGTGATCCGGCTGGTCGCCCTGCTGCTACGACTGCGCGACGGCCGCTGGGCCGTCGTCGGCGCGATTCGTTGAGGCGGCGCCTGCCCACACACGTCGGCATCCGGGGCATCTGGCAGGCTTGGGCGACGTGAGCACCGATGGTCTGATCGTGGTCGACAAATCCGGCGGCATGACGTCGCACGACGTGGTGGCGCGGATCCGCCGGCTGGCGAAGACCCGGCGGGTCGGGCACGGCGGCACGCTCGACCCGATGGCGACCGGCGTGCTGGTGATCGGCGTGGGCCGGGCCACCCGGTTGCTGACCTACGTGATCGGCGCGGGCAAGAGCTACACCGGCACCATCCGGCTCGGCCAGGCCACCGTCACCGATGACGCCGAGGGCGACGTGATCGCCACCACCCCGGCCGGTCAGGTCACCGACGACGCGATCCGGGCTGCGCTGAGCGCGTCGACGGGGGAGATCGACCAGGTGCCGAGCGCGGTCAGCGCCATCAAGATCGACGGGCAGCGGGCGTACAAGCGGGTGCGCGACGGGGAGAACGTCGAGCTGCCGGCGCGGCGAGTCACCATCTCCCACCTGGAGGTGCTGGCGATCCGCCGCACCGAGCCGGACGTGGTGGACGTGGACATCGACGTCACCTGCTCCTCCGGCACGTACATCCGCGCCATCGCCCGGGACGCGGGCCTGGCGCTCGGAGTCGGTGGCCACCTGACCGCGCTGCGCCGCACCGCGGTGGGCGGCTTCACCCTCGCCGAGGCGACCACCCTCGACGAGCTGGAGCAGCGCGCCCCGGACGTGGTCAACCTGCCGCTCGACGCGGCGGCCGACCGGTTCTTCCCCCGTCGGGAGGCCACGCCCGACGAGGCGCGGGTGCTCGCCCACGGCGGGCCGCTGGACCCGGCCGGCCTGGCCGGGCCGTACGCCGTCTTCGGCCCGGCCGGCGGGCTGATCGCTATCGTCAGCGAGCGGGACGGGCGGGCCCGCGCGGAGATCGTGCTCGCCCCGGCCTAGACGGCGAGGCCGCCGGTACGCGCCGGGTGGCGCCCGGCGGCGCGGATCCGCCCGGCGAGTGTTAACAAGGGGCCCTTCCTCTGCACGAGGCGTTAAGAAGGGGCCCTTCCTTACGGAGGGGAGCGGCATGCAGCGGTGGCGGGGGTACGACGCGGCACCCGGCGGGTGGGGGCGTTCGGTCGTCACCATCGGCGTCTTCGACGGCGTGCACAAGGGGCACCAGGCGACCATCGGGCACGCCGTGGCCCGGGCCCGAGAGCTGGGCGTGCAGTCCGTCGTGGTCACGTTCGACCCGCACCCGGCCGAGGTGGTCCGCCCCGGCTCGCATCCGGCTGTGCTCACCGAGCCCGCCCGCAAGGCTGAGCTGATCGAGGCGCTCGGCGTGGACGTGCTCTGCGTGGTGCCGTTCACACCGGAGTTCTCCCGGCTGCCCGCCGAGCAGTTCGTGCACGACATCCTGGTCGAGCACCTGCACGCGGCGCTGGTGGTGGTCGGCAGCAACTTCCGTTTCGGGCACCGGGCGGCCGGCGACGTGGCGCTGCTCGAGCGGCTGGGTCAGACCTTCGGCTTCGCGGTGGAGGGCGGCCCGCTGGTCGCCGAGGACGGCACCGTCTTCTCCTCGACGTACATCCGCTCCTGCGTCGACGCGGGCGACGTGGGCGCGGCGGCGGCCGCGCTGGGCCGTTCGCACCGGCTGGAGGGCGTGGTGGTCCGCGGTGACCAGCGTGGGCGGGAACTGGGCTTTCCCACCGCCAACCTGCTCTGCCACCGGTACGCGGCGGTGCCCGCCGACGGGGTGTACGCGGCCCGGCTGATCCGCCGCGGGCAGCGCGAGCCGCTGATGGCGGCGGTGTCGGTGGGCACCAACCCGACCTTCTCCGGCCGGGAGCGGCGGGTGGAGGCGTATGCGCTGGACTTCGACGGTGACCTCTACGGCGAGCGGCTGGCCCTGGACTTCGTGGCGCACCTGCGGGGGCAGATCCGGTACGACTCGATCGAGCCGTTGATCGCCCAGATGGAACAGGACGTCGAACGCACCCGGCGCGCTCTGGGCTGATCCTCCCGGGCGACGCAGCTGCCTGCCCGAGGCCCTTGACCGGGTGCTACCGGCGGGTGCTGGTAGTCTGGCGGAAACGTCGGGTGACCGGCGTGGGGCCTCGCGTGCCTGCTCGACGCCGCGGGTGCGAGGTACCAGTCCGTTCCCGGTCCATCGGGACGACGGACACCTACTTGATCAACCCACTGAAACAGGGAGAACATGGCGCTCGATCAGGAAGCCAAGGCCACGATCCGCGCGGAGTACGCGACCGCCGAGGGCGACACCGGTTCGCCGGAGGTCCAGGTCGCGGTCCTCACCAAGCGGATCGCTGAGCTGACCGAGCACCTGAAGGTGCACAAGCACGACCACCACAGCCGCCGTGGGCTGCTGCTGCTGGTCGGCCGGCGCCGTCGGCTGCTCAACTACGTCCAGAAGAAGGACATTGCCCGCTACCGGTCGCTCATCGAGCGGCTCGGCCTGCGCCGGTGACGTGACGGGGGAGTGGCCGACCGGCCGCTCCCCCGATCGGCGTCCCACCTGAAGAACACGGGCCGCGCGACCACCCGACAGGGAGCCGGTCAGCGTACCGGTCTCCGGTAGTGGCCCCCGGGAATCCCGGCATCATGCCGGCCACCCGGGCGCTTCGATCGAAGACCGGCCGGCTGAGCAGTTCCCCGTGTCGTGGGGCCCACGACGCGAAGGAGCACTACAGCACATGACCGAGACCAACCTCGGCACCGAATCCCGAACCGCCGTGATCGACAACGGGTCCTTCGGCACCCGTGAGATCACCTTCTCCACCGGTCGGCTGGCTCGCCAGGCCGCCGGTTCCGTCGTCGCCCAGCTGGGCGAGACGGTCGTTCTCTCCGCCACCACCGCCGGTAAGCACCCGAAGGAGCAGTTCGACTTCTTCCCGCTGACCGTCGACGTCGAGGAGCGGATGTACGCCGCGGGCCGGATCCCCGGCTCGTTCTTCCGCCGTGAGGGCCGGCCCAGCGAGGACGCCATCCTCACCTGCCGGCTGATCGACCGGCCGCTGCGCCCGTCGTTCGTCAAGGGCCTGCGCAACGAGGTCCAGGTCGTCGAGACCATCCTCGCGCTCGACCCGCAGCACCCGTACGACGTCGTGGCGATCAACGCGGCCTCGATGTCGACCAAGCTCTCCGGCCTGCCGTTCTCCGGCCCGATCGGTGCCACCCGGGTCGCGCACATCGACGGCCAGTGGGTCGCCTTCCCGACCCTGGAGGAGCTGGCCCGCGCCACCTTCGACATGGTCGTGGCCGGCCGCACGCTCGAGGACGGCGACGTCGCGATCATGATGGTCGAGGCCGAGGCCACGCCGAACGCCGTCGCCCTGATCTCGGCCGGTGCCACCGCCCCGACCGAGGAGATCGTGGCCAGCGGCCTGGAGGCCGCGAAGCCGGCGATCCGTGAGCTGTGCCGCGCGCAGAGCGAGCTGGCCGAGGTCGCTGCCAAGCCGGTCACCGAGTTCCCCGTCTTCCTGGACTACCAGGACGACGTGTACGACGCGGTCGCCGGGCTGGCCCGCACCGAGGTGGCCGAGGCGATCACCATCGCCGGCAAGGCCGACCGCGAGGAGGCCCTGGACCGGGTCAAGGCCCGGGTCGCCGAGGAGCTGGGTGGTCGGTTCGAGGGTCGGGAGAAGGAGCTCAGCGCCGCCTTCCGCTCGCTGACCAAGTCCGAGGTGCGCAACCGCGTGCTGCGTGAGCAGGTCCGCATGGACGGGCGTGGCCCGCGGGACATCCGCCCGCTGACCGCCGAGGTCGGCGTGCTGCCCCGGGTGCACGGTTCGGCGCTGTTCGAGCGGGGCGAGACCCAGATCCTGGGCGTCACCACGCTCAACATGCTCCGCATGGAGCAGATGGTGGACACGCTGTCCCCCGAGAACCGCAAGCGCTACATGCACAACTACAACTTCCCGCCGTACTCGACCGGTGAGACCGGCCGGGTCGGCTCGCCGAAGCGGCGCGAGATCGGCCACGGCGCGCTCGCCGAGCGGGCGCTGATCCCGGTGCTGCCGGCGCGCGAGGAGTTCCCGTACGCCATCCGGCAGGTCTCCGAGGCGCTCGGCTCCAACGGCTCCACCTCGATGGGTTCGGTCTGCGCCTCGACGCTGGGCCTGCTCAGCGCCGGTGTGCCGCTGAAGGCGCCGGTCGCCGGCATCGCGATGGGGCTCATCTCCGACGAGGTGGACGGCAAGACCCAGTACGTGACGCTGACCGACATCCTCGGTGCCGAGGACGCGTTCGGTGACATGGACTTCAAGGTCGCCGGCACGCCGGAGTTCGTCACCGCGCTCCAGCTCGACACCAAGCTCAACGGCATCCCGTCGGACGTGCTGGCCGCCGCGCTGCAGCAGGCGAACGAGGCCCGGCAGGTCATCCTCGGTGTCATGAAGGCGGCGATCGAGGCTCCGGCCGAGATGTCGGACTACGCGCCGCGGGTCACCACCGTCAAGATCCCGGTGGACAAGATCGGCATGGTGATCGGCCCGAAGGGGCAGACCATCAACGCGATCCAGGACGAGACCGGCGCCGAGATCTCCATCGAGGACGACGGCACGATCTACGTCGGCGCCACCAACGGCCCGTCGGCCCAGGCGGCCGTCGACCGGATCAACGGGATCGCCAACCCGACCCTGCCCAAGCAGGGCGAGCGGTTCCTCGGCACGGTGGTCAAGACCGCCGCGTTCGGTGCGTTCATCTCGCTGCTGCCGGGTCGTGACGGCCTGCTGCACATCTCCAAGGTGGGCGACGGCAAGCGGGTCGAGCGCGTTGAGGACTTCCTCAACGTCGGCGACCGGGTCGAGGTCGAGATCGCGGACATCGACGCCCGCGGCAAGATCTACCTGGACAAGGTCCGCCCGGAGGGCGCCGAGGCGCCGGCCGCTGGTGAGGCCGCCGGTGGCGACCGGCCGGCCAGCCGCGACCGTGGCGACCGTGGGCCGCGTGACCGGGGCGACCGCGAGCGTGGCGGCGACAAGGGCGGCCGTGGCCCGGAGCGCGGCGACCGTGGCGAGGGCGGCAACGGCGGCGGCGAGGGTGGTGAGGGCGGCGAGCGTCCGCGCCGCCGGACCCGGCACAGCTGATCGTCGTACATCGCATCACCCACCCCTCGTCGAACCGGGAGCAGTACGTGAGTCGGGCCTTCAGTGCGCCGTTTCCACCGGATCGACGGGGGGTGGCCGCGTCCCGGGACACCGGGGCGGGCCGCTCCGGCGGCACCGCCCGGGCGGTGACCCGGACGCTCAGCGACGACCCGCTGGGCGGCACGGTACGTCGTACCGTGCTGCCCGGCGGCCTGCGCGTGCTCACCGAGGCGATTCCGGCGATGCGCAGCGTCTCGTTCGGCATCTGGGTGGCGGTCGGCTCGCGGGACGAGACCGGCCCACAGGCCGGTGCCGCACACTTTCTCGAGCACCTGCTCTTCAAGGGCACCCACAAGCGCACCGCCCTGGAGATCTCCTCGCAGATCGAGGCGGTGGGTGGCGAGACCAACGCCTTCACCACGAAGGAATACACCTGCTACTACGCCCGCGTGCTGGACGAGGACCTGCCGCTGGCGATCGACGTGATGTGCGACCTGGTCGCCGACTCGCTGCTGGAGCCGGCCGACGTGGAGACCGAGCGCGGCGTGATCCTCGAAGAGATCGCCATGCACGACGACGAGCCCGGTGACGAGGTGCACGACCTCTTCGCCCGCGCCGTCTACGGCGACCACCCGCTGGGCCGACTGATCTCCGGCACCGAGGAGACCGTCACGCCGATGACCCGGCGGCAGATCCAGAGCTTCTACCGGCGCCGTTACACCGCGCCGCAGATCGTCATCGCCGCCGCCGGCAACCTCGACCACGCCGCGGTGGTCAAGCTGGTCCGCCAGGCGGTGCGCGGCACCCCGCTGGACAGCGACCCGGCGACCCCGGCGCCGTACCGCAAGGCCACCCCGGCGGTACGGACCCGGCCCGCCACCACTCTGGTGGAGCCGAAGGAGACCGAGCAGGCGCACATCATCCTCGGCTGCCCCGGCATCGATCGCATCGACGATCGGCGCTTCGCCCTCGGGGTGCTCAACAACGTGCTCGGCGGCGGCATGTCCAGCCGGCTGTTTCAGGAGATCCGCGAGCAGCGCGGCCTGGCGTACTCGGTCTACTCGTACGCCAGCCAGTACGCCGACAGCGGCCTGTTCGCCGTCTACGCCGGCTGCGCGCCGGGCAAGGTGGACGAGGTGCTGGCCCTGACCCGCGCCGAGCTGGCCCGGGTGGCCGCCGAGGGGCTGACCGAGGCCGAGGTGGCCCGGGGCAAGGGGATGAGCAAGGGCTCGTTCGTGCTCGGCCTGGAGGACACCGGTTCCCGGATGAGCCGGCTGGCCAAGGGGGAGCTGCTCTACGGCGACCTGATGCCGGTGGACGAGCTGCTCCGGCGGGTCGACGAGGTCACCGTGGCGGACGTGAACGCCCTCGCCGCGGAGCTGCTCGGCCGGCCGATGTCGCTGGCCGTGGTCGGCCCGTTCGGCGCCTCCGACTTCGTCGGCTGAGGGCGCTGCCGCCCCGGTGGGGCAGTCGGGCCGGGTGACCTCCCGGACAGTGGCGTGGATCCGGTCCGGCCGGGAGCCAGCGTCCCGATTGGGATAGGTTGTGCCCCGTGACTGACGAGCAGGAGAGAACTCCCGCCGACCCGGTGCGGGTCGGTGTCCTGGGTGCCCGGGGCCGGATGGGCATCGAGGTGTGCAAGGCGGTCGACGCCGCCGACGACCTTGAGCTCGTGGCGATGGTCGACCAGGGTGACGGCCTCTTCGCCGCGTCCGACGCCGGCGCCGAGGTGGTCGTCGACTTCACCACGCCGGACGTCGTCATGGACAACCTGCACTGGTGCATCGACCAGGGCATCAACGCGGTGGTCGGCACCACGGGCTTCACCGAGCAGCGGCTGGACCGGGTGCGCGGCTGGCTTGCCCGCAAGCCGGGGGTGGGCGTGGTGATCGCGCCGAACTTCGGCATCGGCGCGGTGCTGATGATGCAGTTCGCCGCGCGGGCCGCCCGGCACTTCGAGTCCGTCGAGATCATCGAGCAGCACCACCCGCGCAAGTTGGACGCCCCGAGCGGCACGGCCACGCACACGGCGCGGCAGATCGCCCGGGCCCGCGCCGAGGCTGGGCTCGGCCCGGTCCCGGACGCCACCAAGGACGAGGTGCCGGGCGCGCGGGGCGCCGAGATCGACGGGGTACGCGTACACGCCGTGCGCGCCACCGGGCTCGTCGCCCACCAGGAGGTGCTGTTCGGCACCACCGGCGAGACGCTGACCATTCGGCACGACTCGTACGACCGGGCCTCGTTCATGCCGGGTGTGCTGCTGGCCGTGCGCGCGGTGCGCAACCGCCCCGGTCTCACCGTCGGCCTGGACGCCCTGCTCGACTGACCGCGCCGCAGTGTCGAGGGTGGGCGGAAACCGGATCGCGGGGAGTCGGGCCGGTCCTAGGCTGCCGCCATGATCAATGGTGGACATCTGGACCAGGTCGGACGCCGGGTCACCCTGCGCCCGGTGGACGACGACAACTGGCGTGCCGTGGCCGACGTCGCCCCGCGCGACGACCAGCGCCGGTTCGTCGCCGCGCTGGGCGCCCGCTACCTGCTGGTCAGCATCCGATCCAGGTGTGGAACTCGCTCGCGGTCTACGCCGACGAGGCCGTCGTCGGCCATGTCATGTGGGGCGTGGACGATGACGGCTCGCACTGGATCGGCGGGATGCTGATCGACGCCGCCGAGCAGAACCGGGGTGTCGGTCGAGCCACCGTGCGGACCCTGGCCGCCTGGCTGGCCGCCAAGGAGGGCAATCCTCCGGTCCGCCTCTCGTACCACCCCGACAACACCCAGGCGGCATCCCTCTACACGGCCCTGGGCTTCCACCCCACCGGCGCCCTGGACGACGACGAACTAATCGCCGAACGAACCCGGTAACGCCCCCACCCACCCCACCCCACCCCCGTTGATCATGAAGTTATTGCCACGACACGCCGCGGCGGGTGACAACAACTTCGTGATCAGTGGGTCGGGACGGGGTGCGGCGGGGGTGGGTTAGAGGGGGGTTGAGGTGGTGGGGCGGCGTTGGATGGGTAGGGCTGGGGTTGGGGTCAGGGGGGTGGGTAGGCCGGTGATGGTGGGGTGGCCGGTTTGGTCGACGGTGATGTCCACTGGGGTGCCGGCCAGGCGGAAGCCGCTGACCGTGACCGCGCCGAGCTCGGCTCCGGCCAGCGGCGCCAGCCGGACCGTGCCGCCCGGCACGTCGGGGTAGAGCCCGGTGGCGGCCTGGAGCAGCAGCACCGCGCTGGCCGCGGCCCAGGCCTGCGGCCGGCACGCCGCCGGGTACGGCACCGGGCGGTTCACCAGTGATCGGTCGTCGCCGCCGTACAGCTCGGGCAGCCGGTAGTCGAACGCCTCGGCCGCGGCGAGCAACCCTTCGGCCAGGCCGAGCGCGGCGTCCCGGTGCCCGGCGCGGGCCAGCCCGGCGAGCACGATCGCGGTGTCGTGGGTCCAGATCGAACCGCAGTGGTACGACAGCGGGCTGAATCCGGCGTCGTCGGTGGACATGGTCCGCAGCCCGAAGCCACCGGCCAGCGTGTCGGTGGTGAGCAGGCGGGCGACCTGGTCCTCCTCGTCGCCGGTGAGCAGGCCGGTGCCGAGCAGGTGACCGATGTTGCTGGTCAGTGAGTCGACTGGCCGCTTGTCCCGGTCCAGGGCCAGCGCGGGCTGCGGGCCGTACCGGCCGTCGACCCAGAAGCTGTCCCGGAACCGGCGGGCGAGCGCGGCCGCGTGCGCACGCCAGCGGTCCCCACCCGGGCGGCCGAAGGCGTCGAGCAGCGCGGCGCCGTTCACCGCCGCCTCGTGCGCGTACCCCTGCACCTCGGCCAGCACGATCGGCGCGCTGGCCAGCGAGCCGTCGTGGAACCGGACGGCGTCGCCGGAGTCCTTCCAGCCCTGGTTGGACAGCCCGTGCCCGGTGGTGTCGATGTACTCGACCAGACCGTCGCCGTCCGGGTCGGCGTGCTCGCCGAGCCAGCGCAGCGCCGCCTCCAGGTGCGGCAGCAGCGGTTCGATCTGCTCGACCGGGAGACCCCAACGCCAGGCGTCGTGCAGCAGGTTTACCCAGAGCATGGTGGCGTCGACGGTGCCGTAGTAGACCGGTGGCAGGCGGAGCCCGTCGTCGGGCAGCGCGAACTCGTGCCGGCGCAGCTCGTGCAGGATCTTGCCGGGGGCCTCGCCGGTGGCCGGATCGACGCGGGTGCCCTGTCGCCGGGCGAGCACCCGCAGGGTGCCGGCGGCCAGGTCGGTGCCGAGCGGCAGCATCATCCGGGCTGCCCAGAGGCTGTCCCGGCCGAACAGGGTGAGGAACCAGGGCACCCCGGCGCCGAGGAAGACGTCGCGGGGTGCGCCGGTCTCGGCCAGTCGCAGCCCGCGCAGGTCGTCGAGGCTGCGGTCGAGCAGCCGGACCAGCCGCCGGTCGTCGGCGGTCACCTGGGGCCGGGACCAGTCCGGCTCGCCGGCCGGGCCGATGACCACGGCGCGCGGGTCCTCGACGGTCAGGTGCCAGCGCAGCACCGTCTCGCCGCCGGGGGGCAGCTCGACCGGCCAGGCCAGCCGGGGGGCCGTGATCCGTTCGCCGGTGGCGAGGACGTCGGCGCCCGCGCCGGTGACGGTGACGGTGATGCCCTCCGCCGCCCAGGTGAGCACGCCGGGCTGGCCGGTCTTGGCTTCCAGCGGCGGCGCGGCGCCGCCGGACTTGACCACCTCGATGGGTGCCAGATCGCAGGCGAGGTCGATGCTGACGGTGGCGCGTACCGGCACGGTGGCGGTGGAGACGACCCGCAGCTCCTCGGTGAGGCCGTCACGGGTGGCCCGGCGGAGCCGGTCGACCCGGACGGTGGGGTCGGGCACGGCGTCGCCGAGCCAGCGCGCCAGGCTCACGAAGCGGGCGCCGTGCGGGCCGTCGTCGCCGCGGGTCAGCCCTTCCAGCTCCCGGTCGTCGACCCGTAGCTCGGCCCGGGAGAGCACCCTGGCGTCGGCGTGGAAGACGCCCTGGACGCCGGTCGGGCGGATCTGCCCGGTCGCGTCCCCCAGTGCGCTGGTCGGGGCGAGGACCACCCCCACCAACTCGTGCAGGAGGGGTTGCAGCTGGCGTTCGATCACGGTGTGGCTCCAGATCCTCAGGGTGCGGGACGGACGTCTTGACAACGCGCCCCTGGCGGTGCAAAGTGCGAAACATTCCAGAAACTTGAACGATCTAATCCTGCCTTATCCAGATTGGATCGTTCAAGATGGCGAGAGGGATTAAGTGGCCGAAAAGGTGACCATCGCGACGGTGGCCCGGCACGCCCGAGTGAGCCGCCAGACGGTGTCCAACGTGCTCAACGCCCCGCACATCGTGCGGGAGGAGACCCGGCTACGGGTCCAGGACGCCATCAGCGCGCTCGGCTACCGGGCCAACCAGGCCGCCCGGCAGATGCGTACCGGCCGGTCCCGGCTGATCGCCGCACGGATCGAGCCGACCCGTGACGGCATCAATGGATCGGTGCTCGACCGCTTCCTGCACGGCCTCACCGAGACCGCCGACGCCGCCGGCTACCGGGTGCTGCTCTACACGGCCACCGACGACGAGCGGGAGATCGCCACCTACGACGACCTGCTGGGCACGTACGAGCTGGACGCGTTCGTGCTCGTCGGCACGAAGTACGGCGACCCGCGTACCGCCTGGCTCGCCGGCCGGGACGTGCCGTTCGTGACCTTCGGCCGGCCGTGGGACGCGCTCGACGCCCATCCCTGGGTCGACGTCGACGGCGCGGCCGGCACGGCCCAGGCCACCCGGCACCTGCTGGCGTCCGGGCACCGGCGGATCGCGTTCATCGGTTGGCCGCTCGGCTCCGGCGTCGGCGACGACCGCCGGGCCGGTTGGCGCGACGCGCTGCGCGCCGCCGGCATCGACCCGACCGGGCTGCACCGGGAGACCGAGGACGGCATCGCCGAGGGGGAGCGGCTGATGCGCGACCTGCTCGTCACCGTGGCACCGACCGCCGTGGTCTGTGCCAGCGACTCGCTCGCCCTCGGCGCCCTCCAGGCGATCCGCGGCGTCGACCCGCCCGTGTCGGTGATCGGCTTCGACGACACCCCGGTGGCCGCCGCGGTCGGGCTGGCCAGCGTCAGCCAACCGCTCGGCGAGGCCGCCGCCCGCTGCGTGGACCTGCTCACCGGGGTCCTCGACGGTAACCACGAGACCCCCGCCCACGTGCTGCTCCAGCCCGCGCTGGCGCTTCGGCACACCGCGTAGTCCCTTCCCCCACCAGGAGAAACCCATGGCACCTCGAACCCTCACCCGGGCGGCGGTGGCCGGCCTGGCCGCCGTCGCCCTCCTCGGCTCTGCGGCCTGCGGCAGTGGCTTCGACGACTCCTCCGGCGACGCCACCCAGTCCAGCGGCCCGGCCAGCCTGCAGATCCTGATCGGCTCCTCGGGCGAGGCTGAGACCAAGGCCGTCCAGGACGCCGCGGCGAAGTGGGCCGGCAGTTCCGGCAACACCGCCACGGTCACCCCGGCGCAGGACCTCACCCAGCAGCTCGGTCAGGCCCTCGCCGGTGGCACCCCACCGGACGTCTTCTACGTCGACGCGGCGCGGTTCGCCGACTACGCCAGCGTCGGGGCCCTGGAGCCGTACGGCGACAAGGTGAGCAACACGAGCGACTTCTACGAGAGCCTGCGCACCGCCTTCACCTACGACGGCAAGCTCTACTGCGCGCCCAAGGACTTCTCCACCCTGGCCCTGCAGATCAACACGGACCTGTGGACCAAGGCCGGGCTGACCGACGCCGACGTGCCGACCACCTGGGACCAGCTCACCGCGACCGCCCAGAAGATCAAGGCCAAGGGGCAGGTCCCGCTGGCCCTCGGTGACACCCGCGACCGGATCGGCGCCTTCATGGTGCAGAACGGCGGGTGGCTGATGAGCAAGGACGGCAAGCAGGCCACCGCCGACACCCCGGAGAACCTGGCGGCCCTCCAGTACGTCAAGACCATGCTGACCACGGGCCTCGCCAAGTACCCGAAGCAGCTTGACGCCGGTTGGTCCGGTGAGGCGTTCGGCAAGGGCAAGGCCGTGATGACCATCGAGGGCAACTGGATCAAGGGCGCCCTCCAGAACGACTTCCCGAACATCAAGTACAAGGTCGTCCCGCTGCCGGCCGGCGCGAAGGGCCAGGGCACGCTCTCCTTCACCCAGTGCTGGGGCATCGCGGCCAAGAGCAAGTACAAGGACCAGGCGATCAAGTTCGTCGAGGCGATGACCAGCGGCGAGCAGCAGATGGCCTTCGCCAAGGCGTTCGGCGTGATGCCGTCCCGGCAGTCGGTGCGCGACCAGTACACCAGCGCCTTCCCGGCGGACAAGCCGTTCATCGACGGCGCCGCGTACGCCCAGGGCCCGGTGAACGCCCCGAAGATGGACAGCGTCCTCGGCGACCTCGACACCGGTCTGCAGGGCCTGGTCAACGGTGACCCAAAGACCGTGCTGCAGAACTTCGACAAGAACGCCAAGGCGGCGCTCGGCGCCAGCTGAGGTGTTAGGAAGGGCCCTTTTTATGCACCAGGCGATAACAAGGGGCCCTTCCTTACACCGTCGGCCCGAGACAGGGAGGGAGGGGAGATGGCAACCGAAACATTGAGCGCCGTGGCGACCGCGTCCGGCGAGAGCCCCCGCCGACGCCGAGGCGGCATCCGCAGCAACGAGACCGTCGCCGGCTGGCTCTTCGTCGCGCCGGTGATCGTCATCCTGGGGCTGTTCCTACTGCTGCCGATCCTGATGGCGCTCTGGGTCAGCCTGACCGACTGGAACGGCCAGGGCAGCCCGTTCACCGGCGACGTGCCGTTCGTCGGCGGGCACAACTACACCCAGTTGTTCACCGAGGACGGGCTGGCCCGCCGCGACTTCATGACCAGCATCCGCAACAACATCTACTACGTGGCGATCGTGGTGCCGGCGCAGACCGTGCTCGCGCTCGGGCTGGCGCTGGTCGTCAACAACCGGATGCTCAAGGGCAAGAGCTTCTTCCGCAGCGCCTTCTACTTCCCCTCGGTCACCAGCTCGGTCGCGATCAGCGTGGTGTTCCTGTTCCTGTTCGCCAACTCCGGCGCGGTCAACGCGCTGCTCAACGTCCTCGGCATCGACGGACCGGAGTGGTTCGCCGACTCGCGGGGCGTGCTGCACCTGCTGTTCAAAGCGGTCGGCGTCGACTCGCCCCCGGCGGCGCTGGCCGACGGCGGCCCGTTCGGGCTGAGCTGGTGGGACTGGCTGGCCGGTCCCAGCGTGGCGATGATGTCGATCATCACTCTTGTCATCTGGACCACCTCCGGCACCTTCATGCTGATGTTCCTGGCCGGCCTGCAGAACGTGCCGGTCACGCTGGACGAGGCGAGCACCCTCGACGGCGCGTCCCGGTGGCAGCGGTTCCGGCACGTCACCCTGCCGCTGATCAGGCCGACCATGTTCCTGGTGCTCACCCTCGGCCTGATCGGCTCCTGGCAGGTCTTCGACCAGGTGTACGTGATGAGCCAGGGCGGCCCGGCCAAGACCACGCTCACCCCGGCCTACCTGTCGTACCGGACCGCCTTCCGGGACTTCGACTACGGCTCCGGAGCCGCGATCTCGTTCGTGCTGTTCCTGATCATCATCGTGCTCACGCTGATCCAGCGCCGAGTGCTCGCCGAGCGGGACACCGACCGGCCGCGACGCGGCTGGCGGCGTCGGCGCGTACCGGGGAGGTCCTGAGATGGCCGTGCTGACCGACCGGCCGCCGGTGGCGCCCGCGCGGCGCGACCAGCGCGCGGCGCGCACCCTGGCCACCCGCTTCCTGGGGTACGCGACGCTGATCTTCTTCGGGCTGGTGTTCCTCTACCCGTTCGTCATCCAGATCAGCAGTTCGCTAAAGACCGAGCCCGACGCGGCGGCCAACCCGCTCTCCCCGTTCCCGGACCCGCTCACGCTGGCCGGCTTCGAGCGGATCTTCGGCGGCACGAACTTCCCGCTCTGGCTGGGCAACTCACTGCTGGTGACGGTGCTCGTCACCCTCGGTCGGGTGTTCTTCGACTCGCTCGCGGGGTACGCGCTGGCCCGGCTGCGGTTCCGGGGACGCGGCGGGCTGTTCGCCGCCGTCATCGCGGTGATGGCGGTGCCCGGAGTGGTGCTGCTGATCCCGAAGTTCCTGGTGCTCAACCAGCTCGGCATCTACAACAGCTACGCGGGTCTGGTGGTGCCGCTGCTGGCCGACGCGGCGGGCGTGTTCATCATGAAGCAGTTCTTCGAATCGATCCCGTTGAGCGTGGAGGAGGCCGCCCGGATCGACGGGGCGAGCATCTTCCGCACCTTCTGGTCGGTGGTGCTGCCGATGGCGAAACCGGCGCTGATTACCCTGACCATTTTGTCGTTCCAGGGCTCCTGGAACGAGTTCCCGCACAGCCTCGTGTCGGTGCAGGACCCGGACCTGTTCACCCTGCCGCGTGGGCTGGCCGACCTGGTCAGCGGCTCACTCGGCAGCGGCACCCAGTATCCGCTCAAGCTGGGCGCGGCGCTGCTGGCCACCATCCCCGTCGCGATCATCTTCGTGGTGTTCCAGCGGTACTTCGTCCGGGATGCCAACGACGGCTCGGACAAGGGCTGACCTGCCCCGGTGGGGCGGCCCCGACGTGCGGAGCCGCCCCACCGGTCAGCTCTGCTGGAGGACGGACAGGATGTTGCCGGCCGGATCGGTGAACCAGGCGATGGCCGGCCCCTGCCCGCGCATGACCCCCTTCTCGTCCTGCGGCATCCCGTCGTAGCGGGCGAAGTGGACCCCCCGCGCGATCAGCCCGTCGACCGCACGGTCGATGTCGTCGACCGGGAAGTTGAGCACCGTGTAGGTCGCCGGGGTGTGGTCGTTCTTCGGATAGACCAGGACGGGCCGGTCCCCGGCGATGTGCAGGGTCAGCAACCCGCCCATCGCGTCGTCCCGGGTGA
The DNA here is from genome assembly GCF_053599835.1 of Micromonospora sp. NPDC005163. NCBI lineage: Bacteria > Bacillati > Actinomycetota > Actinomycetes > Micromonosporales > Micromonosporaceae > Micromonospora > Micromonospora sp. NPDC005163. The sequence goes on from NZ_JBSFYP010000026.1 coordinate 50,367, forward strand.
CCCGCAGGCCGAGCGTCTCGCCGTAGAACCGTTCGGCGCGCCCGGTGTCGTCCACCGAGAATCCGCTGAACGCCTTGGTGTCTGTGAACACGGTGGTCTCCTCGTTGTCGGCGTACGAGGGGTGGACGATGTCGCCGGCCGGAACTCATCGCCCGGCCGGCCCGGACGGTCAGGGGTCGAGACGGGCGGGCAGGCCGAAGCGCGGAAAGAGCCCCGGGTCGAGGTAGTGGGTGAGGCGGGTGATCCGGCCACCGGCGACCTCCGGCAGCTGGATCGAGAACGGTCGGTGCCCGCCCGCCGGGTCGGGCCGGTACTGGGCGAAGGCGGGGCCGCCGTTGGCCGTCACCCGGATGAGCCGGGAGCCCCGGCAGCCCGCCCCCGGCCCGACCAGCCAACGACCGATGTCGCCCGCGCCACGCAGCCACATCCGGTACGGCGGCATGCTCTGGACGGCGTCGGCGCGTAGCAGGCCCACCAGAGCGTCGACGTCGTAGCGCTCGAAGACCTGCACGTAGCGGTCGAGCAGGTCGCGGTGCTCCCGATCCAGCGGCCGGCCCGGAGGGTCACCGACCCGGTCGGCCAGCGTGGCCCGGGCTCGTTGCAGCGCGCTGTTGACCGCGGGCACGGTGGTGTCGAGCAGACCGGCGACCTCCTCGGCCCGCCAACGCAGCACGTCCCGCAGGATCAGCACCGCGCGCTGCCGGGCCGGCAGGTGCTGGAGCGCGGCCACGAACGCCAACCGGACCGACTCCCGAACCACCGTCAGCTCGGCCGGATCGGCCGCCGCCGGCAGCACTGCCGCGTCCGGGGCGGGCTCCACCCAGCCGGTCTCGGGACCGCCCAGCGCCGCGGCCACCGGTGACGACGGATCGCCGAGGTCCATCGGCAGGGCCCGGCGCCGACGACCGCGCAGCAGGTCCAGGCAGACGTTGGTGGCGATCCGGTAGAGCCAGGTGCGCGGGCTGGACCGGCCGTCGAAGCCGTCCCACCCGCGCCAGGCCCGCAGCAGCGTCTCCTGCACCGCGTCCTCGGCGTCGTACAGCGAGCCGAGCATCCGGTAGCAGTAGCCGGTCAGCTCGACCCGGAACTCCTCCAGCCGGCCGTCCGCGGTCGGCGCCGGCACCGGCGCGGTCGCTGCGCTCATGGGGCCGACGTTAGGCGACCCGTGTGACATCGGCCGCCGTAACGGCCCGGACGCGCCGCGCGACCCGGCTGGATCGCGTGTCAGGCGCCGGGCTGCTCGTCGGTTGGAACCTTCTCGGCCGGGACGGCCACGTGCAGGCGCACCTGGGGCACCAGCATGTCGTCGACGTCCAGCGCGCGGGCCGCGCCGTCGGGCTCCCAGCCGGTGCTGGTGAGGAACTTGCGGGTCGATTCGTCACCCTCGAACGCCCAGGCCACCGCCCGGCTCAACCCGTCCTCCCGCCACAGGTCGACGGCGGCGGCGAGCAGCCGGCTGCCGTGCCCACGCCGACCCCAGCGCGGCTCGACCAGCAGGTCGGTCACCGCGGCCACGTCCGGGCCGAGCGCCTCGGCCGGCTCGCCCGGGGCCAGCGCCTCGGCGTCGGCCGGGCCGGAAGCGGCGAACCCCACCAGATACGATTGCTCGGCCTGTTCGACGGCGACCAGCACCCGGTGCGCGCCCGAGGGCGGCTCCTGCACCGCGGCGCTCCACTGCCGGGCGAGGAACGCCTCGTCCAGGTTGTCGAGCACGTGCCGAGGCAGGATCCGGCGGTACGCGACCCGCCAGGTTGCGAGTTGGATGCGTGCGATCTCGCCGGCGTCCTCGGGACGCGCCGGGCGGACGTACCCGAGAGCCATGGGACGGAAGCCTACGCAGGGCGAGGGAGGCGACGGTGGCGCAGGGTGCCAACAGGACGACCGCGCAGGTCGTCGGGGTGGTGGTGCTCGCCGCGGCGGTCACCGCGTTCCTCGCCGTCGCGGCCGTCCGACACGGTTTCTTCGACCTGAAGGTCTACTACGGCGCGTTGACGTGGTGGGTGCACGACGGCGGGGAGATCTACGACTACCTCAAGCCGGGTACCCAGTACGGCTTCACGTACCCGCCGTTCGCCGCGCTGGTCATGCTGCCGATGGCGTACCTGCCGTGGACGGCCGCGATCGTGGTGAGCGTGCTCGCCAGCGTGGTCACCACCACGGTGGTGATCTGGTGGCTGGTCGACCCGATCGCCCGCCGCGCCGGCTGGACCCGGTGGTTCGCGCTCGCCGTGGCGCTGTGCCTGGCCGCCGCGTTCGAGCCGATGCGGGAGACGGTCAACTTCGGCCAGGTCAACACCCTGCTGCTCTTCCTGGTGGCGGTGGACCTGCTGCGGCTGCTGCCCGCCGGCAACCGGTGGGCGGGGGTCGGCATCGGGTTGGCGACCGCGATCAAGCTGACCCCGGGCATCTTCATCGTCTACCTGCTGGTCACGGGGCGCTGGCGGGCGGCGCTCACCGCCAGCGGCACCGCCGCCGGGGTGTCGCTGCTGGCCGGCGCGCTCTTCCCGGACGCCTCCCGGGAGTTCTGGACCGAGGCGCTGTGGAACACCGGCCGGGTGGGCGAGTTGGCGTTCGTGTCCAACCAGTCGCTGCGCGGGGTGGTCGCCCGGCTCGACCCGGAGCACCCGAGCACCCTGCTCTGGCTGCTGCTGGTGCTCGGCACCCTGGCGCTGTGGGCCTGGCGGTCCCGGACGGCCGTCGCGACGGGCGACGAAGCGACCGGTCTGGCGCTGACCGGCGCGGTGATGTGTCTGGTCAGCCCGGTCACCTGGGTGCATCACCTGGTCTGGCTGCTGCCCGCGCTGATCCTGCTGGTCGACAACGCGATGGCGGCGCCGGCCGGCCGCCGGCGGTGGGTCCTGCTGGTCGCCGCGACCATCGGGTACGCGTTGCTGATCAGCCGGACCGTCTGGTTCTGGGAGAAGGACTTCACGGGGGTCGACGGATTCCTGGGCAGCAACGCCTACGTCTGGATCAGCCTGGCGCTGCTGGCCTTCCTGCCGATCCGCCGGTGGCTGACCCCGGGCGGATCAGTCGTCGAGGCGGCCGGCGTACCGCAGCTCGACCAGCCCGACCGGCGGGCACCCACCGGCGAGGGGCACCTGGTAGGTCGACCGCTCACCGTCCGGTGACAACCCGGCCCGCTCGTAGAACCGGCGGGCCCGCCGGTTGTCCGTCAGCACCCACAGCCGGTAGCCGGTCCAGCCCCGCTCGACGAGCCCGGCACGAGCAGCGGCCAGCAGCGCGGCGGCGGTGCCGTCGCCCCAGCACGCCGGCTCCACGTAGAGGGCCAGCACCTCCCCGACCGCCGGGTCCAGGTCGTCGCGGTCCTGGTTGCGGCGGTACGGCCCGAAGGTGGCGAAGCCGACGACCAGCCCGTCCACCTCACCGAGCAGGGTGGTGAACGGATGCTCGGGGTCGGCCGTGCCGATGTCGCGGCGGCGCTGCGCCCAGGCCACCACGTTGAGCCGTCCGAGCACCTCGTCCGGCATGAAGCCGGCGTAGCCCGCCTGCCAGCCGTGCACGTGCACCCGGGCGACCGCTTCGGCGTCGTCCGGCTCCTCCCGGCGGATGGTCAGCATTGCACCGTTCTATGCCTCGGTGACGGTCGGAGTCCAGCTTCCCGCACCGGCGTCGTACCGATGATTTAAGGTCGCCGACGATGGCCGCACCGGAATCACTCTCGCTCGCCCAGGCCCGGCGGGTGGCGCTCGCCGCCCAGGGCTTCGCCGACCCGGCGCCGACCGGGGTGCCCACCCGTCGGCATCTGCGCCGGGTGCTCGACCGGGTCGGGCTGATCCAGATGGATTCGGTCAACGTGCTGCAACGCGCGCACTACCTGCCGCTCTACAGCCGCCTCGGGCCCTATCCGACCACGCTGCTCGACCAGGCCGCCTACCGCCGCCCACGGGAGCTGTTCGAATACTGGGGCCACGAGGCGTCGCTGGTCCCGGTCGGGCTGCACCCGATGCTGCGCTGGCGGATGGCCCGGGCGCACAGCGAGTCCTGGGGTGGCATGCGGCGGATCGCCCAGGATCGGCCGGAGCTGGTCGCCTGGGTGCGCGACGAGGTGGCCGCCCGTGGTCCGCTGACCGCCGCCGAGATCGAGCACGAAGCGCCCCGCGAGACCGGCAACTGGGGGTGGAACTGGTCGGCGGTGAAGCGCGCCCTGGAATATCTGTTCTGGGCCGGCGAGGTGGCCGCCGCGGAGCGCAGCACCTCCTTCGCCCGCCGCTACGACCTGCCCGAGCGGGTGCTGCCGGCCGCCGTGCTGGCCGCGCCGACCCCGACCGACGCCGAGGCGTACCGCACCCTGGTGGCCCTCGCCGCCCAGTCGCTCGGGGTGGCCGCCGAGCCGGAGCTGCGCGACTACTTCCGGCTGCCGCTGGCCGGTGCCCGCCAGGCCGTCGCGGAGCTGGCCGAGGCGGGTGAGCTGGTGCCGGTCACCGTGCCGGGCTGGCGGCAGCCGGCCTGGCTGCACGCGAGCGCCCGGCTGCCGCGCTGGATCCGGGGCAACACGCTGGTCAGCCCGTTCGACCCGCTGGTCTGGGAGCGTGGCCGCACCGAGCGGCTCTTCGACTTCACCTACCGGATCGAGATCTACGTCCCGGCGCCGCAGCGGGTGTACGGCTACTACGTGCTGCCCTTCCTCCAGGGCGACCGGTTCACCGCGCGGGTCGACCTGAAGGCCGACCGCAGGGAGGGGGTGCTGCTGGTGCCGGCCGCGTGGGTCGAGCCCGGCGCCGACCCGGGGGAGACCGCGGTGGCGCTCGCCGCCGAGCTGTACCGGCTCGCCGGCTGGCTCGGGTTGGACGCGGTGGCGCCGCCCGCGGCCGGCGACCTGGCCGGTCCGCTCACCGCCGCGTTGGCCGGCGTGTCCGGTGTACCGTGAGCGCGTGACGAGCGCTCCCGGACCGGCCGACCAGCCACAGCCCGCGCCCGGTGCGGTCGAGCCGTGGCCGGACGCCCAGCCGTTCGCGTCGACCCCGACGGTCACCGCCGACCCGTCCGCCGGTGCCGCCGGCACCGGTCCGGCCGGCTGGCCGACGAGCCCGCCGGGTGGCTACCCGGTCCCCGAGCCGGACCGGCTCACCCGGTTCGTGCTGCGGCTCTACGAGCGCTCGCCGCGCTGGGCGGTGCCGCTGGCCGCGGTCGGCTGCGTCGCCGCCGGCATGGGCTACGCGCTGCTCAGCGACCCGACCCACGCCGCCCCGGACGCCGCGCCGACCTGCCTGCTCAAGCTGACCACGGGGCTCGACTGTCCGGGCTGCGGCGGCACCCGCGCGCTCTGGTACGTGCTGCACGGCGACCTGCCGGCCGCCGCCCGGCACCACTTCCTGTTCGTCTTCGCGCTGCCGTTCCTGGCGTACCTCTTCGTGGCCTGGGCGGGCAACCAGGCGTTCGGCTGGCGGCTGCCCGAGCTGCGGATCAGCTCCAAGGTCATCGGTGGCTTCCTGGCGGCGTGGCTCGCCTTCTCGGTGTTGCGCAACCTGCCCTGGGCGCCGTTCACCTCGCTCTACGTCTGACCCGTCCGCCAGGCTCCCGTCCGCCGGTGGCGCGGCTGAAAGCCCGTGCGGGTTCGCCCAGGGCGAGGTAGGACCGTGTCGTGCCCCTGTAGAGCTGCCCCAGATCCGGGGCAGCTCTACAGGCAACCGGAGAGGTGCCCGGGACTGGCGGGCGTGAGCCAGCTTGTCGAGACGTTGGACACCCGTGCGGCCACGATGACCGCGACGTGTCGGCGATTTGGCTGCCGCCAGGCGCTTTCGCCACCGCGAGCCCGAGTTGGGTGAGCGGCCGGGGACCACTACAGTCCCAGGCATGCCGGAGATGGTGCAGCCCCAGGTCAAGTTGATCGCGTGGACCCAGTTCGCGGCCCCGGACGACGTGCCGTGGTCGACGGACGCGGAGGGTGGCCAGGCGCTCGCCGAGTTCGCCGGCCGGGCCTGCTACCAGTCGTGGAAGAAGCCGAACCCGGCGACCGCCACCAACGCCGGCTACCTCGCGCACATCCTGGAGGTCGGGCACCTCTCGGTGCTGGAGCACGGCTCGGTCACCTTCTACTTCACCGGCGTGTCCCGCTCCTTCACGCATGAGCTGATCCGGCACCGGCACTTCTCGTACTCGCAGCTCTCCCAGCGGTACGTCCCGGAGCGGGACGCGGCCATGGTCGAGCCGACGGTGATCGCCGACGACCCGGAGCTGCACAAGCGCTTCGTGGAGGCCGCCGAAGCGAGCGTGCGGGCGTACAACGAGCTGCTGGAGGGGCTGGAGCAGCGGTTCTCCGACGAGCCGAACCCGACGCTGCGCCGCAAGCAGGCCCGGCAGGCGGCCCGCGCGGTGCTGCCCAACGCCACCGAGACCCGGATCGTGGTCACCGGCAACTACCGGGCGTGGCGGCACTTCATCGCGATGCGGGCCACCGAGCAGGCTGACGTCGAGATCCGTGAGTTGGCCGTGGAGTGCCTGCGCCAGCTGCAGGGGGTCGCGCCGAACGTGTTCGCCGACTTGGAGATCTCCACCCTGCCGGACGGCACCGAGGTGGCGGCCAGCCCGCACGAGGCGTCCTGAGGCCTTCCCCGGCAGGCCCCGGCTGGTCGTCCGCTAGGTTGGAGGGTATGACGCACGACCGCCCTGCCGCCGCTGCCCGACCGGTGTCCCGCCCCTTCGGGCGGCTGCTCACGGCCATGGTGAGCCCGTTCACCCCCGACGGTTCGCTCGACCTCGACGGCGCCGCCCGGCTGGCGAGCCACCTGGTCGACGAGCAGGGCAACGACGCGCTGGTGGTCAACGGCACCACCGGTGAGTCGCCCACCACCACCGACGCGGAGAAGGAGCGCCTGATCCGGGCCGTGGCGGAGGCCGTCGGTGACCGGGCGAAGGTGGTCGCCGGCGTCGGCACCAACGACACCCGGCACACCATCGAGCTGGCCGCCGCCGCCGAGAAGGCTGGTGCGCACGGCCTGCTGGTGGTCACCCCGTACTACAACAAGCCGCCGCAGAGCGGGCTGCTGCGGCACTTCACGGCGGTGGCCGACGCGACCGGCCTGCCCGTGATGCTGTACGACATCCCGCACCGCGCCGGCGTGCCCATCGAGACCGAGACGCTCGTCCGGCTCGCCGAGCACGGCCGGATCGTCGCGGTGAAGGACGCCAAGGGTGACCTGACCGCCACCAGCTGGGTGACCAGCCGCACGGCCCTCGCCTTCTACAGCGGCGAGGACGCGCTCACCCTGCCGGCGCTGGCCGTCGGCAGCGTTGGCCTGGTCGGCACCTCCACGCACTTCACCGGGGCGCTGACCGCACAGATGATCGAGGCGTACGACGCGGGGGACATGCCGACCGCGCTGACCCTGCACCGACGGCTGCTGCCGCTGTTCACGGGCATCTTCCGCACCCAGGGCACCATCCTGGTCAAGGCGGGCCTGGCGTCGCTGGGCCTGCCCGCCGGCCCGGTGCGACCCCCGCTGGTGGACGCCACCGACGACGAGATCGCCCAGCTGCGCGCGGACTTCGCGGCAGCGGGCCTGGAGCTACCCGAATGATCGAACGACACGATGGGCGCCGAGTGACGGCGTCGCAGAATGAGGTGAACGCGTGACCGAGGCGCACATCGAGGCGGAACTGCCCCCGCCGCTGCCGGAAGGTGGCCTGCGGATCATCCCGCTCGGCGGGCTCGGCGCCATCGGTCGGAACATGACCGTCTTCGAATACGACGGCAAGTTGCTGATCGTCGACTGCGGGGTGCTCTTCCCCGACGTCGAGCAGCCGGGTGTGGACCTGATCCTGCCCGACTTCGGCCCGATCCTGGACCGGCTGGCCGACGTCCAGGCGATCGTGCTGACCCACGGCCACGAGGACCACATCGGCGCGGTGCCCTACCTGCTCGCCCACAAACCGGACATTCCGCTGGTCGGCTCACAGTTCACCCTCGCCCTGGTCGAGGCGAAGCTGGCCGAGCGGCGGATCCAGCCGTACACGCTGACCGTGCGGGAGGGCGGCAAGGAACGGCTCGGCCCGTTCGAGTGCGAGTTCTTCGCGGTCAACCACTCGATCCCGGACGCCCTGGCCGTCGCCATCCGTACCCCGGCCGGCCTGGTGCTGCACACCGGCGACTTCAAGATGGACCAGCTCCCGCTGGACGGCCGGATCACCGACCTGGCCGGCTTCGCCCGGCTCGGCGCCGAGGGCGTCGACCTGCTGCTGTCCGACTCCACCAACGCGGAGATCCCCGGCTTCGTCACCCCGGAGCGGGAGATCGGGCCGGTGCTCGACTCGATCTTCGCGAAGGCGAAGGGCCGGATCATCGTGGCCTCGTTCGCCTCGCACGTGCACCGGGTGCAGCAGGTCTTCGACTCCGCCGCGGAGCACGGCCGCAAGGTGGCGCTGATCGGTCGGTCGATGGTCCGCAACATGGGCATCGCCCGGGACCTCGGCCTGCTCAACATCCCGGCCGGCCTGGTCATCGGGATCGAAGAGGCGACCACGCTGCCGCCCGAGCAGATCGTGCTGATGTCCACCGGGTCGCAGGGCGAGCCGATGAGCGCGCTGGGCCGGATGGCCAGCGGCGACCATCGGCACATCACCATCGCCCCCGGCGACACCGTCGTGCTGGCCTCCTCGCTGGTGCCGGGCAACGAGACCTCGGTCTACCGGGTGATCAACCGGCTGGCCCGGGCCGGCGCGGTGGTCGTGCACAAGGACGTGGCCAAGGTGCACGTCTCCGGGCACGCCCCGGCCGGTGAACTGCTCTACCTGCTCAACGTGGTCCGGCCCAGCAACCTGATGCCGGTGCACGGCGAGTGGCGCCACCTGCGTGCGCACGCCCGCCTCGGCGTCGAGTCCGGGGTGGCCGCCGACCGGGTGGTGCTCTGCGAGGACGGCGACGTGGTCGACCTGGTCGAGGGCCGGGCCAGCCTGGTCGGGCACGTGAAGAGCCGGTACGTCTACGTCGACGGCCTCGCGGTCGGCGACGTCAGCGAATCCCTGCTCACCGAGCGACGGATCCTCGGCGACGGCGGCTTCATCGCCACCACGGTGGTCGTCGACTCGGTCACCGGCAAGGTCGTCGCCGGCCCGACCCTGTCCGCGAAGGGCTTCTCCGAGGACCCGGAGGCGTTCAACCCGGTGATCCCGCTGGTCACCGAGGCCCTCAACCGGGCCGCCGCGGACGGCATCACCGACCCGCACCAGCTCCAGCAGATCGTCCGGCGAACCGTGGGACGGTGGGTCAACGACGCGTACCGTCGTCGGCCGATGATCGTGCCCACCGTCGTCGAGGTCTGACACCGCGCGTCGCGACGCCCGCCGGCACCTCGTGCGCCGGCGGGCGTCGCCCTTGGTCAGGGCAGCGCGGCGACCGCCTCGGCGTACGCGACGCCGGTGGCGATCGCGGCGTCCACCAGCACCAGCAGCTGCGCCGGCGTCACCCCGTGCGCCAGGTCGGTGGCCACGTCGCCGGCCAGCACCAGTTCCTCGCCGAGGTCGTGCGCGTACGCCTTGGGTAGCAGCCGGTCGTGGTTCCACGCGTTGCAAAAGGCGTACGCCTCGGCGCGCCGCGCCACCGGCAGTCGGCGGACGGCCATCGCCCGGGCGTGCAGCACCTCGCCCCTCTCGCCCGCCCGACGGAACTGAATCACCGCGGCACCCCACCGCCCGACCACCGTTGCGCCCTCGTCCACCAGGTACTGGTCGCCGCGCCGGTCCAGCGCCGACGTGATCATGTCGAGGGTCAGCGCCACCAGCTCCTGCTCGCCCGGCCCGTCACCGGGCCCCTCCGTGGGCTCGTCGTCGGCGGGCAGCGGGACCGGTTCGGCGAGTGGACGCTCGGCCAGCCAGGCAGCCATCCGCCCGGAGTGGTGGCCGGTGCCGTTGCGGGCGTCGAAGCTGCCGGCCAGCTCACTGGCGACCCCGAGCAGCAGCGCGCCGAGGGTCGCCACGTTCGGCTCGGTGGCCGGCCGCCCGTCGTACGGCGGGCGGTGCACCGTCCGCCCGCCCAGGCCGGCCTCCACGGCCAGCCCGCAGACCAGCGCCCCCGCGGCGGCGAACTCCATCGCGGCGAGGTCGTCGGTGGGCTCGTCCAACCGGGGCAGCTGCTCGGCCAGGACGTCCAGCCCGCGTTCCAGGTGCCCGCCCAACGCGCAGAACCGTAGGTGCGCGGCGAGGTGCGGGAACGCCGCGCGCTCGCGCCGGTGCCGCCGGTACGCCCGCACGTGTGCCGCCGCGGCCCGCTCCGGCTCACCGGCCCGCAGATCGGGCAGCAGCACCGCGACCAGCGCCCGCTCGGGCTGGTCGGTGCAGTCCTCCGGCTCGTCGGCGCACTCCCGCAGCTCGGCGAGCGCGGCTCGCCACTCGCCCCAGCCGGCGAGCAGCTCCGCGCGCCGGGCCGGGGCGCAGCCCGGGCAACCGCCGGTCGGCCCGGGACGCGTCCCCGCCCAGCGCTGGTACCAGTGGCGGGCGGTGGGCTCGTCACCGAGGTGATCGGCGATCCGGCAGCGCAGCTCCGCGACGGTCGGCGCGTCGGGCCCGTCCACGCCGACCCGGTGGGCCAGGTCGTCCAGGAGGGACCGGGTCTGGTCCAGCCCGACCCGGGGAGTGCCGAGCAGCGCCTCCACCGCGTACCGCTGGTAGCGCAGTAGCGGACCGGCTTCGGCGTCGGCGAGCAGCTCGGGTCGGTGATCGGCGGCGGCCCGGCAGCGCCGTACCGGCTCGACCAGCCGCCACCGCTCTCCGTGCAGCAGGTACGCCTCGATCAGCGCGAAGCGGGCCTCCACCGCGGTCCGCGCGTCTCCGGCGGCGTCCGCCCGCTCGGCGAGCCGCTCCAGGGCCACCAGCCGCCCCGGCCCGTCGGGCAGGTCCCGGGCGTCGGCGAGCGCGGCCACCAGCGCCGGAACGCGACGGACGGCGACCCGCTCAGCGGGGCCGTTGCGCGCAACGCCGGGATCATCCGTCCGGCTGCCCGTGGACTCCTCCCGGCCGGTCATGCCGGCACCGCCCCCGGCAACCGGCCGACCGCCACGGCGAGCTGGCAGCCGGCCGAGATGCCACAGTCGAGCAGCTGGTCGAGCTGGTGCGGGGTCACTCCGCGTTCCAGATCGGTGATCACCTCACCACAGACCCGAGCACGGCCGTCGTCGTCGACGTGCACGAACGCCTTCGGCCAGAGCCGGTCGTGGTTCCAGGAGTTGCAGAAGGCGTACAGCGCGGGCACCTGCTCGATGGAGAAGGTCGGCGCGACCAGGGTGCGGACCTGGAGCAGCTCGCCGTCCCCGCCGAGGCGCAGGAACCAGATCAGGTTGTCGTCGAAGCGGCCCACCAGGTCGCCGTTGACGGCTCGACCGACCGGCCGGCCGCGCGCGGCGAGCACCGCCGCGACCAGTTCGCCGGTCAGCGGACGCAACGCGTCAGGGTGCCCGGCCAGCGGATCGTCCTCGAATCCCGGCGACGCCATCGGGCATCCCTCCTGAGGCGGATATCACGGCCGGCGGCGCGGTCCGTGCTGCGACGCGCGGACACGACCCGGAAAAGCGGCGATCTGCCGGGTCCCGCCGTTACCGTGACTCTATGGCGGGCCGTACCTCTCAGGCGAGCCGGCGACGCGGCGCGTCGCCGCGCGGTGGCACCAACAGCCGTGCCCGTCAACCGGCGAAGAAGACCCGGGCACCGGTTCGGCGCCGCACCGCGGCCTCCCGGCCCGGACCGGCCGTCTACGTGGGCCGCGCGATCGGTGCACTGTGGATGGGGCTGGCGCACGGAATGGGGTGGGCGGTGCGGGCCGCCGGCCGGCAGGCCGCCTCCGCCCGCGACCTCGACCCTGAGCACCGCCGCGACGGCGGTGGTCTGCTGCTGTTCGGCCTCGCCCTGCTCAGCGCCGTCGCGCTCTGGTTCTCCGGGGCGGGCCCGGTCGGCACGCGGCTCGCCGACACCGTGCGACTGTTCCTGGGCGCGATCTCCGTGGTCTTGCCGGTGCTGCTGATGATCGGGGCCTGGCGTCTGATGCGCCAACCGGCCGATCCGGCACACCGGGGCCGGGGGCTGATCGGCTGGGGCTCACTGCTCGTGTCGACCGCCGCGCTGCTCCAGATCGGCCAGGACCCGGTCGACACGGTGCAGCGTGACTTCGCCGGTGGCCTGCTCGGCGCCGGCGTCGGCGGCCTGCTGGAGCGCGCGGTCACCGCGTGGGTCGCGGTGCCGCTGCTGATCCTGCTCCTGCTCTTCGGCCTGCTCGTGGTCACCGCCACGCCGATCAACAAGATCCCCGAGCGGTTGGGCCTGCTCGCCGGTGGGCTGGTCGCCTCGCCGGACGCCACCGAGGAGGAGGCGGACGGGACGGCCGTCCGGCCGGCGCGCAAGCGACCCGCGAAGCGGATGCCGCCGCCGGTGGACCCGGACGACTTCGACGACCTGGACGGCGCCGACCTCCAGGAGACGATGGTGCTGCCGCGCAAGGCGCCGGCGAAGGTGCCGGCCAGCCGCAAGCCGGCCGAGCCGCCGGAGCACTCGCCCGCGCCGACCCGCGCCGAGCAGCTCGCGTTGACCGGCCTGGCCGGCGACTACACCCTGCCGCCGGCCAACATGCTCAGCGCCGGCGCCGCCGCGAAGACCCGCAGCAAGGCCAACGACGAGGTGATCGCCGCGCTGACCGGGGTGTTCGACCAGTTCGACGTGGACGCCGCGGTCACCGGCTTCACCCGGGGGCCGACGGTCACCCGGTACGAGGTGGAGCTGGGGCATGGCGTCAAGGTCGAACGGATCACCCAGCTGTCCCGCAACATCGCGTACGCGGTCAAGTCGCCGGACGTACGCATCCTGAGCCCGATCCCGGGCAAGAGCGCGGTCGGCGTGGAGATCCCCAACACCGACCCGGAGAACGTCGCGCTCGGCGACGTGCTGCGCTCGCGGGCGGCGACCAGCGACCACCACCCGATGGTCGTGGCGCTCGGCAAGGACATCGAGGGCGGCTACGTGGTGGCCAACCTCGCCAAGATGCCGCACATCCTCATTGCGGGAGCCACGGGCGCTGGGAAGGCACTGGCCCTCGATACACCGATCCCTACGCCTGACGGATGGTCCACCATGGGTGCTCTCCGGGTAGGTGGGAAGGTGTTCGACGAGCAGGGCCGGCCGTGCACCATCGTCGCCGCCACCGCGGTCATGTATGACCGCCCCTGTTACGAGGTGGAGTTTTCTGACGGCACGGTCATCGTCGCCGACGCCCAGCACCAGTGGCAGACGACGACGAGGGCTGGCCGGACCCAGCGAACCCACCGTTGGAAGGATGGTTCCTACTGGTCCGTCAATGATGTGCAGCGGGTGACTGCACGAGCCGACACGGTGCTGTCGGATCTCGATCGACCGGTGTCGACTGACGAGGTCATCGCAGATGTCGGCCAGCAGTTCCGGAACGTGCTGTACCGGATCGTGCGTGGGTTGCCTAAGGAGCCAGGGAACGCCCTGACCAGCTACCTGCGGGGTGGTCGCGAGGTGACCCGGCGGGTCCCTACCTATTCCCGTCATCGGGTCTACCAGGCATTGCGCGAACTTGTCGCAGATCCGGGACGATCAGGTCGGAGGCTCAGCTTTGACGATCGACCAGTCACGACGGCAGAGATAGCAGCCTCGCTACGGGTGGTCGGGCGTAGCGGATCCTGGACCAATCACGCGGTGGCAGTGTGCGGAGCGCTCGACTATCCAGAGCAGGATCTACCGATCGCGCCGTACACCTTGGGCTGCTGGCTGGGTGATGGCACCACCGGGTCGGCGGGTTTTACGTGCGACGAAGAGGAGTTGCTGGACAACATTCGTCTGGACGGGTACGTCGTGACAAAGCATCCCGCCAGCCGGATGCAGTACACGATCTCGAACAGGCCGGAGCGGGACGGGCGAATCGCCGAGGCTGTGGAGCTATTCACCCGGGGCGTGAGCCTCGCTCGGGCGGCCAGGCAGGTCGGGGTCGGCCTTTCCGCGGTGTGTCTGGCGGCCCGCGGTCAGGAAAGGCTTCAGCCGCCGAGCCACATCGAGCCGGGAGCTCCTTCCCGTGACCGATACCGGACGCTGCGGCAGTTGTTCCGCGAGCTCGGTACGAAACACATCCCTGCCAGCTATCTGCGATCTTCTGAGCAGCAGCGGCGAGCCCTGCTGGCAGGTCTGCTGGACACCGATGGCACGGTTTCCGCGCAAGGCGGAGTCGAGCTCGCACTCACCAATGAGCGTCTGGCGCAGGATGCTCTCGAGTTGATCATCGGGCTCGGTTACCAGGCCACAATGACGACCAAGCGGGTGAAAGGTCGGAGTGAGTTGACCTCCACCTGCTATCGGATTCACTTCACCCCGGCTGACAAGGTCTTCCGGCTGACGCGCAAAGCAAGCCGCCAGGTGATCGGTACGCGCGCGACGACCTCGCGGCGTTACATCGTGGACGTGCGGCCGATCCCCTCGGTACCCGTCCGATGCATCGAGGTCGACAGCCCGAGCCACCTGTACCTGGCCAGTCGTGCGTGCATCCCCACGCACAACTCCAGTTGCCTGAACACACTGCTGGTGTCCGTCCTCACCCGGGCCACCCCGGACGAGGTGCGGCTGCTGCTGATCGACCCGAAGCGGGTCGAGATGACCGGCTACGAGGGCATCCCGCACCTGGTCACGCCCATCGTGACCAACGCCAAGAAGGCGGCCGACTCGCTGGACTGGGTGGTCCGCGAGATGGACATGCGCTACGACGACCTCGCCGCCAACGGGGTCCGGCACATCGACGACTTCAACCGCAAGGTACGCAACGGCGAGATCAAGGCCCCGCCGGGCAGTGAACGGGAGATGCGTCCGTACCCGTATCTGCTGGTGATCGTGGACGAGCTGGCCGATTTGATGATGGTCGCGCCGCGCGACGTGGAGGACTCGGTCGTCCGGATCACCCAGCTGGCCCGGGCGGCCGGCATTCACCTGGTGCTGGCCACCCAGCGCCCCTCGGTCGACGTGGTGACCGGCCTGATCAAGGCGAACGTGCCGTCCCGGCTGGCGTTCGCCACCTCCTCGCTGGCCGACTCGCGGGTCATCCTCGACCAGCCGGGCGCGGAGAAGCTGCTCGGCCGCGGTGACGGGCTGTTCCTGCCGATGGGCGCCTCGAAGCCGGTGCGGATCCAGGGCGCCTGGGTCACCGAGCGCGAGATCGCCGATGTGGTGAAGTTCTGCAAGGGCCAGCGCGAGCCGGAGTTCCGCAAGGACGTGCTGGCCCCCGCACAGGACACCAAGAAGAAGATCGACGAGGACATCGGCGACGACCTCGACCTGTTGACGCAGGCGGTCGAGCTGGTGGTCACCTCGCAGTTCGGCTCCACCTCGATGCTCCAGCGAAAGCTGCGGGTCGGCTTCGCCAAGGCGGGCCGGCTGATGGACCTGATGGAGACCCGTGGCGTGGTCGGGCCCTCGGAGGGGTCGAAGGCGCGCGACGTGCTGGTCAAGCCGGACGAGCTGGAGGAGGTCCTGGTCGGCCTGCGCGGCGGCGGGGACTGACCGGGCAACGCGGCGGGCCCGCCGGTGTCCGGCGGGCCCGTGGCGGAAGAAGTGGTCAGTTGTTGATCAGCGCGGAGATGATCACCAGGCTGATCACCGCGGCGACGACGCTGGCCACGGCCGCGTACCAGCCCAACGGCTTGTCGCCGAGCACCGCGCCGACGATGCCGGCGATCACGCCGAGCACGCCGAAGATGATCGGGTTGAGCAGCAGGGCGAGCACTGCGAAGACGAAGCCCACGATGGTGAGGATCCGGGCGGCGTTGCTGCGCGGGCGGGCGGTGCTGGGCATGTCGGCCATGTCTGCCTCCGGGTGAGAGCCTGTCGTGACGGATCGATCTCTACCCACTGTGGGCGCTGCTCACGCGTACCGGCGCCGCGCCGCGCGGTACTCAGTGGAAGATCTTCAAACCGACGACGCCGGCCACCACCAGCAGCAGGCACAGGATCCGGGGCAGGCTCGCCGACTCGCCGAGCGCCAGCATCCCGACCAGGGCGGTGCCGACCGCGCCGATGCCGACCCAGACCGCGTACCCGGTGCCGATCGGGATCTCCCGCAGCGCGTACGCCAGCCCGCCCATGCTCAGCGCCAGGGTCACCGCGAACACCAGCGACGGGATCAGCCGGCTGAAGCCGGCGCTGCGTTCCAGGGCGATCGCCCAGGCCGTCTCCAGCAGTCCCGAGATCACCAATACCAGCCAGGCCATCGTTCACCTCACGGGGAGCGCCCGGGCTGTCGCGCCGGGACGAGTGGAGTCTGCACGTCACGCGGGGCGTCTTGGCCTGACCGGGTACGCCCACCACTCGTCCGGGGCGGCCACGGACGACCGGGCCACCGGCACCGACGCTAGCACCGGCCCCGGTCCGCCGACGGCTCGGTGACCCCCGCCACCTCGCGTTGACCTGCACCTCACTTCAACTTGCAGTATGGCGGTCATGACCCTGCTCTACGCCGACCCCGAGGTCGCCGCCGTGCTGGACGCCGCCACCACGGTCGACGCCATGCGCGCCGCCCTGCTGGCCGCGTACGACGGGCGGCTGGTCGCCCCGCCCCGGGCCACCGCCTCGCTCAGCGGTGGGCGGATGGTGCTCACCGCCGGGCACCTAGTCGACGAGTGGTACGGCTTCCGTTCGTACGACACCTTCGGCCACCCGCAGGGCGAACAGTTGGTGGTGCTGCACGACGCCCGCACCGGCGCGATCCGGGCCGTCGCGATCGGCGAGGAGTTGGGCTCCCGGCGTACCGGAGGGCTGGGTGGCGTGGCGGTCGACGCGCTGGCCCGACCGGACGCGGCCACCCTCGGCGTGATCGGCTCCGGTCGGCAGGCGTGGACCCAGGTCTGGGCCGCCGCGGCGGTCCGCCCACTGCGCGAGGTGGTGGTGCACAGCCGCTCCGCCGCCCGGCGGGACGCCTTCGCCGCCCGGGTCCGCGCCGAGTTGGACGTGCCGGCCCGCGCGGTGGCCGACCCCGGCTCGGCGGTGGCCGGGCGGGACATGGTGGTGCTCGCCACCACCAGCCCGACCCCGGTCCTCTGTGCCGCCGACCTGAGCCCCGGCACGCACGTCAACGCGGTCGGCTTCAAGCAGCGCGATCGCAGCGAGTTCGGTGCCGACCTGCTCGACGCCGCCGACCTGCTGGTTACCGACTCGCCGGCCCAGGCGAAGGACTACCGGCCGCCGATGCTCGCCGCCACGCCCCCGTACGCCGGGCGGCTGCTTGACCTGGGCGGCGTCCTGGCCGGCGCGGTCCCCGGCCGAACCACCGTGGACCAGGTCTCCGTCTTCTGCTCCACCGGTCTGGCCGGGACCGAGGTCTTCCTGCTCGACCGGCTGACCCGGGTGGGAGCCGCGACGCGCTGACCGGTTCGCGAGCTGGCGCGATCGGGACTGACCGAACAGTGGACGGTCGCATAGGCGACCGGGCGGAGTTGCCGGCCCCGGGAACCGATCATCATGGAGGCGACCGCCGCGACGGGGCCGGCGGAGCAACTTGAACGTGAGGTGTCATGAACCTCGGGCTGGTGCTGGTAGCTGTCCTGGTGGTGCTCGTCGTCGTGCTGCTGGTCGTCGCGGTCGGCGGCTACAACCGGCTCGTGCGGTTGCGGGCCCAGGTGCAGGCGTCCTGGGCGCAGGTGGACGTCCAGCTGAAACGGCGGCATTCGCTGATCCCCAACCTGGTGTCGACGGTGCAGGGCTACGCCGGGCACGAGCGGGCGACGCTGGAAGCGGTGACCGCCGCACGGGTCACGGCCACGACGGTGGCGGGTGGTGGGCCGGCGCGGGTCGACGCCGAGGGTGCGTTGACCGAGGCGCTCGGTCGGCTGTTCGCCGTCGCCGAGGCGTACCCGCAGCTGCGGGCGGGTGAGAACTTCGCCGGGCTGCAGCGTGAGCTGGCCGCCACCGAGGACAAGATCGCCTACGCGCGGCAGTTCTACAACTCGGCCGTTCAATCGCTCAACACGGCCGTGCGGACCCTGCCCACCAACGTCATCGCCGGGCTGGGCGGCTTCCGTCCCGAGTCGTACTTCGAGGCGACCGGTCCGGAGCGCACCGATGTCTCCGTCCGGTTCTAGCCGTGCTGGAATTCTCCGACCCGGTCGTCGAGATCGGCCTGCCGGTCGCGGGCCTCGCCCTCTGGGCGCTGGTCTACGGGATCACCCGGCTGGCCAGTCGGCCCGCCGCCGTGGCCTCAGCGCCCGCTGCCATGGAGTTCCCCGGGCAGGAGCCGCCGGCCGTGGTCAGCCTGCTGGCCAACCGCTGGCAGTTCACCGTGGACGCAGCCGAGTCCACCTTGCTCGACCTCGCCGCGCGCCGCTACCTGGAGCTGCGCCAGGCCGGCCCCGATCCCCGGCACACCACGGTGCACCTGACCGGCCGCGCCCCCGACGACCTCAACCGGTACGAGCGGCAAGTCTTCGACCGGGTGGCGGCCCGCGCGGTCGACGGGATGGTGCCGCTGACCGCACTGGGATTCTCGGACGCCAACCGATCCGCCTCGTGGGCCAAACGGCTGCGCCGGTCGATCGTGGCCGACGCCCAGCGGCTCGGGCTCTCCCGTCGGCGGTTCTCTCGGGCACTGGTTGTCCTGCTCACCGTGCTCGGCGCTGTCGCCGCCGGCGGGGTCGCGGGCGGGGTCTGGCACTATGTGGCCCGCTCCGGCGAGGACCCGTTCGCTCCCGTCGCCGCCTTCCTCGTCACCATCGTCGCGCTCGCCGGCCTCGCCGGCCGGGACCTCGGAGAACGGGACACCCCCGCCGGCCGGGCCGCCGCCGCCCGCTGGCTGGGGTTGCGCGCCTGGCTCGCCGGGCACGAGAGCTTCGCCGACCTGCCGCCCGCCGCCGTCACGGTCTGGGACCGCTATCTGCCGTACGGGGCCGCACTCGGCGTCACCCGGGTGGCCTCGCAGGTGATCGATTTGGGCATGGCCGACCGGAAACAGCTCTGGTCGTCGTACGGGGGCGGGTGGCGTCGGGTCAGCGTCAGCTATCCGCGCGGGCTGCCCCGGTACGGCCAGCCGCTGGGCTGGGTCGTCTTCCGGGCGCTGATCGCCGGCCTGCTGGGCTGGACGTTCGCCCGGGTGGTCGGCGGGGTGTTCCTCGCCTCGACCGGGGACTCGTCGGCCGGCTCGACGGGGTTCACAGACCTCCGCCCGGTCACGCTCGGCTTCGTCCTGCTCGGGTTCGCGCTGCTCGGCCTCGCCGGGTATCTCCTCCTCCGGGCGCTGGTCGACCTGGTGGCCCCGGCCACGGTCACCGGCGAGGTGCTCTGGCACCAGGTGTGGCAGCGGCAGACGTCGGACGACGGGCCGGGACGGACGATCAACCATTACCTCGTCATCGACGACGGCCACGCCGAGCGGCTCCGTGCGTGGATCATCCCGGACCAGATCGCGGGGGAGTGTCGGCTCGGTGACGTGGTCACCGCACGGGTCCGGCCGTGGACCCGGCGGGTGCTCGGGGTGACCGTCCAGCGCGCGGCGCCCGAGCAGGCCGACCCGGACGCGTACGCCGAGGAGGAGCCGCCGGCCGGCAGCGTCCTGCCCGCCACGGCGACCCACGGCGCGGTCCAGCCGGAGCGCCTGCTCAGCGCGACGGAGGTGGGCGCCGCGACCGGCCGGCGGGTGTCGTTGGTCAGACCGGCCACGAGCACCGGTCAGGTGCGGGGCATGGCGTCGTTCGTCGACGGCAGCGGGGCGACCGTCCTCGCGCTCCAGGTCACCCGGGGAACGATGGCCCGGTTCAACCTGACCGTCGGGCGGAGCACGGGTGTCCCGCTGCCCGAGGTGGGTGACGAGGCGTACGCCGGGCCGGACCGGGTGGTCGGCCGGCGGGGGGACCTCGTGCTGCTGCTGGTCCGCGGGCCGGGCGCCGGCGAATTCGAGGCCGAACAGCTCGCCGGGCTGCTCTCCACCGCCCTGTCCCGGCTGCCGAGCGAGTCCGCGCCGCAGCACAGCGGGGCGGGCTGAGGAGCGGGCTGGGGCCCGAAGGAGGTGCCGAGGTACGGGCGCAGGAGTGCGCCCGATCTCCCGGCCGCCCGCGTGCACGGGCTTCCCCGGTCGGCCCGGTACCCTCGGATGGTGTCTGCCACCTCCCCTTCCAGCTCGGCGCGTCCGACGCCGCTGGAGCTGTCGTCCGCCGCCGAGGGCCGTCGCGTGGCCCTGCTCACCCTGGGCTGTGCCCGCAACGAGGTCGACTCGGAGGAGCTGGCCGCCCGGCTGCACGCCGACGGCTGGCAGGTGACCACGGACGGTGAGGGCGCCGACGTGGTGGTCGTGAACACCTGTGGCTTCGTGGAGAAGGCCAAGCAGGACTCCATCCAGACCCTGCTCGCCGCCGCCGAGACCGGCGCGAAGGTGGTCGCCGCCGGCTGCATGGCCGAGCGGTACGGCCGGGAGCTGGCCGACAGCCTGCCCGAGGCGCAGGCGGTGCTGAGCTTCGACGACTACCCGGACATCGCCGCCCGACTTAGCGCGGTCGTCGCCGGCGAGCAGGTCACCGCGCACACCCCGCGGGACCGGCGGGAGCTGTTGCCGCTCACCCCGGTTAAGCGGCGCGAGGCCGCGGTGTCGCTGCCCGGGCACGGCAGCCCGGCCCGCACGGCCGTCGACACCGACGAGCACACCCCGGCGCACCTGCGTCAGGTGCTGCGCCGCCGGCTGGACACCGGCCCGGTCGCCTCGCTGAAGCTGGCCAGCGGCTGCGACCGCCGCTGCGCGTTCTGCGCCATCCCGGCCTTCCGTGGGGCGTTCGTCTCGCGTACCCCGGACGAGCTGCTCGCCGAGGCGGAGTGGCTGGCCAAGTCCGGCGTCCGGGAGCTGGTGCTGGTCAGCGAGAACTCCACCTCGTACGGCAAGGACCTGGGCGACCCCCGGGCGCTGGAGAAGCTGCTGCCGCAGCTCGCCGCGGTGTCCGGCATCGTCCGGGTCCGGGTGAGCTACCTCCAGCCGGCCGAGACCCGGCCCGGGCTGGTCGAGGCGATCGCCGGCACGCCGGGGGTGGCCCCGTACTTCGACCTGTCGTTCCAGCACTCGAGCGAGCCGGTGCTCCGCCGGATGCGCCGCTTCGGCTCCACCGACCGGTTCCTGGAGCTGCTGGCGAGCGCCCGGGCGCTGGCCCCGGAGGCGGGCGCCCGGAGCAACTTCATCGTCGGCTTCCCCGGCGAGACCCGCGGCGACGTCGACGAGCTGGTCCGCTTCCTGACCGAGGCCCGGCTCGACGCGATCGGCATGTTCGACTACAGCGACGAGGACGGCACCGAGGCCGCCGGGCTGCCCGGCAAGGTCTCCGCCGCGACGATCAAGCGGCGCTACGACCGGCTCAGCGCGCTCGCCGACGAGCTCTGCTCGCAGCGGGCGGAGGATCGGCTCGGCTCGACCGTCGAGGTGCTGGTCGACTCGATCGTCGATGGCGTGGTGGAGGGCCGGGCGGCGCACCAGGCGCCGGAGGTGGACGGCTCGACGACTCTGGTCGCCCCGGTCGAGGGCGGGGTCGACCTGGCCGCGCTGCGCCCGGGTGACCTCGTGCGGGCAAGGGTGACCGGCACCGAAGGGGTGGACCTGCTCGCCGTGCCGGATGAGATGATCTCGGCGGCGCCCGGCGCGGCACGGTGACGGCGGGCCCGAGCGGAGCGGGGGACCCAGGTGGTGCGGTGTCGGGAACGCCACGGCGGTCCGAGTGGGGCGAGGCGGTGACCGGGGCGACGGAGTCCACGCCGCCTCGGGTGGTTCCCGGGGTGCCGGTGCTCAACGCGGCCAACGCGCTGACCGCGTTACGGCTGGTGCTGGTGCCAGTCTTCGCCGCCTCGGTGATCATGGCCGGGATGACCCACGCCGGCTGGCGGATGGCGGCCTGCCTGATCTTCGCGGTCGCCTCCGCGACCGACCTGGTGGACGGCTGGATCGCCCGCCGGTTCGGGCTAGTCACCTCGGTCGGCAAGGTGGCCGACCCGATCGCGGACAAGGCGCTCACGGGCGCCGCCCTGGTGCTGCTCTCCTGGTACGACCGGCTGCCCTGGTGGGTGACCGCGCTGATCCTCGTCCGTGAGCTGGGGATCACCGGGCTGCGGTTCTGGGTGATTCGGCACGGCGTGATCGCGGCCAGCCGAGGCGGCAAGGTCAAAACGGCGCTCCAGATCCTGGCCATCGCCTGGTACCTCTGGCCGATGCCGGCCGCCCTCGCCCCCGTGGGCCCCTGGATCATGGGCGCCGCCGTCCTGGTCACCGTGGCCACCGGCTTCGACTACATAGCCCAGGCCCTCCGCCTCCGCCGCCCCCGCTGACCCCACCCCGCCCCCACGGACCCCGCCCCCGCCGTCGCCCCGTCGATCATGAAGTTATCGCCGTCCGGCGCGGCGTGTCGGGGCAGTAACTTCATGATCGACGCCACCGGTCGGGGGAGGGTTGGGTGGGAATGGGTGGGGAAGGACGGGTGCATGGAGCGGGATGAGGGTCGGGAACGGCCGGCGGGCAGTCCAGAGGTCGGCAGTCCGGCCGCGGGCGTGGTGCACAGCCTGTCGCAGAGGCACGAGACGCTGGCCACGGCCGAGTCACTCACCGGTGGGCTGCTCGCCGCCTCGATCGTGGAGATCGCCGGGGTCAGCGACGTCTACCGGGGTGGGCTGGTGGTCTACGCCACCGAGTTGAAGTCCGAGCTGGCGGGCGTACCGGCCGAGCTGCTGGCCGAGCGGGGGCCCGTCGACCCGGACGTGGCGGCGGCGCTCGCCGAGGGTGGCCGGCAGCGCTGCGGCGCGGACTGGGGGCTCGCCACCACCGGGGTCGCCGGTCCCGAGCCGCAGGACGGCAAGCCGGTCGGCCTGGTCTACGTCGCGGTCGCCGGCCCGGACGGCGGTGAGGTGCGCCAGCTCGACCTGGACGGGGGCCGGGACCACGTCCGATCGGCGGCGGTGACCGAGGCCTTGCGGCTGCTCGGCGAGCGGATCCACGCCGCGGACGCCGCGGATGCCGCGGAGGCGGCGGGGACCGCCAGCGCCGCCGCGGCGGGAACGGCCGGGGCCGGGCGACGGTGAGCCGGCCCGGGCGAACCGACGGGCGGGGCGGGATGTCGCCCGGGCCTACACCGGGTACGGTTGCGGGAAGGCTTCGGCGCTCGGGGCCGGCGCGGTCCGCCGCGACCGGCCGCGGGACGCCGAGCGAGAGGTATCCCTCAGGGGGAGGTGCGATGGTCCTGCTACGCCGGGTGATCGGTGACGCACTGCGGGCGCGCCGGCAGGGGCAGCAGCGCACCCTGCGCGAGGTGTCCACCGCCGCCAACGTCAGCCTTGGTTACCTCTCCGAGATCGAGCGCGGGCACAAGGAGCCGTCCAGCGAGCTGCTCGCCGCGATCTGCGACGCGCTCGGCGCCCGCCTGTCCGAGCTGCTGCGCGAGGTCAGCGACACCGTCGCGCTGGCCGAGCAGATGCCCGGGGTGCTGGTCCCGATGCAGGACGAGTCGGCCGAGGCCGTGCCCGTCGGCGCCGCCCCCGCCGTTCGCAGGAACACCAACCGGGGCGTTCGCCAGGTCACCTCCGATGGCAAGGTCGCCGTCTCGGTCCGCCAGGAATCGCCGCTCAAGGCCACGCTGCGCAGCACCCGAGTCCGCCCCACCGAGCGCGACCGGGACGTGGTCTGCGCCGCCTGAGCCCGTCCTTCCGGTTGACCATGGGCGAGTTGGCCCCGGCCGCGTAGGGTGGCCCGCAGGAGCTGCCGGTGCCGTCGACCGCCCGGTACGGATGCCTCGTTGGCCTCCGGCTGGGACGATGGAGACCGGCCGGGTCGTGGTCGGCAGGTCCATCCGGCCGGGCCACGGTGGATCGACGCTACTGAGGGGATACGGCGGAGATGGCGAACCCGTTCGTCAAGGGCTGGAACTACCTGATGGCGCTCTTCGGTGCCAAGATCGACGAGCATGCCGATCCCAAGGTGCAGATTCAGCAGGCCATCGAGGATGCGCAGCGTCAGCACCAGGCGCTGGTGCAGCAGGCTGCCGCGGTGATAGGCAACCAGCGTCAGCTGGAGATGAAGCTGTCCCGGCAGATGTCCGAGGTCGAGCGGTTGCAGGGCAACGCCCGGCAGGCCCTGGTGCTCGCCGACCAGGCCCGGGCCAAGGGTGACGAGGCCGAGGCCGGGCGGTTCGAGCAGTCGGCGCAGACCCTGGCCACCCAGCTGGTCTCCGCCGAGCAGGCCACCGAGGACCTGAAGACCCTGCACGACCAGGCGCTGGGCGCCGCCGCGCAGGCCCGTCGGGCGGTGGAGAACAACTCGATGATCCTCCAGCAGAAGCTCGCCGAGCGTACCAAGCTGCTCAGCCAGCTGGAGCAGGCCAAGATGCAGGAGACGGTGGCCCGCTCGCTGGAGTCGATGTCGTCGCTGACCGCACCCGGCACCACCCCGTCCCTGGACGAGGTCCGCGACCGCATCGAGCGGCGGTACGCCAACGCGATGGGCCGGGCGGAGTTGGCCGGCAACTCGGTCGAGGGCCGGATGTTGGAGATCCAGAAGGCGAGCATCGACTCGGCCGGCTCGGCCCGGCTGGAGCAGATCCGGTCCAGCATGGCCGGGGAACAGCTCGGCGGCGCGGCGCAGCGACCGGCGGTGCCGCAGGGCGAGACGACGGGCGCGGCCGGCCCGGCCAGCGACCCGACCGCCGCTGCCCGGCTGGACGAGCTCCGGGCCAGCATGGCCCGCGAACGGGGCACCGGCGACCCGACCGCCGCCGGCTGAACGACCGGCCCGAGGAGGTCAGCGTGGCAGACGAGCGGACGCGGTACTTCCGTCGGCTGGACCGGCTGCGCCGGTCCGCGCGGCGGTGGAGCGTGTTGGCCGGTGGGCTCGGCGGCGCCGCGGCGGTGCTGACCCCGTACGCCGGTCTCGGTCTGCCCGACGCGGCCTGGGCCGGCGCCGCCGGCAGCGCGGTGGCGCTGGCCGCCTGGCGCTGGGTCGACCTGCGCGCGCTGGCCGCCCGGCCGGCGCCCCCCGCGTTGGACCCGGCCGAGGCCGCAGCCCGTTCGCGGGCCCGGCTGGTGGCCGCGGTCGAGCGGCTGCCGGTCGGTTCCGGAGTGCTGGCCGAGGTACGCCGGGTCCGCAGCCGGATCGCGCTGCGCGGCACCAGTGCCGGGCAGCAGTGGGCCCGACTCGATCGGGCAGCGCTCACCCTGGCCGGGATGACCACCCGGCTCACCGGGCTGGCCGAGCCGGCGGTGCTGGAGGCTGCCGCCGCCGACCGGTCGCTGCGTGACCTGGCCGCGCGGGTGGCCAGCGTCGAACGGGCGCTGCGGCTGGCCCCCGCCGACGCGCGGGCGCCGCTGGCCGAGGCGCACGGCGCATTGACCGCCCAGTTGGAGAGCGGGGTCGTGGCCTACGAGCGGCT
The DNA here is from genome assembly GCF_053599835.1 of Micromonospora sp. NPDC005163. Classification (NCBI taxonomy): domain Bacteria; kingdom Bacillati; phylum Actinomycetota; class Actinomycetes; order Micromonosporales; family Micromonosporaceae; genus Micromonospora; species Micromonospora sp. NPDC005163. Next base: position 75,734 of record NZ_JBSFYP010000026.1, read on the forward strand.
GGTCGTCGCCGCCGCCGGCTACCTGGCCGAGGACGCCCGACCGGAGACCGCCCACCCGGCCGCCGCCCGGCTCACCGAGGCGACCGACCTGCTGCACGGCGTGGCCTCGGCGTTGGCCGAGTTGCGCGCGGTCGGCACCCCGCTGCGCGCACCCACCCGCTGAGCCCGTACACCCGCTGAGCCCGTACACGCGCTGACCGGGCGCCGCGAACCGGCGCCAGGTCACGGCGGGGTGGTGACCGGGATCCGGGCGGTGTACGGCGAGCTGCCCACGACGTTGAACGACCGGATCCGGTAGTGGTACGTCACACCTCGGGCCAGTCCGGTGTTGGTGAAGCCGCGACCCGTCACCGTGAAGGTGGCCACCTCCCGGCCGAAGGCCGGGTCCAGCGCCCGCTGCACGATGAACCCGGCCCCCGGACCGGCCGGCGTGCTCGCCGCCCAGACCAGGACCACCGTCGCGGTGTCCGGTCCCGGCGCGCTGGCGGTGGCACCGACCCCGCTCGGCGCGACGGGTGCGGGTGGGGTGCTCGCCGCGGCCACCGTCGACCAGGCCGACGCGGCACCCAGGTACGTGGTCCGCACCCGGTAGTAGTACGTGGTGTTCGGGGCGACTGTGACGTCCAGGTGGTTGTCACCGACGCCGATGGCGGTGGTGCCCGGGCCGCTGGTGAAGGTCGGGTTGGTGGCCCGCTGCACGTCGATGCCGGTGGCGAAGGAGCGGTTCGCCCAGCGCAGCGCCACCCGCAGCGGCGCGGCCGGCGGGATCGCCGCGGCCAGCCCGCTCGGGGCGGTCAGGTGCACCGAGGCGGGCACGCTGTTCGACCAGGACGAGTAGCTGACGGCGTTCTCCGCCCGGATCCGGTAGTGGTAGGTGACCCCGGGGGTGACCGTCGCGTCCGTGTAGCGGGTGGCGGTGGCCGCGACCGTGATGGTGGTGACCTCGCCGCCGAACGTCGTGTCGGTGGCCCGTTGCAGCAGGTGGCTGGTGGCCGGCGGGCGACCGCCGTTGCCGGTCCAGGCCAGCCCGATCGCCGGCAGCGCGGTGGCTGAGCCCGGCACCGGCGTGGCGGTCAGCCCGGTGGGCGCCTTCGGCGCCACCCGCAGCACCAACGGCCGGTTCATTCCGAGGTCGCGGTGGCCGGCGAGCTGGCTGTGCCAGCGGTACTCCCAGCCCAGGTTGACCAGTTGGTTCACCACCAGGGCGGGTCGCCCGTCGGCCGGGCTGATCGGGGTCGAACCGGTCCGGGCGCCGGCCGGGCGGCCCGGGTCGAGCAGTCGGACGCTGTCGCCCAGCTTGAACGGCAGCGTCGGTGCGACCGGACGTAGCGCCACCACCACGTCCTCCCGGGGGTTCACCCGGATGATCTCCTTCCAGCCCAGCTCGCTGCCGTGCGGGGGCCGGAGCGTGCCGTCCCAGCCGACCCGGTTGATCAGCTGCACGTCGCAGCCGCCGAAGCGCAGCGCCTCGGTCTGCCGCACGTTGCCGCTGATCCGCCAGAATTGGGTCCCGTCGGTCGGCGCGCCGACCGGCACGGCCGGATCGGCGGCGAAGAGCACCTCGGTGACAGGGTCGGTCGGGCCGAGCGGCAGGGTCGCCGGGACGAGCGGCCCGGCGTTCGGGTGCCCGACGCCGAGCCGGCCGGCCAGCCGGCCGTGGCCGGGCTCGAAGACCTGCTGCGCGGCCTTCACCGCGACGGGCAGGCTGACCGGCCCGGCGACGCCCGCCGGGGTGAAGGTGACCGTGGCGGCGTGCACCGGCACGCTCGTCTCCCGCGCGGTCCGGGTGCCGAACGCCGGGTCGTACGCCGGCTGCGGCACGATCGGCGGGCGCTGGCTGGCCGCGTACGCCAGAGGCAGCCGGCGGCGCAGCAGCGCCAGGTCGTACGTCGGGGCCGGCGCTCCGCTCACCCGGAACTGGAGCAGCGTGCGGGTGTTCGGGCCGTACCCCGGCTGGGTTGGGGGCGGGCCGCCCTCGGCGGTCCGGTCCGGCGCGTCGGTGTGCTGGTCGTAGCGCGGATCGAAGCCGGGCAGCGGTGCCGGGGCATCGTTGTAGAGGATCAGCGTGGTGCCCGGCGGTACGGCGGAGAAGTCGACGAGCACGTCCGCGCGCTCGCCCGGGGCGAGCAGCAGCGTGTGCCCGTCGACGTTCAGCACGGTCGGGTCGAGGCGGTCGTAGCGGTAGCCGATCGGCCGGTTCGGCAGCACGACCGGAGCAGGCAGCAGCCCGGCCTCGTTGCCGATCTGGATGAACGCCGGCCCGGCGGCGCGGGGGTCCGGCACCCCGCCGTCACGCCCGTCGGTCGGCCAGTCCGCCGGCCGGTCCGCAGCCCGCACGGCGGGCACCATCGGCACCTCACCGGCGTCGGCGTCGGCCAAGGCGTCGTCCTCCGTCCACATCGGAGAGTCCGAGCAGGCCCGGTAGAGCTGGAGGTTGAGGCTGCGGTCCAGGCAGGCGTTGAGGATCCGGAACCGGTACGCGCGCGGCCGCACCGCCAGGTACGGGTAGGCGACGCCGTTGACCAGCGGGGTGTCGCCGTACACCTCGGGCACCGCGGACGGGTGCGGCGTGCCGGGGCCCAGCGGCGGCTCATCCGGCGCGCCGACCGGATCGTGGTGCGGGTTCGGCACCGGGCCGGGCCCGGTCAGCGGCGGTCCGCCGGTGACGCCGTCCGCAGCCCGCCAGCCGTCCACCGTCGACCAGCCGTCCATCGTCTGCCAGCTGTCGCCACGGGTGCCGTCCGGGGCGGTGCTGCGCGACCAGGGTCCGTAGTCCCACCGGCCGGTCGGATTGCGCCCGCCGGACCGGTACGGGTTCTGCCGGGGCTGGTAGACGTGTGGGTGCCAGAGGCTGCCCCGGGCGCCCCAGCGTTCCCGGTCCCAGGTCGGGTCCTCGGCGGCCAGTTGGGTGTCGTCCGGCACGAAGGTCTTGTCCTCGATCACCAGCGGCAGCTGGTCGGCCGGCAGCACCCCGTCGGCGATGAGCTGGTCCTCGGCCGGGTCTGTGAGCAGGTACGGCGCGAGCTGCCCGCCGTAGACGGTGAGCCGGGCCAGGCCGAGGGTGTTGTCGTGGAACCACATCAGCCGGCCGCTCTGCTCGTTCGGGTAATAGAGCGTGGTGGCGCCGGCCCCGGGCGGCGGCATGTCCGGCACGTGGGTCAGACCCGTCCCGGTCGGGTACGGGGTGATCTCCCCGGCCGGGGTGATCCACTGCCCCGGGTTGCCGGCGCTCGTCCAGCCTGTCTGCGCACCGGCCAGGTGCAGCACCGCCCGGTTCTGCGGGTACGGCGCCGGGCCGTCCAGCGGGCCACCGCCGGCCCCGTCTACCGTGTCGTCGACCGGCAGGAACAGCTCCCCGGCCCGGCCGGTGGGGAGCTGGTTGATGAACTTCACCCGGACCGGCCGGCCCCGGCGGGCGAGGATCATCGGACCGAGGTGCCAGGGCCGCTCCGGTGGCGCCACCGTGTTGTGGCCCGACGCGTCGGTGCCCAGGTTCAGCTGCCGGTAGCCGCGCAGCCGGGTGGCCGGCAGGTCCCGGTGCAGCCGTTGGACGTACTCCTGGAGGCCGATCTCGTAGTAGTCGCAGCCCGGGAAGCTGATCGTGTCCGGCACCGCCACCGGCAGGTACCCACCGAGGTCGCCGCGGCCCAGCTGACCCGGGGTGGGCAGCACGTCGACGAACTTGCGCAGCCCGGTGCCCGGCACCACCCGCCCTTGCGGATCGCGTGCCGGTCGGGGGCTGTGCGCGAAGTTCGGCACCGGGCCGAAGCAGTGGGGCACGACGGCCGGGTCGAGGCTGGGCGCCGGGGCGGCGTCCTCGGCGGTACGTGCGGCCGGCACGGACGCCACCCGTCCGTTGGCGCCGCCGTTGCTGTCGCGGGCGCTCCGCTCGAACCAGGTGGAGCGGAGTCTGCGGAAAATCGCCATGGCTCTCCCCGGGGTCGGGGCACGAGGGTCGCCACCCCGGCGTGGCGACCTGATCGGGCCCGGCACTCTGACGATCGGTGAGCACTCAACCGCAGCATGCGACTCCGACGGCCGGTTAGGAATTACCCAATCGTCCGTTTCTGGGATGACCCCTGTCCGGGTGGGGTGGTCAGGCGGGCGCGGGAGCCTCCGGGTGCTCCGGTTGGCAGACCGGGCACCAGTAGGTGACACGTTCGCCCAGCTCCTGCTTGCGGATCGCGGTGCCGCAGCGGCGGCAGGGTTGGGCGCGACGGCCGTACACGTAGCTGGTCTGCCCCCGGTGCAGCGATCCGGTGGTGCTCTGCGTCCAGCGGCCCCGGTTGGCGGCGAGCAGCCGCTGCGCCAGAGCAACCGTGCCGGCCAGGTCGGGCACCGCACGCACCGGCGTCCACGGCGACACCCCGCGCAGGAAGAGCACCTCGCACTTGTAGAGGTTGCCCACGCCGGCCAGGTTGCGCTGGTCGAGCAGCGCTTCGCCGATGGTCTGCTCCGGGTGGGCGGAGAGCCGGCGGACCGCCTCGGCCGGCTCCCAGTCGGGGCCGAGCAGGTCGGGGCCGAGGTGGCCGACCAGGCCGTCCTCCTCGGCCGTGGGCACCAGGGCCAGCTCGTGCAGGTGGTAGCCGACCGCGACCGCGCCGGGGCTGCGCAACACCACCCGGATCAGGTGCGCCGGCCGGCCGCTCCAGCGTTCACCCGGCGCGTACGCACGCCAGGCGCCGTCCATCCGCAGGTGCGAGTGCAGCGTCCAGTGCGATCCGTCCACCCCGGGCCGGCCGGCGGGGGCGGTGAGGCGGAGCAGCAGGTGCTTGCCCCGGCTGGCCGACTCGCGGACGGTCCAACCGGTGAGGTCCGTGGTGGCCAGCTGCGGCACCCGGAAGTCACTGCCGGTGAGACGCGCGCCAGCCAGCGCGCGGTGCAGCACGCGCGCGGTGTTCCAGACGGTGTCGCCTTCGGGCACCCCGCCATCCTCCCTCCTTCGAGCAAGATTCGCATGTGTCGCCATTTGTACTCAGGTTCCTCATGATCTCCCGACATGCGAGGGTCAGGAAGTTCTGAGGAGAATGCCCATGGCACGACCCCGATGCCGTAATCGCTCGGTCCTTGTCGCCACCCTGACCCTCGCGCTCACCGCCGCGCTCGTGCCCGCCGCCAGCCCCGTCCCGGCCACCCCCGCCGTCGGCCACCCGCTGACCCTCACCGCCGCCGCCCCGGGCGGCGAACGGTGGAACGCCGACCTGTCCGTCGTCGACCGGGATGACGTCAACGTCCGGCGCAGCGCCGCCGGGCTGCGGCTGCGGGAGGCCCGGGCCGCCGGGCGCCGCCACAGCGCGGTCGCCGAGGGAATGCTGCTGACCGCCCCGCGCGCCCTCACCCGGCCGGCCACCCGGGTCCGCGCCGAGATCACCGCCTCGGTCCCCGCCGGCGCCACAGTGGAGGCGCAGGTCCGGGGATGGCGGGTCAGCGGCTGGACGGAGTGGCGGGCCGCCACCGCCGGCGCGGTCTTCGACCGGCCGGTCAGCCGGGTGCAGACCCGGGTGGTGCTCACCGCGCCGGCCGGCGGCGCCACCGCGACGGTACGCGGCGTCCGGCTCACCGCCGACGCGGCCGCCGCCGTCTCCGCCGCCACCCCCGGCCGCACCTACCGGGTGTACGCCACCCGGATCGGGCTGGTCGGCGAGCTGACCGCCAACAGTCGTACGGTGCAGCCGCGGGACCACTTCGCGGCGTTGCCGTCGCGTCGCGGGCTCTCCCCGCTCAACAGCGGCGACTACACCGTGCGGGTCTGCACCACCACCGGCTCCCGCTGCGAGTACGCCTCGGTCTGGGACGTCGGGCCGTGGAACACCCGCGACGACTACTGGAACCCGTCGGCCGTGCGGGAGAACTGGAAGAACCTGCCGCAGGGCCGGCCCGAGGCGCAGGCCGCGTACCAGTCCGGCTACAACGGCGGGCGGGACCAGTTCGGGCGTACGGTGCTCAACCCGGCTGGCATCGACCTGGCCGACGGCACGTTCTGGGACGGCTTGCGGCTGACCACCAACGCCTGGGTGGACGTGGCCTACCTGTGGACCGGTGGCGGGCCGCGCGGTGTGGTCGGCGACGGGCCGCTCAACATCCGCACCGGGGCCAGCACGTCGTACCCGAGCCGTGGCCTCGCCGCCCGGTTCGCCAACGTGCCGATCCAGTGCTACGTCACCGGCCAGTCGGTGGCCGGCCCCTACCGCACCTCCACCCGGTGGAACCGCCTGTCCGCCGGGCAGTACGTCAGCCACGCGTACATCTCCGCGGTGTACGGCGGTTCCGTGCCGGTCTGCTGACCCGAGCTCAGCCCCGCCGGGCGCCGTCCGGGCGCTCGTCGGGGCGGGCCAGGCGCACCATGTCCTGGTAGCGCGGGTGGCTGGCGCCGTAGACGGCGTAGTTGAGGCGGGCGTGCGAGAGGCTCAGGTCGCCGTTGGGGCCGCCCCGGACCGCGTCGGCATCGGTGTCGGACTGACCGTCGTCGGTCCAGAAGCAGACCGGGCAGGTCCCGCCGCCGGTCCGGGAGGCACAGCAGGGACAGGCCACGGGAACCACGTGTTCACCCACCGGGGAAGCATTCCACAGTCGAGCAGGTTTGCGGTCGCCGAGTCTGCTCCGCAGGGTTGGCGCGTGCCCGCGTCGCTCGGTCGACCGGCTCCTGGCGGATATGGGACACGGCACTGGCCGACCGGCCACTCCCGCCGCCGGGCGGTGTTGGGCAGACTGCCCTGGTGATACATCGGAGCCTGCCCGCCGTCGCCGTCGCCCTCACCGCCGGCTGCGGTAGTGACGACGCCGGTCAGCCGGACGCCGCCTCGTCCGTCTCGGCCCCGGCGGCCACCGGTCCTTCGGACGGGGCGACGCCCTCGACGGACCAGTCCAGCGCCAGCGGTGCCCCTTCCGCGCCCGCCGTCGCCCCGCAGGGGCCGACCGAGCGCCGACCGGCCAGCCCGCCGCCGGTGGTGCTGCCCAAGCTGTCGGCCGGGGCCCCCGGCGCGAAGCAGGTCGTCGAGGCGTTCAAGGCCGCCGGCCTGAAGGTGCCGCACCCGAAGGACCGTTCGGTCGACTGTGGGCCGGACGGGCTCGGCCTGGGGTGCTCCGAGCTGATCGCCACCGACGCCGTCACGGTGTACGTGTTCCCCGACGAGATCAGCGCCGGTGACATCGCGGAGACCTGGAGCGGGCAGTCGTACCGGCGCGGCACGGTGGTGCTCAACTACCTGGAGGAGAAAACTCCCGCCGGGGACCGCACGCGCTACGAGAAGGTCCTCGCCAACCTCGGCTGAGCGCCGAGCCCGTGGCGCCGGGCGTTGGCCGTCCGGCCGGTGGGGTGGGTTTGGCAGCAGGTCGGTGGTTGGCACCGCACGGGAGTTCGCAGCCGATCGTCACCCGCCGCGGGCGGCGCCGGCCCCATCCAGGAGGGCGGTCAGCCGCGTAGGCGTAGGCCGCGCGGGGTGGCCCGGAAGCCCGCGGCGGTCAGCGCGTCGCGCAGCGGCGAGGAGTGCACCGCCTCACCGTCGGCCCGCTCCACCGACATCGCGCCCAACGCTCCGGAGTGGACGGCGTCGGCGAGTGCCTTGCCGGCCGCGGCGAGCGTGTCGGCGTCGTCGGTGAAGGAGAGCAGCGTCCGGCCGCCGCGCTCCACGTAGAGCACCAGGTCACCGGCGACCTGCACCACCAGCGCGCCCGCCTTGCGGCCGGCCCGGTGCCCGGTCGCCGGGGCGGCGCCGTCGCCGGAGTCGATCACCCGGTCCGGCCAGGGCAGCGCCGCGCCGTACGGGTTGGCCGGGTCGGTGGCGGCCAGCACCGTCGCCGGCCCGCCCCGCGCCCGGGCTCCGTCGGCCGGCTCGGCCAGCGCACGCAACCGGTCCACCGCGCCTGGCACCGCGAACTGGGCCGCGCCCAGCCCCTCCACGAAATAGCCCCGGCGGGCCGCGCCGCGCTCCTCCAGCGCCGACAGCACCGGGTAGACCGCGGAGAAACCGCCGACCACCTGCTCGGCCATGACCGCGCCGCGGGTGACCACCCCGTGCCGCTCCAGCAGCACGTCGGCCAGAGCGGCGGCGCGCCGGGTCGGGTCGAGGTCCCGCTCCGGCAGCAGCGACCAGCGACCGGCGACGGTCGGTGGGCCACCCCGGGTGGGCAGCGCCACCCGGCCGGGCCTCCGGTAGCGGGTGCGCGGCGCGGACGGCCGGGAGCGGTGCGCCCCACCGGCTCCGAGCACCGCGCGCAGCGGGGCGAGGGTGTCGTTGGTGAGGTGACCGGCCCAGACCAGGTCCCAGATTGCCGCGGTCAGCGCGGCGTCGTCGGTCGAGCCGACCCGGTCGGCCAGCGGCCGGAAGAACAGCGCCTGCCCGTCGCCGAGCGCGTCGAGCACCGCCTCGTGCAGCGGGGTCCGGGTCAGCGCCTCGTCGGGCGGGGGGAGCAGCAGCGGCGCGGTGTCCGCGTACGCCAGGGTGACCCAGCCGTCCCCGCCGGAGATCGCCCCCGACCCGGCCCAGACCACCTCCCCGCTGGCGCACAGCTCGTCGAGCTGGGCGGGCGAGTAGTCGGCGACACGACCGGGCAGCACCAGCCGCTCCAGCGCGGACGCCGGCACCGCGGCGCCCTGCAACTGCTCCACCGTGGCGGCGAGCGCCTCCACCCCCCGGGCGGACGAGCCGACCTGCTGCCAGCGGGGCAGGAACGTGGCCAGCGCCCGGGGCGGCACCGGCTCGATCTCCCGGCGCAGCGCCGCGAGCGAGCGGCGGCGCAGCAGCCGCAGCACCTCCGCGTCACACCACTGGGCGCCAGCCGAATCGGGGGTGAACTCCCCGGACACCACCCGACCGGTGGCGCCGAGCCGGCGCAGCGTCTGCTCGACCACGAACACGCCGAGCCCGAAGCGGGCCGCGCAACTCGCCGCGGCGAACGGCCCATGGGTGCGCGCGTAGCGGGCCACCAGGTCACCGAGCGGATCGGCCACGGGGGTGAGGTACGCCTCGGCCACCCCGACCGGCAGCGCCACGCCGAGCGCGTCGCGCAGCCGGGCGGCGTCCTCGACACCCACCCAGCGCTGCTCGCCGGCGATCCGGACCTGCAGCACCCGGCGGGCGGCCTCCAGCTCGGTCAGCCAGCTCTCCGGTACGACTCGCTCGGCCAGCTCGGTGTCGCTCAGGTCGCCGAGCACCCGCAGCAGCTCGACCACGTCCTCCGCGTCGCGCGGGCGGCGCTGCTCGGTCAGCCAGCGCAGCTGCCGCTCGGTCTCGGCGAGAACCGTCGGGTCCAGCAGTTCGCGCAGGTCGACCCGGCCGAGCAGCTCCCCGAGCAGCGTGGAATCCAGTGCGAGCGCGGCGGCGCGCCGCTCGGCGAGCGGCGCGTCGCCCTCGTAGAGGAACGCCCCGACGTAGCCGAAGAGCAGCGACCGGGCGAACGGGGACGGCGCGCTGGTCTCCACCTCGACCAGCCGCACCTTGCGGGCGGTCAGGTCGCGCATCAGCCCGGCCAGCGCCGGCTGGTCGAAGACGTCCTGGAGGCACTCGCGGGCGGCCTCCAGGGTGACCGGGAAGTCGGCGTACTCGCGGGCCACGTCGAGCAGTTGTGCGGCACGTTGGCGCTGCTGCCAGAGCGGCTGGCGGCGGCGCGGATCGCGACGGGGCAGCAGCAGCGACCGGGCGGCGCACTCCCGGAATCGGGCGGCGAAGAGCGCGGACGTGCCGACCGACTCCTCCACCAGCTGGGCGATCTCGTCGGGCTCGAAGACCACCACGTCGGCGCCGGGTGGCTCGTCGGCGGTGTCCGGCAGCCGGACCACGATGCCGTCGTCGGAGGGCATCACCTGGGCGTCCACCCCGTACCGCTCGGCCAGTCGGCGGCCCACTGCGAGGGCCCACGGCCCGTTGACCCGGGCACCGAGGACGCTGTGCACGGCCAGCCGCCAGTCGCCCAGCTCGTCGCGGAACCGCTCGACCACGATCGTGCGGTCGTCCGGCAGCGAACGGGTGGCCTCGCGCTGCTCGCGCAGGTAGGCCATCAGGTTGGCGGCGGCCCAGTCGTCCAGGCCGCCGGCGCGCAACGTGGCCAGCGCCGCCTCGTCGCTCTGCCGCAACAGGGTGCGCACCCGGGCGCCGATGGCTCGGCCCAGCTCCACCGGCCGGCCCAGCTGGTCGCCCTTCCAGAACGGCATCCGGGCCGCCTGCCCGGGGGCCGGCGAGACCAGCACCCGGTCGGGGGTGATCTCCTCGATGCGCCAGGAGGAGGAGCCGAGCAGGAAGACGTCGCCGACCCGCGACTCGTAGACCATCTCCTCGTCCAGTTCGCCGACCCGCGCGGCCCGCTCGGCGCCGGCCAGGAAGACGCCGAAGAGGCCCCGGTCGGGGATGGTGCCGCCGCTGGTCACCGCGAGCCGCTGCGCGCCGGGGCGGCCGGTGAGCACGTCGGTCGCCCGGTCCCAGACGAGCCGGGGGCGCAGCTCGGCGAAGGCGGTGGACGGGTAGCGGCCGGAGAGCATGTCCAGTACGGCGTGCAGCGCGGAGTCGGGCAGCTCGGCGAAGGGTGCGGCCCGACGGACCAGCACGGCCAGATCACCGACCCGCCACGGCTCCAGGGCCACCATCGCGACGATCTGCTGGGCCAGCACGTCCAGCGGGTTGCGCGGGTAGTGCAGCTCCTCGATCGCGCCGTCGGTCATCCGCTCGGCGACCACCGCACAGGAGAGCAGGTCGCCGCGGTGCTTCGGGAAGACCACCCCGCGGGAGACCGCGCCCACCTGGTGCCCGGCCCGGCCGATCCGCTGCAGGCCGGCGGCCACGCTCGGCGGCGCCTCGATCTGCACCACCAGGTCGACCGCGCCCATGTCGATGCCCAGCTCCAGGCTGGAGGTGGCCACCACCGCCGGGAGCTGGCCGGACTTGAGCGCCTCCTCGATGTGCTTGCGCTCCTCCCGGGAGACGCTGCCGTGGTGCGCTCGGGCGATCACCGGCGCCGCGCCGGTGGCCGCGCCGGACTGGGCCATCACCTCCGCCGGGGGCCGGTTGCGGACCGGACCGGCGGGGCCCTCCGCCACCCCTTCGGCGGCCAGCTCGTTGAGCCGCGCGCAGAGCCGCTCGGCGCTGCGTCGGGAGTTGGTGAAGACGATGGTCGAGCGGTGCTCGCCGATCAGCGAGAAGACCCGCTCCTCGACTGCGGGCCAGATCGAGGCGCGGCGTGGCCGGGGACCACCAAGGTCGTCCTCCGGCGGCTGCTCCTGTTCGTCCAGGCGGGTCATGTCCTCCACCGGCACCTGCACGCTGACCTCGATGGTCTTCGCGGTGGCGGGCTGCACGACGTCGACCGGGCGGGCACCGCCGAGGAACCGGGCGCAGGCGTCGATCGGCCGGACGGTGGCGGAGAGGCCGATCCGTTGCGCCGGGGCGGGCAGCAGCTCGTCGAGGCGTTCCAGCGAGAGGGCGAGGTGGGCGCCGCGCTTGCTGCCGGCCACCGCGTGCACCTCGTCGACGATCACCGTCTGGACGCCGCGAAGTGAATCCCGGGCGGCGGAGGTGAGTAGCAGGAACAGCGACTCGGGCGTGGTGATGAGGATGTCCGGTGGGGTGCGGGCGAAGGCTCGTCGCTCGTCGGCCGGGGTGTCGCCGGTGCGCATGCCGACGGTGATGTCGGGCGGGGCGACGCCGAGCCGGGTCGCCGCCTGCCGGATGCCGGCAAGCGGGGCGCGCAGGTTGCGCTCGACGTCCACGGCGAGCGCCTTGAGTGGGCTGACGTAGAGCACCCGGCAGCGCTGCCGGGCCTCCGCCGGGGCGGGCTCGCGGGCCAGCCGGTCGAGGGACCAGAGGAAGGCTGCGAGCGTCTTGCCGGAGCCGGTGGGCGCCACCACGAGGGCGTTGCGGCCGGCGGCGACCGATCGCCAGGCGCCGGCCTGGGCGGCGGTGGGGGCGGCGAAGGCGGCGTCGAACCAGGCACGGGTGGCCGGGCCGAACCCGGCCAGCGCCCCGGCCGTGTCTGCGTCTGCCCCGGTCACCGCTCCATCGTGCCCCGCCGGTACGACAACCACGAGCGCCCGACCGTGAAATGTGTCCGAGTCAAAGCCATAAGCACCGGATGCGTGCTTAATGCGTTTAGTCTCACTTAACTGCTTGCTTGTGAGGAGCAACATAAAGTAACTTCACTCGCAACGCGAACCGGGGTGGGGGGATCGGATGGCCGGCGAGCAGCGGAATGTCGCACCCGGCACCGACGTGCTGATCCGCAAGGTCGACAGCCACCTCGCCACGCTCCGTGGCGGCCTGCACGGGCCGGAGCTGGAGCTCGCCGAGCGCCTCGCCCGCTGCCTGCGTGAGCTGGTCATCTCCACCGCGCAGGCCAGCGCCGCCGACCGCGGCCAGGTCCGCGCCGCCGTCCACTACTTCGTGCTGCGCCGGGAGAGCCGCGGCCGGCTGCTCTCGGTGCGGTCGCTCGCCGCCGCGGAGCGGGTGGTCGACAAGGTCGCCCGCCAGCTCGGCCGCGTCGACCTGCTGGCCGAGCTGCGCCGCGACCGCCCCGCCCCCGACGACGCGCTGCCCGTCGGAGACGCCCTGCTGCGCTGACACCGGCGCGCAGCTCGCCCGCCCGGCGGCACGCTCATGACGCGTCGCGGACGAATTCCGGCAAAACGGCCCGACGGGCGATGAACTGGCGTCTGATCGCTGCTAGGCGCCACCGTTGCACTGGCGTCGGCCACCACGACCGGGAGCGCGGGTGCTGGTACTACTCATCCTCCATCTCGTGGCGGCCCTCGTCGCGCCACTGTTCGTTCGGTGGTGGGGTCCGCGTGCGTGCTACCCGCTGGCGCTGGCGCCGGCCGCCGCGTTCGGCTGGGCGGTGGCCCGCACCCCGGCCGTCAGCCACGGCGGCGCGGTGGTCGAGACGTACCCGTGGATCCGACAGCTGGGCCTCGACATCGCGCTGCGGCTCACCACGCTGTCCTGGCTGATGACCCTGCTGATCGGCGGCGTCGGCGCGCTGGTGCTGATCTACAGCGCCCGGTACTTCGCCGCCGGCTCGATCGGACTGGCGCAGTTCGCCGCGGTCCTGGTCGCCTTCGCCGGAGCGATGCTCGCCCTGGTCTTCTCCGACAACCTGCTGCTGCTCTACGTCGGCTGGGAACTGACCACGGTCTTCTCGTACCTGCTGATCGGGCACAGCACCGAACGGCGGTCCAGCCGGTGGGCGGCGGCGCAGGCGCTGACGGTCACCACGCTGGGCGGGTTGGCCATGCTGGTCGGGTTCATCCTGCTCGGCGAGCACGCGGGCAGCTACCGCTGGTCGGAGATCGCCGCACAGCCGCTGCCCAGCGGCGGTTACCTGGTCACCGCCGTGCTGCTGATCCTGGCCGGTGCGCTGTCCAAGTCGGCGGTGCTGCCGTTCAGCTCCTGGCTGCCGGTCGCGATGGCGGCGCCCACGCCGGTCAGCGCGTACCTGCACGCGGCCGCCATGGTCAAGGCCGGCGTCTACCTGGTCGGGCTGCTCGCGCCGGTGCTGGCCGTGGTCGGCCCCTGGCGGCCCGTGGTGCAGGTCGCCGGCCTGGCCACCATGCTGATGGGCGGCTGGGCGGCGCTGCGGCAGACCGACCTGAAGCTGTTGCTGGCGTTCGGGACGGTCAGCCAGCTCGGCCTGCTGGTCGCGGTGACCGGGTCCGGCACGCCGGACGCCGCGCTGGCCGGTACGGCGATGCTGCTGGCGCACGCGCTGTTCAAGGCGGCGCTGTTCCTGGTCGTCGGCGTCATCGACCACACCGCCGGCACCCGCGACCTGCGCGAGCTGTCCGGGCTGCGGCACTGGTCCCGACCGCTGTTCGTGGTCGGGGTGCTGGCCGCGGCGTCGATGGCCGGCGTGCCGCCGCTGGTCGGTTTCGTGGCGAAGGAGGCGGTGTTCGCGGCGTTCACCGACCGGCCGGTGCTCCTCACCGGTCTGGTCGCCGGGACCGTGCTCACCGTCGCGTACAGCGCCCGCTTCGTCTGGGGCGCGTTCGCGGACCGGCCGGGCGTGGCACCGGTCCAGCCGGACCCGATCGCCGGGTCGCTGCTGATCCCACCGGCGGTGCTGGCCGGCGTCGGGTTGCTCGCCGGCCCGGCAGCCGGCCTGCTGGACGGCCTGCTGCGCCCGTACGCCGACCTGTCCGGCGGCGTCCACGCGCACCTCGCGCTGTGGTCCGGACCGACCCCGGCGCTCGGCCTGTCCGCGCTGGCGCTCGCCGGCGGTGGTCTGCTCTTCGCGCTGCGCGGGCCGCTCGCTCCGGTGCTGGCCCGGCTCCGCTGGCCGGTCAGCGGAAAGCAGGGCTACGAGTGGATCGTGGGCCGGTTCGACCGACTGGCCATCGAGGTCACCGGAGCGACCCAGCGCGGCTCCCTGCCGCAGTATCTGGGCGTCATCCTGGTCGTCCTTGTGCTGCTGCCCGGCGGTGCGATGCTCGCCGTCGGCCCGTGGCATGCCCGGATCCCGCTCTGGGACACCCCGCTGCAGACGGTGGTCGTGCTGGTGATCGGGGTGGCCGCGGTGCTGGCGGTCCGCGCCCGCCGGCGGCTGACCGCGATGCTGCTGGTGGGGATGACCGGCTACGGCAGCGCCATGCTGTTCGTCCTGCACGGCGCGCCCGACCTCGCGCTCACGCAGTTCCTGGTGGAGACCGCGACCATCGCGGTCTTCGTGCTGGTGCTGCGCCGCCTGCCCAACCGGTTCTCGGTCCGTCCGCTGCGCCGCAGCCGGTGGGTCCGTCGGGCGATCGGGGTTTCGGTGGGTGTGGTGGCCGCTGGGCTGGCCCTCGTCGCCGCCGGCGCCCGTCGGGCGCCGGACATCTCCGCGGTCTTTCCGGACCTGGCGGTGGCCGAGGGGTACGGCCGCAACGTGGTCAACGTGACCCTGGTCGACATCCGGGCCTGGGACACCATGGGTGAGCTGGCGGTGCTGGTGGTGGCGGCGACCGGGGTCGCCAGCCTGATCTTCGAGCGGTCCCGCACCGGGCCCCGGCCGCGCCGGCCGGAGTCGGCGAGGGCGGCGAAACAGACCGACCGGCCGGTGTGGCTGCGCGGCGGGCCCACGCTGGACGAGGAGCGCCGCTCCATCGTGCTGGAGGTGATCATCCGGCTGATCTTCCACACCGTGGTGCTGTTCTCCCTGTTCCTGCTCTTCTCCGGACACAACGCCCCGGGCGGCGGCTTCGCTGGCGGGCTGGTGGCGGGGCTCGCCCTGGTGGTCCGCTACCTGGCCGGCGGCCGGTACGAGCTCGCCGAGGCGGCGCCGGTCGGCGCCGGCACGGTCCTCGGCGCCGGCCTGGCCCTGTCGGTGGGCACCGGCGTCGTGGCGCTGCTGGCCGGTGGATCGGTGCTGGAGAGCGCCAAGGTCGACCGGTCCCTGCCGCTGGTCGGCGACGCACACCTGGTCACCTCGCTCTTCTTCGACGTCGGCGTGTACCTGGTCGTGATCGGGCTGGTGCTGGACATCCTGCGCAGCCTCGGGGCCGAGGTGGACCGGCACATCGAGGCGACCGGAACCGCCGCCGGTGGACTCACCGTCGACAAGGGGGACCGGCCATGACCACCAGTGGCGCCGGGCCCGTGCTGGTGCTGGTGCTCGCTGTCGGGGTGCTGGTCGGTTGCGGGGTGATCCTGCTGCTGGAGCGCAGTCTGACCCGGATCCTGCTCGGCGTGATCCTGCTCGGCAACGGGGTCAACCTGCTGATCCTGCTGGGCGGTCGGTCCGGTGGGGCGCCGATCGTCGGCACCGGCCCGGTGGACCGGATGAGCGACCCGCTGCCGCAGGCCATGGTGCTGACCTCCATCGTGATCACCTTCGGGTTGACCGCGTTCCTGCTCGCCGTGGCGTACCGGAGCTGGTACCTCACCGGCGACGATGAGGTGCCCGACGACCTGGAGGACCAGCAGATCATCAGGCGGGCCGAGCGCAACGAGGTGGGCACGGCCGACCTCGGCGGGGAGGGCCCGGACGACGATCCGGAGCAGGTCGATCCCGAGCCCGCCCGGCGTCGGCTGCATCGCGGGGACGAGGCGTGATGGCCGGGTCGCGGGGGACGCGATGAGCCGGCTGCTGCCCCTGCCGGTGGTGATGCCGCTGCTCGGCGCGGCGCTGACCCTGCTGCTGGCCGCCCGGCCCCGGCTCCAACGCGCGGTCAGTGTGCTCTGCCTGAGCGGCACCCTCGTCGTGGCGCTCCTGCTGCTGGTGCAGGCGTACCGGTACGGGCCGGTGGTGATGGCGATCGGCGGCTGGCCGGCGCCGGTCGGCATCGTCCTGGTCGCCGACCAGCTCGCCGCGCTGATGCTGGTGGTCTCCTCGTCGGTCATCCTCTGCGTGCTGCTGTACTCGATCGGCCAGGGCCGCAGCGAGATCGGCGAGACCACACCGGTGGTCATCTTCCACCCGACGTACCTGGTGCTCACCGCCGGCGTCACCAACGCGTTCCTCGCCGGTGACCTGTTCAACCTCTTCGTCGGTTTCGAGATCCTGCTGGCCGCCAGCTTCGTGCTGATCACCCTGGGCGGCACCGAGATCCGCATCCGTACCGGGTCGACGTACGTGGTGGTCAGCATCCTCTCCTCGATGATCTTCCTGGCCGGGGTGGGCCTGGTGTACGCGGCCACCGGCACACTCAACCTGGCCCAACTGGCTCAGCGCCTCGACGACCTGCCCGCCAACGTCCGGCTGACCCTGGAACTGATGCTGCTGCTCGCGTTCGCCATCAAGGCGGCGGTCTTCCCGCTCTCGGCCTGGCTGCCGGACAGTTACCCCACGGCGCCGGCTCCGGTCACCGCGGTCTTCGCGGGGCTGCTCACCAAGGTGGGCGTCTACGCGATCATCCGCACCGAGACGCTGCTCTTTCCGGGTGGGCAGGCCGACGAGCTGCTCATGGTCGTCGCCGGACTCACCATGGTGGTCGGCATCCTCGGCGCGGTGGCCCAGTCGGACATGAAGCGGCTCTTCTCGTTCACCCTGGTCAGCCACATCGGTTACATGATCTTCGGGGTGGCGTTGAGCACCGTCGCCGGGCTCGCCGGCGCGATCTTCTACGTGGTGCACCACATCACCATCCAGACCACGCTGTTCCTGGTCGCCGGGCTGGTCGAGGAACGGGCCGGCAGCACCGACCTGCGCCGCCTCGGCGGGCTGGCCCGGATCGCGCCGCTGCTCGGCGTGCTGTTCTTCGTCCCGGCGATGAACCTCGCCGGCGTGCCACCGTTCTCCGGCTTCCTCGGCAAGCTCGGCCTGCTCCAGGCCGGGGTGGCGGCCGGCGGGCCGCTGCCCTTGGTGCTCGTCGCGGCGGGCACGCTGACCAGCCTGCTCACCCTCTACGTGGCCTCCCGGGTGTGGAACATCGCCTTCTGGCGGTCGCCCCGGTTGGCCACCACCGAGCCGGCCGTCCGGCTGCCCACGCTGATGGTCGGGGCCACCATGGCCCTGGTCGCGTTCGGGTTGGCGCTGACCGTGCTGGCCGGTCCGCTCTTCGACGTCACCGTCGACGCGGCCACCGACCTGCGCTCGCGCACCCCGTACGTACGGGCCGTCCTGCCGGGCGGCACACCGTGACCGCCCCGCGCGGAACGGTCCCGGGCGGCGCCGACGAGCCGGCCGCGCCACGGCGGCACGGGCTCGGACGCTGGCGGGACCAGGCGCTGGCGTTCGGCTGGCTGGTGGCGGTCTGGTGCCTGCTCTGGGGCGACATCAACTGGGCGAACCTGGCCGGAGGCTTGCTGGTGGGCGGCGCGGTGCTGCTGTTCTTCCCGCTGCCGGCGGTCACCTTCGCCGGGCGGCTGCGCCCCCGGGCGCTGCTGGTGTTCGCGTTCCGGTTCGGCACCGAACTGGTCGGCGCGAGCCTGCACGTGGCCCGGATCGCGGTGCAGCCCGGCTACCGCCCACGCGGGGCGATCATCGGGGTGCGGCTGCGGGTGCCCACCGACCTGAACCTGGCGCTCACCGCGGAGGCGGTCTCGCTGGTGCCCGGCACGTTGATCCTCGAGGTGGACCGGGGTTCCGGAACGCTCTACCTGCACGTGCTGGACACCCATGGGCCGGCGGAGCTGACCCTCGCCCGGGAGCGCACCCTCGCCGTCGAGCGGCGGATCGTCCGGGCGGTGGGCTCCGCCGCCGAACTGCGCCGCGTCGAGACCGATGCCGTCGAGAAGGGAACCCTCCCGTGATCACGTTCCTGGCCGTCGTTCTCACCGCCCTGCTCTCGGTGACCGCGTTGCTCGCGCTGACCCGGCTCTACCGGGGCCCGTCGTTGCTGGACCGGGTGATCGCCGCGGACATGCTGCTCGCCACCATGGTCGGCGCGGTCGGCGCCGAGGCGGCGGTCAACCGGCACGCCACGACGCTGCCCGTCCTGGTCGTGCTGTCCCTGCTCGGCTTCATCGGCTCGGTGTCGCTGGTCCGCTTCGCCGTTCGGGAGCAGGCATGATCGGGACGATCGCGGACTGGCTCGGCGCCGGTTGTCTGGTGGCCGGCGCGCTGCTCGGCCTGGCCGCCGCGATCGGCGTGCTCCGCTTTCCGGACGCCCTGTCCCGGATGCACGCGGCCACCAAACCGCAGGTGCTCGGGGTGCTCCTGCTGCTGCTCGGCATCATGCTGAGGCTGCGGTCGCCGGCGGACCTCGGCATGATCATGCTGGTGGCGGTCTTCCAACTGGCCACCGCGCCCGTCGCGGCACAGATGATCGGCCGCGCCGCGTACCGGGCCGGCCGGCTGGACCGGGACCTGCTCGACGCGGATGAGCTGGCCGAACGCGGGCCGGGCCGGGGGCCGGCGGGGCCGGGGTGACGGCTTGGGCCACCGCTGTTGAACCGGACGATCGGCGCCTTCGGCCCACCCTCAGCGGAGTCCCAGCCAGCGCCGGTAAAATGAAGGCATGATCGACTCTTCTGCCCAGGAGGGCAGCAGTAGCCAGCCGGGTCGTGCCCGGCATATCCCCGTTCCGACGACCCCGGGAGCCCTGAGCGACCCGTGTTGATCGTCGTCGGTCTCCTTCTGATCATCGTGCTCACCGCCGCCACCGGCTACTTCGTGGCGCAGGAGTTCGGCTATGTCGCCGTCGACCGGGGCAAGCTGCGCCAGCTCGCCGATGACGGCGACGCGGCTGCCGCCCGGGCCCTGACCGTCACCAGCCGGCTCTCCTTCATGCTCTCCGGCGCGCAGCTCGGCATCACCGTCACCGCGCTGCTGGTCGGCTACTTCGCCGAGCCGTACCTCGGTGGCGGCCTCGCCGACCTGCTCGGCGTCGCCGGCGTCGGCGAGGCGGTCAGCCTGCCGCTGTCGGTGGCGCTGGCGCTGGTCATCGCCACCGTGGTCCAGATGGTCCTCGGTGAGCTGGCCCCGAAGAACCTGGCCATCGCCCGGGCCGAGCCGCTGGCCCGGGCACTGAGCCGGTCCACCCTGGCGTACCTCACCGTCGCCGGGCCCGTGATCCGGCTCTTCGACCGGGCGTCGGTGCGGCTGCTCCGTCGGGTCGGCATCGAGCCGATCGAGGAGCTGCCCAGCGGCGCCACGCCGGCCGACCTGGAACAGATCATCGCCGAGTCCCGCGAGGAGGGCAGCCTGGACGCGGAGATGTCCACGCTGCTCGACCGGGGGCTGGATTTCCGCGAGCTGACCGCCGGCGAGGCCATGGTGCCCCGGGTTGACGTGCACACCCTACGGGCGCACGAGCCGGTGAGCCGGGTGGTCGAGCTGCTGGACACCGGTCACTCCCGGTTCCCGGTGCGCGGCGCGGAGGGCGTCGACGACCTGATCGGCATCGTCGGCATCGCCGACGTGCTCGGCGTACCCCCGGGGGAGAGGGCCACCACCCCGGTGAGCGCGGTGGCCGGGCCGCCGCTGCTGGTGCCGGAGACGTTGCCGTTGCCCACGGTGCTCGACCGGCTGCGGTCCGGGCACCGACAGATGGCCTGCGTGGTCGACGAGTACGGCGGCTTCGCCGGCGTGATCACGCTGGAGGACATCGCCGAGGAACTGGTCGGCCCGATCCGGGACGAGGACGACCCGCCGGAGCGCGCACCCGCCCGGCAGGACGACGGGTCCTGGGTGGTGCCGGCCCGCTGGCGGATCGACGAGGTCGCCGACAGCACCGGCATCGCGCTGCCCGAGGCCCCGGAGTACGACACCCTCTCCGGGTTGGTCATGCGGGAGCTGGGCCGGGTGCCGGAGGTCGGCGACCGACTGGAGATCAGCCTGCTGCCCGACGGAGCCGACGCCGAGGACGGCGAGGCCGAACCCCGGGCGCTGGTCGAGGTGCTGGCCGTCGACCGGCACGTGGCCGACTCGGTGCGCTTGCGGCTGACCGACCCGGGCGACCGGCGCGAGGTGTCCCGATGAGTCCGGGGATCGCGCTGTTCAGCTCGGTGATCCTGCTGGCGCTGAACGGGTTCTTCGTGGCCGCCGAGTTCGCCCTGGTGGCCAGCAAGCGGTACCGCCTGGAGCAGGCGGCGGCCAACGGTGGCCGAGCGGCTCGGGCGGCGCTGGACGGCGTCCGCGAGTTGTCGCTGATGCTGGCCGGGGCGCAGCTCGGCATCACCCTCTGCACCCTGGGGCTCGGTGCGCTGGCTGAGCCGGCGATCGAGCACCTGCTCAGTCCGCTGCTGCACGCGGTGGGGCTGCCGGACGCGGCCGGCCACCTGATCGCCCTGGTCTTCGCCCTCGGGTTGGTCACCTTCCTGCACCTGGTGGTGGGGGAGATGGCGCCGAAGTCGTGGGCGATCACCGACGCGGAGCGCTCGGCGACGCTGCTCGCGCTGCCGTTCCGTGCCTTCGCCCGGGTGTCCCGGCCGGTGCTCTCCGCGCTGAACGCGCTGGCCAACGCGATCCTGCGGCTGTTCGGTGTCAACCAGCAGGATCAGCTGGCCCAGGTGCACGGCCCGGACGAGCTGCGGATCCTGCTGGAGCAGTCACGCGAGCACGGGCTGCTCGGCGCCGAGCAGCACCAACTGCTGACCAGCATGCTGGAGTTGCAGGGCACGTCGGTGGCGCAGGTGATGGAGCCGTTCGCCACCATGGTCACCGTCCGCCGGGGCGACCCGGCCGAGCGGATCGAGCAGGTCAGCCGGGACAGCGGCCGGTCCCGGCTGGCGGTGCTGGACGCGGCGGGTGACGTCTGCGGCCTGGTGCACGTGCGGGAGGCGGTGCGGGTGGTCACCACCGGTCGCGTCGCCACCGCCGGTGAGCTGATGACGCCCGCGTTCACGCTGCCCGCGACGTCCTCGGTCACCGAGGCGGTGGCCGCGATGCGGGCCCGGCAGTCCCAGCTCGCGCTGGTGCGCAACGGCGGTGGCCCGGCCCGGCCGATCGGCTTCGTCGCCCTGGAGGACCTGCTGGAGGAGGTCATCGGCGAGTTCGACGACGAGACCGACACGGTGCCGCGCGGGAGGCGGTTGCGATGAACCGGAGGTGTGGTTTCTCTTCGCGGAAGTAGAGGTGACCGGCCGCGATGAACCGGAGGGATGGTCCCTCTTCCCGGAAGTCGGGGTGACCAGGTGCGATGAACCGGAGGGGTGGTTTCTCTTCGCGGAAGCCGGGGTGACCAGGCGCGGGGTCCGCGACAGTTGAGGTGGCCTCGTCGGGGCTGGGGTGGCTGGGGGCGTGGCCTGACAGGGGGCGCGGTGCGGCTGACGGGGGTGTCCCGGGAGTCCGGCTGGACCGGGCTGTCCGTGCAGACCACACTTCCCAACCCGAGTACCCGTCCGGGCCTGCGCCTGCCGGGCCGCGTGACGTTGACGGCGGGGCCGGACGACGTACTGGTGCGGCACATCCGGCTCGGCCTGGTCACCACGGTCGAGCCGGATGATCCGGCCGCCGCCCGGCGCCTGGTGCAGTTTTTTCAGCTGCCGATCGCCGGCCGGTTCGTCGTACCGGCCGGTCGGCGTCGGGCGGTCGACTTCGCGCTGCCGTTGCCGTGGGAGACCCCGGTGACCATCTTCGGCGGGGTGCCGCTGCTGAGCCTGCGGATGGGGCTGCGTACCGAGGTCTCCGTCGACCCGGAGCTGGATCAGGGGGCGATGGTGCCGGTCTTCGTGCACCCGATTCCCACTCAGCAGCACGTGCTGGCGGCGTTCGAGACGCTGGGTTTCATGATCCGCCAGGCCGGTCTGCAGGAGGGTGCGCTGCCGGGGGTGGCGCACACCCTGCCGCTGCACCAGCGGTGGGGGTACTGGGTGGCGCCGCTCTACGCCGGCCCGATCACCGAGCTGGAGGTGATCTTCGTGACCAACTCGGCGGGCCTGGAGGCGATCTTCTGGATGGACCGCCGGCTGGCGCTGGCCGGGATCACCCATCAGAGCATCAGCCGGTTCCGGATCTGGCATGCGGACGCCGACCGGCGGGACTGGATCGCCACCGTGGACGGCTGGCTGCGCCAGGCGATCAACCGGCACGCCGCGGCGGCGGCACACGCCGACTGGTCCGCGCGGCTCGACGAGTCCGCCCACGTCAGCCGCCACCCCGACGAGCCGGTCCGGCCCGGCTACGGCCTCGGCGGCACCGCCGGTAATGCCGGAGTCGGTGGCGGCGGCTCCGGCGGCGACGGCACCTAGCGGGGCCTGTGCCCGTCAACGGTGTTAATAGGGGCCCCCTCCTCTACCGCAGGCGTTAACAGGGGGCCCTTCCTTACACCGAGGCGGTGGCCAGTTTGAGGCTGAAGGCGAGGAAGAGCGCGGCGACGGCGGTGGTGCCGCCGGCGGCGAGGCGGCGACGCTGGCGGAACTGCGTGGCCAGGAAGGTGCCCGCGAAGATCAACGCGGTCAGGTAGATCGCGCTGGTCACCTGGGCGATCAGCCCGAGCAGCAGGAAGGACAGCGCCGGCCAGGCGTAGCCGGGGTCGACGAACTGGATGAAGAACGAGATGAAGAACAGGATCGCCTTCGGGTTCAGCAGGCTGATCACCAGCGCCTTGCGGAACGGGCTGCGCATCGCCGCCGGCTCCGCGGCGTCGATGAGCCGCGGCGTGCTCGGGTCGTTGCGGTCGCGCCAGCGCCGCCAGGCGCCGCGCAGCATGGTCACCCCGACATAACCGAGGTACGCGGCACCGGCGTACTTGATCACCAGGAACAGCGGTGGGTACGCCTTGAGCACCGACGCCACCCCGGCGGCGGAGAGGAACATCAGCACCCCGTCGCCGACGAACACCCCGCCGGCCGCGCGGTAACCGGCCGCCACTCCCCGCTTGGCGGCGGTGGAGAGCACGAAGAGTGAGTTCGGCCCGGGCAGCAGGATGATGGCCACGGTGCCCAGCACGTACGTCCAGATGTCGGTGATCCCCAGCACGCCCGCCATCATCACGCCACGGGTGCCGTCCGGAGAAGCCTTTCCCGCAGCCTGACCTGTGCGTTCGGCCACTCGTCGGTAAGCATGGAGTAGAGCGCCGAGTTCCGCCAACTTCCGTCGGCGCGTATGCGGTTGGCCCGCAGGGTGCCCTCCCGGGTGGCGCCGAGTCGCTCGATCGCCCGCTGCGAGCGCTCGTTGAGCGTGCTGGTCTGCCAGGTGACCCGGGTCGCATCCAGTTCCCCGAAGGCTCGGGTGAGCAGCAGCAGCTTGGCCTCGGTGTTGATCCCGGTGCGCCACCACCGCCGGCCGAGTTGGGTGTAGCCGATCTCCAGAGTTCGCAGCTCCTCGTCCGGCTGGTAGTAGGAGGTGGTGCCGACCACCGTGCCGGTGGCCGCGCAGCGCTGCACCCACGGCACCCGCACGCCCCGCTGGTGAGCCTCCAGCGCGGCGCCGATGTAGCCGGTCATCTCGGCCACGCTCGTCGGTCGCGGGCTGCCGATGTGGCGCCACACCTCGGGGTCGTCGAGTGCGGCGTACAGGCCCTCGGCGTGGCTCGGGTCCAGGGGCTCCAGCAGCACGTGCTCGCCGCGCAGCACCACCGGTTCCAGCCAGGTCGACCGGTTCGGCCGCAGGTACGCCGGCAGCGGCGCGGTGACCCCGGCGTCCGGCTCCGGCAGCCCGGCGGTCAGCCGCAGCGGCAGCACCCCGGCCCAGTGCGGCAGGTGCAGGTCGGCCTCGTCCTCGCGCACCCCACCGGTGCGGGCCCGGACCGACACCTCGCGCAGTGGCAGCGCCAGCACGGCGGTCTCGGCCAGCTCCCGCCGGTTGGGCGGGCGGCTGGCCGCGCTGCGTCCCGCGCCGACCTTCTCCACCAGTGCGGTGAGCATGGCGGTCTTCTCCCGCTCGTCGGTGACCAGTCGGGCGGTGCCCAGCGCGACCACCGAGCGGTAGTTGGCGCTGTGGTGGAACTGGGAGCGGGCGTAGACCAGCCCGTCGAGCAGGGTCACCGTGACGCAGACCGGCAGTCCGTCGCCCCGGGCGGCGAGCAGTGGCCGGCTGCCGGTGGAGCCGTGCAGGTAGAGCGTGTCGCCGATGCGTACGTGCAGGGTGGGCAGCACCCGCGGCTGGCCGTCGACGGTGAACCCGAGCGCGCAGTGGTACGCCTCGTCGAGCACGGCGTGCGCGGCGGCCCGGTCGTAGCTCATCCGGTCCCGGGAACGGCTGGGGATGGTCCGGGCGGTGGGTGGGTACATGCTCGCCCCTTTGTTCTAGTACAATCTCCTGTTTGTGTCAGCACGCTATCAGTTCGCCGGGGCGACGGCCGTCGCGATTTCGGCCAGCATCGAGTCGGGCATCCGCACGGGGGGCCTGCCGCCAGGTGCCGCCCTGCCACCGGTCCGGGTGCTCGCCGTTGAACTGGGCGTCAGCCCGGCCACGGTCGCCCGCGCCTACCAGGAGTTGCGCCAGCGCGGCCTGCTCGCCACCGCCGGTCGGCACGGCACCCGGGTCCGCCCCCGCCCGCCGGTGGCCGCCCGCCGCTCCGCGCTGCGTCCGGCGTCGTTGCCCGGGGCCCGTGACCTGTCCCGGGGTGAGCCCGACCCCCGGCTGCTGCCCGCCCTCGGCCCGCACCTGGCGGCGCTGGCCGCCGAAACCGGCCCGCCGGTCGGCTACTCCGACGCCGGCGTGCTGCCCGAGTTGGCCGCGGCGGCCCGTGCCCGGCTGAGCGCCGACGGTGTGCCGGCCGGGGAGCTCACCCTCACCGGCGGCGCGCTGGACGGCATCGAGCGGCTGCTCGGCGCCCACCTGCGTCCCGGCGACGCGGTCGCGGTGGAGGATCCGGGCTGGGCCAACCTGCTCGACCTGGTCGCCGCGCTGGGGCTGCGCCCGATCGGCGTACCGCTCGACGACGAAGGGCCGCTGGTGGCCGGGGTGGCCGCCGCGTTGGCCGCCGGCGCGCGGGCGCTGGTCGTCACCAGCCGGGCGCAGAACCCGACCGGCGCGGCCGTCTCCGCCGCCCGGGCCGAGGCGCTGCGGGCGCTGCTCGCCGGCCGGCGCGACCTGCTGCTCATCGAGGACGACCACGCCGCCGAGCTGGCCCGCGTACCGCTGCACCCGCTGGCCGGCGCGACCGCGAGCTGGGCCTTCCTCCGTTCGGTGAGCAAACCCTTCGGCCCCGACCTGCGGCTGGCCGTGCTGACCGGTGACGAGACCACGGTGGCTCGGGTGACCGGCCGGACGCGGGTCGGCGCGGGCTGGGTCTCCACCGTGCTCCAGCGACTGGTGCTCGCGCTGTGGCGCGACCCGGCGGTCGCCGAGGTGGTGGAGCGGGCGACGGAGAGTTACGAGCAGCGGCGTGCGGGGCTGCTGGCCGCGCTGGCGGAGCACGGCCTGGCCGCGCACGGCCGCAGCGGCATCAACGTCTGGCTGCCGGTGGCGGACGAGACCAGCGCGGTCACCGCGTTGCGCGACGCCGGCTGGTCGGTGGCCCCCGGAGCCCTCTACCGGATCGCCGCCCCGCCCGCGCTGCGCATCACCGTCAGCCCTCTCACCATTCCGGACCTGGTTCCCCTGGCCGCCGCCCTGGCCCGCGCCGCCCATCCCGCCCCACCACCGGGCTTCTCCACCTGACCCAACGGAGTTGGGCGCGGCTGTCGCCGCCGGGCCTGCGCGGTTGGGTAGGGCAGAAAGCGCGCTATCGCGACGATTCACAGCGGTTGGGGTGGGTATGCGGGCCGCCGGAGGTGGAAGACATGGCTTCAGGTGGCTCGCGCAAGGGGCTCTGGATCGCGGTGGCGGTGGTGATCATCATCATCGTGATCGTGCTGATCGCGATCGCGTCCGGTGGTGACGGCGGCAACGGGTACTGACGCGGCCCGGCCGACGGTGCTGGCGCTCCACCATGGCGTACCCGGCATCGGGCGGCGAACGGGTATATAACAGTCGGCATGGCCGAGCAGACCGGGAGCGCCCCGGGCGCCCAGCGGTTCATCCCGCCGGGCGCGGACACCATCGACGAGCTGCGCGCCGCCTCGGGTGGCTGTCAGGGGTGCGAGCTGTACCGGGACGCCACGCAGACGGTCTTCGGCCGGGGCGACGAGAGCGCCCGGGTGGTCCTGGTCGGCGAACAGCCCGGCGACATGGAGGACCAGAAGGGGCTGCCCTTCGTCGGTCCCGCCGGGCGGCTGTTGCGCAAGGCCGCCGACGACGCCGCGCTCGACTCCTCGCAGATCTATCTGACCAACGCGGTCAAGCACTTCCGCTTCGAGTTGCGCGGCAAGCGGCGTATCCACCAGACCCCCGACCGGGTGCACATCACCGCGTGCCGGCCGTGGTTGGTCGCCGAGTTCGCCCGGCTGCGCCCGGAGATCGTGGTGGTGCTCGGCGCGACAGCAGCCAAGGCGCTGCTCGGCCCGTCCTTCCGGGTCACCCGCCAGCGGGGCGAGCTGCTGCCCTGGCCCGCGTCGGCCCAGCACGCGGAGGACTTCCAGCGGGTGCCGGTGGACAACGCCGGAAAGCGGGCCGACGCGCCCGAGGCCCGCCTGCTCGCCACCATCCACCCGTCCGCGGTGCTGCGCGCCGACGATCAGGACAAGGCGTACGAGGGGCTGGTCGCCGACCTCACCGTCGCCTCCCGCGCCCTGTCCGGCTGACACCGCCCCGCCCTGACACCGCGGCGCCGGAGGGACGAGCGTCGGCTCGGCCGACAGCGAAACCCACTGCCGCTGGTCGGCACGGGTGCGCGAGGATGGGGCACCCCCATCCTAAGGAGCGCCGATGGCCACCGACCTGACCGCGCCGCGTACCGTCCGGCCCGACGTCGCGCCGATCCAGCGCCGTACCCTGCGGCTGCTCTTCACCACCCAGATCATCGGCGGCGTCGGCGTGACCATCGGCATCGCCGTCGGTGCCCTGCTCGCCGCCCGGATCGCCGGCACGGCGGTGGCCGGGCTGGCGCAGAGCGCCGGTGTGGTGGGCGCGGCGCTGCTCGCCGTCCCGGTCACCCGGATCATGGCGCGGCACGGCCGGCGGCCGGGTCTGGTGATGGCGTACGTGGTCGGCGCCGTCGGCGGCGTGCTGGTGGTGCTGGCCGCGGCCACCCGCTGGGTGCCGCTGCTCTTCCTCGGCATGCTGCTCTTCGGCGGAGGCACCGCCGCGAACCTCCAGGCCCGCTACACGGCGGTGGACCTCGCCGAGCCGGCCCGCCGGGGCCGGCAGCTCTCCCTGATCGTGTGGGCAACCACCATCGGCGCGGTGGCCGCGCCGAACTTCGCCGCGCTGGCCGACCGGGTCACCACCGGCTGGGGGCTGCCGCCGCTGGCCGGCCCGTTCGCGTTCAGCGCGGTCGCGTTCGTGCTGGCTGGCGGCGTACTCCTCGGGTTGCTCCGGCCCGACCCGCTGCTCACCGCGCGCCGTCTCGCGGCGGCCGACGCGCCGCCCCCCGCCCTGCCGGCTCC
>NZ_JBSFYP010000027.1:0-102958 GCF_053599835.1 Micromonospora sp. NPDC005163
TACAAGGCCGAACTCGTCCGCAACAAGGGACCCTGGCGCGGACTCGACGACCTCGAGATGGCCACCGTCGAGTACATCGACTGGTACAACAACCGACGCCTACACGGCGAACTCGGGCACGTACCACCCGCCGAACACGAAGCACTACACGCGATGACCCACCCGGTCACCGCACCCCTGAAAACCAGCTAACCAACTCTCCATCAAACCCGGGGCTTGACAGAGACCTCTCTGCTCCCTACGCCTTGACACAGAGAGGTGCCGTTAGATCCACACTCCCGCCGGGTCGCCGTGGTCGATCTCGGCCTGCCGTCGGGCCGCTGGCGTCTGTTGACGCCGCTGGCGCAGCTCGCCTGCCTTGCCGGTGGGTCCGATCCACACCGTCGCCCCTGGCCGGTGGTGACGCGTACCGAGGCAAACGCGTCACATGCCGTGTTGCGTGGTGGCCACGTACACGTGTCGGCGGGAACTCTCGCGTCTGGGTGAGCACCACGACTGGGATCGTCGTCATCGACGTCGCCAGCTCCGGCATCGCAGTGATGGCGTGCTGGCCGTGCGCTTCCCCAGCGGCTGAGGCGTCGCCGCGACGAACCGTTCCGCGACGAGCGACGTGCGTGTGCTTGCCGGGGTTTTAGGTTTCGCCTCCCGTCCACCGTCGGCCCCTGTTGAATCGAGGATGGGATAAGCGCTGGTCAAGTTCCTTTTGATCACACAGGGGGATGGGGGCGGGGACGTGCGTGGTGCGGTATTCACAAGTCCGGGGCGGCGTGCCTTGGCGTGGTATGCCGGCGCCGCGGCGCTGGCGTTGGTCGCCGGTACTGGTGGCGCGGGGCTGGTGTCGGAGGTGGCCGATGCGTCGAGTCACCGGGAGGCGCCGTTGATCGCGGGTGATCCGCAGGTGGACAACACGGATGTGTATGCGTTCGTGAGTCCCGACAAGCATGACACGGTCACGCTGATCGCGAACTGGCTGCCGTTTCAGGAGCCCAACGGGGGGCCGAACTTCTACTTTTTCAAGCCGGGCGCCCAGTATGACATCAACATCGACAACAACGGTGACGCCCGGGCGGACGTCACTTATCGGTGGGTGTTCGCCAACGATGACAAGCGCGATGGCACCACGTTTCTCTACAACAACGGTGTGGTCAACAACCTGAACGATCCGACGTTGCTGTTCAAGCAGACCTACACCCTCAGCGAGGTCAAGGGTGGTCAGTCGCGGGTGCTGGTGCGCGACGGGATCGTCGCGCCGTCGAATGTGGGGCCGGCGTCGATGCCGGACTACGGACGGCTGCGGCAGCAGGCGGTGACGTCGGTCGAGGGCGGCGGTCAGACGTACGCGGGCCAGGCCGAGGATCCGTTCTTCCTTGACTTGCGGGTGTTCGACCTGATCTACGGCGCGAATCTGTCCGAGCGGAGACAGGACACCCTGGCCGGCTACAACGTGCAGACCGTCGCGTTGCAGGTGCCCAAGTCGGCGCTGGCGCTCAACGCTGACGACACCCGCAACCCCGGTGATCGGCGTGTGGAGCGCCACCTCGCAGCCCGGGATGCAGGTCAAGGATCCCCAGGCCGGCGGGGATCAAGTGCAGGTGTCGCGGCTGGGTAACCCGCTGGTCAACGAGCTGGTGCCGGCGGCTAACCAGAAGGATGGCTTCAACGCCAGCACGCCGGCGGACGACAGCAAGAACCAGAAACTGATCGACCGAGTCCTCGACCCGGAGCTGCCGCGGGTGATTGAGCAGATCTACAACATTCCGGCGCCGGCCACACCGCGCAACGACCTCGCGGAGATCTTCCTGACCGGCATCGCGAAGAACGCGCCGACTCTGGACGGGTCGACGCCGCCGATCCAGGCGGATCTGAACTCGCAGATCCTCAACGCGGACGTGGACGCCAAGGCGTTCGTGCCGGCGGAGGAGTTGCGGCTGAACATGAGCGTGCCGGTGACGGCCAACCCGAACCGGCTGGGTGTGCTCGGCGGTGACCTGCAGGGCTTCCCGAACGGACGCCGGCTCACCGACGACGTGCTGGACATCGAGTTGCAGGCCTTCGAGGGCGCGGCGCAGACCGGGCAGCTGGTGCCCGCGCTCGCCGCCGGGGACAAGGTCAACACGAACAACGTGCCGTTCGGGAACACGTTCCCCTATCTGGCGCTGCCCAGCAACGTGGCGGTGAACCAGATCGACGCCGACGGGATGCCCTCCGGCGGCGTGCCCAGCGGCGCCGGCGGCACCGCCTCGACGGGCGTCGTCTGGGTCAGGGTCGCCGGCGGCATCGCCGCGGCGGCCTGCTTCGGCGCTGGTCTGCTGGTCAGCCGCCGCCGTCACCGGCTGACCGTCTCGCGCCCGGTCAGCAGTTGATCCAGGGGTGTGGCGCGGCCAGTCGGCCGCGCCACTCCCTGGCGTCGAAGACCGGTCGGGCGGAAGCCGTCGGCGACCCCGTTTGGGGCCGGACCGTCATCAGCCGACCTGAGGCGGGAGAACGTTCCATGAATCCCACACGTCTGCTCAGCGGTGTCCGGCTGGCCGCACTGCCGCCGCGGCTATCCCCGAGCGCCCTGCTCGTGATCGTTGGAGGGCTCATCGTGCTGATGACCGTCGCGCTGTCGGCGTTCGAGCGACCGTTGACGGAAGCGCCCGGGGCGACGGCCGCAGCGCCGCTGGGCGCGCCGGCTGCACCGCTGGATCCGCGTCCGGGCCATAGCGGCTCGGACTCGCCCGCGCAGCCGGCGGACCTGTCGATTCCGTCGATCGGGGTGCGTTCCCCCCTGGTCGATCTGGCCCGTCAACCGGACGGCGCGCTGCCCGCACCCGACGACTATCAGATGGCCGGCTGGTATGCGGGCGGACCGATGCCGGGGGAGCAAGGAGGCCCACCGGCGGTGATTGTCGGTCACGTGGACTCCCACACCGGGCCGGCAGTCTTCTACCGGCTGCGGGACCTGGCGGTGGGCAGTGAGGTTCAGGTCCGTGACATCGCCGGGTCGGTCCTGAGCTTCCGGGTGTATCGGCTCGACGAGTATCCGAAGGACACGTTTCCCGCTGGTGCGGTCTACGCCCCCAGCGACCGGGCGGAGCTGCGGTTGATCACCTGCACCGGGGTGTTCGACCGGCGGGCGGGCAGCTACCGGGACAACCTCGTCGCCTACGCCGCCCTTGTCGGCGGTGGCTCATGAGCGGTCTGCGGCGTCGGCTGTCCGTCGTGTCCCGGGGTCTCACCCGCCTGCCCGTGGTGCTGCTGCTGGCCGGCGTCGTGCTGTTGATCGGCACCCCGATCGTCACGAATCAGCTGCCGGGTCAGCGCCGTAACCCGACCGTGGCCCCGCCCGAACGGACCGGACCGCAGGCGGGTGCGGCCGCCCTGGAATCCGCCATCGCCAGGGCCCAGCGGCGGCTCGTTGATGTGCCGAAGGACTGGTCGACGTGGGCCGAACTTGGCTCTGCCTATGTGCAACAGGGTCGGATCACCGGTGACCCGTCGTACTACTCGAAGGCCGACGGCGCGTTGCGGCGCTCGCTGGAGTTGCAGAGCACCACGAACTGGAAGGCGATGGTCGGCACGGCGGCGTTGGCAAACGCTCGCCACGACTTCACCGCCGGCCGGGACTGGGGACGCCGCGCAGAGGCCCTCAACCCCCACTCCGGCAGCGTCCACGGCGTGCTGGTCGACGCGCTCACCGAACTCGGCGACTACGACGGCGCGCGCATCCAGTTGCAGCGCATGCTGGACGTCGAACCAGGGGTCGCGGCGTTCACCCGCGCCTCGTACGACTTCGAACAGCGCGGGCTGGTCGCGGCCGCCCGCGATGCGCTGAACCGTGCCCTGGCTCAGGCGAGCAGCCCCGCTGACCGGGCCTTCTGCCGCTACTATCTCGGCGAGTTGGCGTTCCACAACGGCGACCCACAGTTAGCCCTGCGGGAATACGACGCCGGCCTTACCGCCGATCCGACCTACCAGCACCTCTACGCGGGGCGCGGTAAGGCGCGCGCCGCGCTCGGCCAGAGCGCCGAAGCCCTTGCCGACTACGCCCGTGCCGTGCAGGCGCTCCCGTTGCCCGAACTGTTGATCGAGTACGGTGACCTCCTCACCGCCGCCGGCAAACCCGCCCAGGCACGCCAGCAGTACGACCTGGTCGCCGCGGCCCGGCAACTGTCCGCCGTCAACGGCATCTCCGATCACCTCACCCAGGCGACCTACCTCGCCGACCACGGCCAACCCGCCGAAGCGCTGACCGAGGCACAAGCGGAATGGTCCACCCGCCGCACCGTCCTGACCGCTGACGCCCTGGCGTGGGCGCTGCACCGCAACGGACGTGACGCCGAGGCGTTGGACTACTCCCTGCAGGCCACCCGCCTCGGCTGGCGAAACGCCACCTTCTACTACCACCGCGCGGTGATCCGGCACGCCCTCGGCGACCGGGAGCAGGCTCGCGACGACCTCAGCCTCGCGATGAGGATCAACCCGCACTTCGACGTCGTGCAAGCGCCGATCGCGCGTCGCCTGCTCGTCAGTCTCGGTGGCGGCGGATGAGGCGCCGAAAGGCCAGCGGCGCGGCGATTGTGACCTTCATCGTGGTCGCGTTTGCCCTGGCACCGGCGATTCCGGCCGCCGCCCACCCGCTGGGAAACTTTTCCGTCAATCACTATCACGGTCTGCAGTTGCATCCCGACCGGATCGAGGACCTGGCCGTCCTCGACGAGGCGGAGATACCCACCGCGCAGCAAAAACCCGCGGTCGACCAGGACGCTAACGGCAGCATCGAAGCGGCCGAGGCGGCAGCCCACGCTGCCACCACCTGCGCGGCGATGGCAGGCGCCCTACACACCGAGGCAGCCGGGCGGGCCCTGACGTGGACAGTTCGAGCCAGCAACCTCACCTACCGCCCCGGGGCGGCGAACCTGGTTACCGGGCGCACCGAATGTCACCTT
The DNA here is from genome assembly GCF_053599835.1 of Micromonospora sp. NPDC005163. Lineage (NCBI taxonomy): Bacteria > Bacillati > Actinomycetota > Actinomycetes > Micromonosporales > Micromonosporaceae > Micromonospora > Micromonospora sp. NPDC005163. Next base: position 4,932 of record NZ_JBSFYP010000027.1, read on the forward strand.
ACCGCCGCAGCCGACCTGCGGCGGGCTACCACGATCAGCTTCGATGACACCTTCCGAACCGACCGCGTCGGCTGGCACGAGGCCACCGCCGTCGGCCACGGCATCGGACTGCGCGACTCACCGCTGCCGAGAACGAGCGTCACCGACGAGCTACGCACCTACCCCAACGACCCGCTGTCGTCACCGCTCAGCCACCGCTCGGCGCGGATCCAGACTCTGGGCGCGGGCACGGCATCCAGCGGAGAGCGCCAGGTCGTGATTCCCGGCGCCGGCCCGATCACCCGGTCGATGACCGCCCTGGGCGACCGACTCAACAGGATCAGCGGGAGGGACCGGCTCACGCCGCTGGCCGGCGTACTGGCGACCCTCCTGGCGCTGCTGCTCGGCGGCGCCCACGCGATGTTGCCCGGGCACGGCAAGACGGTCATGGCCGCCTACATCGCTGGCCGGCGCGGCACCTACCGCGACGCCTTCACCGTCGGCGCCACTGTCACCGCCACCCACACCGCCGGCGTCCTGACCGCAGGTCTACTGCTCACCACCGCGTCGACCCTGGCCGGTGAATCCCTCCTCGGCTGGCTGGGCGTCCTCAGCGGCCTACTCATTACCGGCATCGGCGTGAGCCTGCTCCGCTCAGCGATCCCCGCGCGGAGGAAGCACCAGCTCGCACAGCGGCAAACACTCGTCCTCGCGGGGCCTGCACCCGATGCCCTGGTCACCGCCAAGTCCGACGTCGCGGCGTCCCATCACTATCACGGTGTCAGCCACGGTCACGACCACCACCATGGACCCGAACATCACCATGGACTCCACCACCATCACCGTGCCGGTGGCAGGGCGGGCCTACTCGGCGTGGGCATTGCCGGCGGCATCGTGCCCAGCCCCTCCGCGCTCATCGTCCTGCTCGGCGCGGTCGCACTGGGCCGAACCTGGTTCGGTGTCGTCCTGGTCCTCGCCTACGGCCTGGGTATGGCCGCTACCCTGACCCTCGCCGGGCTCCTACTAGTCGGACTACACCAACGACTGCATCGCAACATCTCCCCGCGGATCGGAAGCTGGACCGGCCGACTCGCCACCCTCACACCCATCGTCACCGCCACCCTCGTCCTTGTCGTCGGCACCGTCCTCACTCTGCGAGCCGTCTGGCCCCTCCTGACACCGACGACATAGTGAATTACCGCCGACGCCGGAACCGCCCCGGGTCTGTCAAACGAACGGTGTAACCCGGCTTGTTGAGGGTTACTTTCGACCTGCGGACAGGCGTCCTTCGAAGGCCATCTCGAAGGCGTTCAGGGCGGGTTTCCAGCGCATGGTCCACCGCCGGCGGCCCTGCCCGGTCGGGTCCAGGCTCATCACGGCGAGGTAGACGCACTTGAGGGCGGCGGCCTCGTTGGGGAAGTGTCCGCGGGCCCGCACGGCTCGGCGGATCCGGGCGTTGACGGACTCGATGGCGTTGGTGGAGCACACGACGGTGCGGATCTCGGCGTCGAAGAGCCTGTCGCAGAATGGCGATGGCTGGGCGGAGCAGGCTGGCTTGATCGCGCCGTCGGCTGGGCTGGCCCCCGGGGCTGGCGCGTCAGGCTGCTGCGGTGTGGATTTTGCGGATGTTGTAAGCGGCGGCTGCGAGGTTCAGTTCGCTTCGGGCGGCCGCGATTCCTCGTCGGGAGAATCTGTCCAGGATGGTCTTGAGGGTTCCGATGCTGGGTTCGACGGTCGCGCCGCGTCTCTTGTAAGCCTTGGCGCCTCCAGGGGTCCTGAGTCGGTGAGCCATCGCCTCTCGTGTAGTCGCGCCAACAGGCGGCGGACCATCGGTAGGTGAACGCGACGCCGCCGTGGCCTGCTCGCGGCTCTTGCCCAGGGCGATGAGCCGGTCTGGTCCGGGCGCATTGAGGTTGCTGTTGCTGCAGTAGCCGGCGTCGGCCAGTACGACTCCGATCTGATGATCGGGCAACCCGGTTGCCTGGTGCACCGCAGCGGCAGCGGCGACCGCGGCGGTCATCATCGGCACGAACGATCCCATGTCGTTGGGGTTGCGGTTCACATCGACAGCAGCGATGACGTGGTCGCTGGTGACCGCGACCTGCGCGTTGTAACCCTGGAGGAACCCGCGACGGGTAGGCATCACCCGCGAGTCCGGATCGGTGATGTTCGCAACGGTCTTCGGCAGAGATTTTGCGGGAGCCTGGTGATTGCCAGCCGCGGTCGCCGCGGTTTCGGCTGCAGCGACGACCCGGCGGGCTCTCACGATCCGGGTGTGTTCTTCGGTCGGGACAGGCGGCGCACCCATCGGCTTCTTCCCCGCAGCGATCAACGCGGCCCTGCGGTCGAGCTTCGCTTGATGGTCGCGCAGTTCGCGCTCCAGATGCGCCCTCGCCTCAGCAAGCCGCAATGGCCCATCCGGGATCCGGCCGCGCACCGGCTGACCAGCTCGTGATGCCTGCAGTCGAGCCTGGGCTGCCATGTTCCTCGCGTCATTGTCGGCCTCCAGACGCTGCTGCTGCTCAGCCAGTTCCGCCGCCCGCGCGCCGAATACGCTCCGCCCGGCCCGACCGGTCAGCCAACGCTCTGGGGACACGGTCACCGTTGGACTCGCCGCCGTCGCGAGGCGCTTGCGCGTTCTCGCAGGCATCGACGCCCGCTGCTTCTGCGACGATGCTCGTGACGATCTGCGTAGCCTGCTGGTCGAACCAGTCCTGTCCCCGGTTCGCGTCGATCGACGCGTTCGCAGGGATCTTGGTGCCATCGATTCCGGCGCAGGACACTAGGCGACCACCGCGCCGGCGACAGGCTGCGGGTCGAGCGACGCCCGGCGCGCCGCCACCGCCACGAGTGCGGACAGGCCACTGCTCGTGGTGATGGCATCGAGGCTCGCGATGGGAGCCCACCGGTAGTCATGCGACCGCGAAGCGGCTACCTCGGCTGTGTCCACCGGCCGGCAGACATAGGGCATGTCTATGTGACGATGCGCGCCGACCTCGGTATCGTCCGCTTCCGTCTCGATAACGGCGAACGGCGCGGCAAGCATCCGGGCCGCCGGGAGCGTGAACGTCTCGCTCTCCACGATCTGAACGGTCACACCGGTCTGAGTCTCGACCAGGCGCAACACGGCCTGCGCCGGATCCTCGTCCGCCCGAATATGGCCACCGGGCAGCGACCACCGTCCACACTCGCCGTCGTGCACGAGCTACACCCTGTCGTCATCGTCAAGAACGATCGCCGACGCGCTGAAGTGCCGTACCCCCGTCATGAGACCCCGCCTCTCCTTGCTGAAATGGACGTCACAAGCGACGCTAGCCACGCGATCAGCAGGAATGTGGCATAACCTCTGAAACCGCCCCGACGAGTTGCCGTGATCATCCGGGGCGTCTGGCGGCTACGCGCCGAAGCGTGGCGCATACGTCAGCCCTCGGCGCCCCGGTAGCTGAGGCCATCGACGAACTTTGCGCAGCCGGGGGACCCGGCCGGTCAGGGCGAAGTAGCCGCGCGCCGCCGTCAGCGAGAGTCGCCCGATCACCGGCCGGTAGAGGCGATCGTCGCCGCTGGTGCCGTCCCGAAGCGAGTCGGCGACCCGGGCGAACGCGCAGGGCAGTATGGCGGCCTCGCAATCGGCCATCGCCTGGACCACCGTTCCGCCGCCGGCTGCGGCCAGCTTGAGTTGACGGCAGAGCAGGGCGGCGTCGCGCAGCGCGGTGTTCACGCCAGCGCCTCGGCCCGGAGGGCGCTGTTGCGTTGTGGGACCGACGGACGCGTTGAACGCGTGTCGGGTCCGCGGTCAGATCGCTTGGGCGAGGTCGGTAAACCCGGCGGCGACCCGCGTGGCCGGCGGGGCGTCGACCGCGAGTTCGTAGTATCCACGTCGAAGGTTCTGCATGAACGCGTGCCCGGCGATGACCACCTGTGCTGTCTTGTCGGTTCGTAGTCCGCGCATCGGTCGCAACCGGTGTTTCAGCTGGCTGTGATCAGCCTCGATCGGATTGTTCGCGTGCCGTTCGACGTGGTGCCACGCCTGCGGGATCAGCTCATCCAGCACGCCGGGGTAGACCGGCGCGGCGTCGGTGACGACCTCGCTGGGCGTCACCTTCAACGTCGACAGCGCCCGGCGGAAGAACCGCCGGGCCGCGTCGGCATCCCGGCGGGCCGAGACCAGCACGTCGATGACCTGCCCGTCCTGGTCGACCGCCCGGTACACGTACCGCCACACCCCGTTGACCTTCACGTACGTCTCATCAACATGCCACCTATCGCCAGGTGAATGGCGACAGAACCGAGCGGCGTCAGCCAACAGCGGCGTGAACCGCTGCACCCACCGGTAGACGGTGACGTGATCGACCTCGACTCCGCGTTCGACCAGAAACTCCTCGACGTCCCGATACGAGAGGTTGAACCGCAGGTACCAGCGGACCGCGACCACGATCACCTCCGGCGGGAACCGGAACCCGGCGAACGCCGACTTCGCAGGCAGCCAGGGGCGAGAGCGGGTCGATGACTTCACTGCTCAAGCCTGCCTCGATCATGCCAACCCTCAACGCAACAGAGCCCGTCAGAGGGGGGCGCGGTCCGGACGGGACGGGAACGGCGTGCCCGGCCGCCCCAGGGTCGGCCGGGCGCGGAGCCCTACCGGGTCCGCAGTCACTTCGCCCGATCGGTCGGCGGGCTCGGCGGTGAGCCGGCCGTTCAGGTACGCCGCTGCGGCCCGGTCCTCGTCCGTGGGGGCCGCAAGCAGCGCGTAGACCAGGCCGACCACCACGAAGATCACCGCCAGGATGATCGGCACCAGCAGGGTACTCACGTCCGCACCGGTGACCTCGCCCCCGCCCGGATGCAGGTGCGCAGAGAGGGCACTCATCCCGGTGAAATGCATGCCGTTGACCGCAACGCCCATCACCAGCGCGGAGCCGAAAATCGCCAGGCCTCGGCGGACGGTCACCGCCAGCCAGAGCGCCACCGTGGCGGCGACCACCGCGATGACAATCGAGAGCACCACCCGGGTCCGGTCGTAGCTGAGCCGTCCGTCGAGCCGCATCGCCGCCATGCCGGTGTAGTGCATTGCCGCGACCCCGGCGCCGGTGAAGAGGCCGCCGCCGACGATGCGCAGTACGGACACCCGCCCGGTGCCGGCAATGGCCAGTCCGATGCCGACCGCCACCACGGCGAAGACCGCGCTGGCCGCGGTGATCGGCAGGTCGTACCGGATCCGGGTACCTTCGACGGCGAAGCCGAGCATCGCCATGAAGTGCATGGTCCAGATGGCGGTGCCGCCGATCGCCAGGGCGGCCAACCCGCCCCACCAGACCCGCTGGCCTGCGCTGCTCGCGATGCGGATGCGGGTGGCACAGATCAGGCCCAGGAACGAGCCGAGCACCGATAGCGCGTAGCTCAACGCGGGCGTGATCCACCCGTACTCAAAGTGATTGATCTCCGCCACGGCGGTTTCCCCCGAAGAATGGCCCGTGCGTAACGATGTGCCACGGCCATGATCCGGGGGCGTCTCACGAGGCGCAACGGCACCTTCGGGCATTCAGTGCCGTCGTGGCGACTGTCCAATGCGTCTATTCACCGTCGCCACCTGCCCGAATGATGAATCAGGCGGCCGCGTGGTCGGCCAGCACCCTCCGGTTGAACGCGTCGATCGCCTGCCGGCCGGTGGACCGCAGGTCAGCCGACGCCCCGCCGGAGTCGGCGAGCTGGCCGAGCAGGTCGACCACCCTGTTCAAACCTGATGCCAGTCGAGGCCGCCGTCGCCCCTCATCTGAACGAACATGCTGCCGACGAAACCGTCCAGCCGCGCGGCCAGGGGGTCGAGGGTCTGCAGCGGTCCGGTCATCGGCTTCAGCCACTCGTGGGCGACGTGAACGAGCTGCTCAGCGAACTCGCGCTGAGCACCGCAGGTGAAGACCATCCTGGGACGGCCGCAGGTCACCGTCGACACCGAGCAGGCCGTGCCGCTCCGGCGGGACCTCGCCCCAGCCCCGGCTGGTCCGGCCGGCTCCTTTCCGGTCGTGGTTGCCGGTCGATCAACCACCGCACCGGCCCGCGCCAGGCGGGCCGGACGGAAGCTGGTCGGTCAGCGCTCGCCGCAGATGCTCTGCCGGTACTCCAGGGCCTCAGGCACCTCCCCGTACTGCAGGAGGTTCCCTGCCAGATCGAGGACCGCGCGGCACTCGGCGAATTCCTGGACGCGCTGGTAACCCGGCCGCGGACCCTGGGCGTGGAGGGGATCGTGGTGGCACTCGTCGCGCACGCCCAGCGGCTACCCGCCAGCAGTCGCCGGGAACTCGCCCGGATCGGCGCGGAACTCACCGAGCGCTACGCACGCTGACAGCCCACCTTCGACGCAGTCAGCTAGCCGGACGACGTTGCCTGACGGCAACTTAAGTTTTGCTTATCGGGTTGTCGATCAACGAGGAAAGCTCGGTACCTTGCTCGAATGCGACACATCAAGACCGTAATCGCCGCGCTCATCGTGGGTCCGCTGGCCTGGGTCCTGCTCGCCGCTGGACAAGGCCGGTCCCTGCGGGTGTTCGCGGATGCGCAGGACAGTGGTGATGCGCTCGACCCTAACGCTCTGCTGAAGCCGTTGCTGGTACTGGCGGCTGCTGGCCTTCTCCTCGGGCTCATCGCCACCGTCCGGATCTCCCCGATCGGCTCGGTGCTGACCGGACTTGCGTACACGGTCAGCTACGCAGGCCTGTTGTTCAGCCCGGCACGGTTGCTGGACCTACTCAGTCACAAGCTGAGCGTGGCGGGTTACCAGATTGACGTGCTCACCCCCGTACGGACCGGGACGACGCTGCTGCTGGGCTCGCTGCTCCTGGTCGGGGTCGCCAGTGTCCAGCGGTGGCGGCGCTGGCCGCAGTCGGACGCCGATGAGCCGACGATCGTTGTCCCGGACACGATCATTCCGCCGGTATCGGAACAGGACCGCCCGCTCGGCGCGGACGGGCTCGGCTCGACGAAGCAGGGTGAGGATCCGACGAAGCCGGGCAAGTCCGACGAACCGGCGCCGGCGATGGCCGGCGGTTCACGCTGGACCGATTCGCCGCGCAGCCATTCCACGAACGAGCCCTGGCAGTCAGACGCGACGCGCTGGCAGTCCCCGGCGCGGGGGACGGGCTACCCGAGCTGACCGGGAAGTCCGCGTCAACGGTTCAGGCAAGTCGGCGCAGGGCAACACCGAGCGTGGCGATGCCCTCCCTGCTGACCCTGGTACGTCGCGACCTTCGGACGACGGCCGCGGCGCTCGGCATGCCACGTGCGCGACCGAGGCCCGATACGCAGACGAGCGGCCGAGAAGGAGGATGGAATGCGAGCGGTGCGATTCCGACGGTACGGCGGTCCGGAGGTGCTGGAGGTCCTGGAAGTGCCGCGGCCGTCGGCGGGACCGAGGCAGGTGGTTGTCGAGGTCGTCACCGCGGCGCTCAACCCTGGGGAGATCGGTATCCGGGAGGGCATCTTCGCCGACATCAGGCCGGCGACCTTCCCGGAGGGGCAGGGTAACGACTTTTCGGGGGTGGTCGCCGAGGTGGGACCGAAGGTCGCCGGTTTCGCCCCCGGACAGGCCGTCATCGGCTTCACGCCACGCGCGGCGCAAGCCGAGTTCGTCGCCGCAGACGTGTCGGTGGTCGCGGCCAAGCCCGACGGCCTGGGCTGGGACGAGGCTGCGACCACCCCCGGGGCCGGGGCCACCGCCTGGGCGTCGGTGGAGGCCGTCACCCCGCGGGCCGGCGACACCGTGGTGGTGTCCGCGGTGTCGGGGTGGTCGCGGCGCAGCTGGCGTTGCTGCGCGGGGCCCGGGTCATCCGCACCGCGGGCGAAGGCAACCACGAGTTCCTCTCCTCGCTCGGCGTAACACCCGTGCGCTATGGGCCCGGTCTGCATGAGCGGATTCGGGCCGCCGCGCCCGAGGGCGTGGACGCCTACGTGGACACGTACGGCGCAAGCAATATGGACGTCGCGATCCTCCTGGGCGTGCACCCGTCGCGGATCAACACGATCGCCGACGGCCGCGCGGTGCAGCGGTACCAGGTGCAGCACGAGGCACAGGAGCAGGCCAACAGCCCGGCGATTTGGTCGGAACTGGCACGGCTGGCCGCGGACGGCAAGCTGGTGCTGCCAATCATGCAGGCCTATCCGCTGGAGCGGGTGCGCGAGGCGTACCACGACTTGGCCACACGGCACGTGCGCGGCAAGCGCGTGCTCCAGGTCATGGCGCCGGAGCGTCGGTCCCAGATCACGACAGGGGGCTGACTCCCAGACAGGGCGGGCTCCGGTGCGGCCCGCCCGGCCTGTCCGCCGTATCTCGGTGCCCGGGGGTGAGCCGGCGGGCGCGAGCCGCCGAAGACCTCGGTGGCTTGATCAACGAGTACAAGCGAGCGGCGTAAAAGGCCAGCTCAGCCCTCGCAAGGGGATTTTGGAACCTGTACCGTGCCAAAACTCGCTGCGCGGGGCTGACCTGCGGCTTGGTTGATCCGGTCAGGCCGCTCGGTGATACTCGTTGATCACGCCGCCGAGGATCCGTCGTCGCCGTATCGGCGCGTTGATCGGGATGACGACGCTGGGATCGTGGTTCGGTGGCCGTTGGGCGAGGCTCTGGTGTGGACGGTGCCGGTTGAAGTGGGCGGCGTACTCGTCGAGCACAGCGCGGGCGTGGCGTTCGTTGTAGATCAGGATCTGGTCCGTGCACTCGGAACGGACGCTGCGGACGAACCGCTCCGCGTAACAGTTCGCCCGAGGCGTCCGTGGCGGAGTCTTGACCACCTCGACGCCCTTCGGCGGCGAACACCGCGTCGAAGGACGCGGCGAACTTGGTGTCCCGGTCACGGATGAGGAACCGGAATGATGTGATCCGGTCGCCGAGGTCCGTCACCAGATTGCGGGCCTGCTGGGTGGTCCAGGCAGCGGTAGGGTGCGCGGTGACCCCGAGGATGTGCAGCCGGCGGGTGGCGACCTCCACCACGACCAGCGCGTATAGCCGCCGGAGGGTGACGGTGTCGAGGTGGAAGAAGTCGATGGCCAGTAGCCCGGATGCTTGAGCGCGCAGGAAAGTCCGCCAGGAGGTGTCGACCCCGCGTGGCGCCGGACCGATCCTGGTGGCGGCGAGGATCCGGCGGATCGTGCCGGCACCGACCTTGTGGCCGAGTCCCACCAGCTCACCTTGAATTCGGCGGTGTCCCCAGCCCGGATTGTCTCGGGCCAACCGCACGACGAGATCCCGAATTTCGTCGCTGACCGGCGGACGACCTGCCCGGTTCGGATACGTCCAATGCCGCTTGACCAAACGCCGATGCCAGGCCAGCAGCGTGGCCGGGGTGACAATCCGGTGCGCACGCAGCCGACGGGGCAGCACTCTTGTCAGCGCGGATAACACGGCCCGGTCCGGCCAGGACGGCCGAACCCGCCCGACCTGCCGGCGCAACACGGCGACTTCGTGCCGAAGCACCAGCAACTCCGCCGTCTTCTCGGCGTCAGTTCTGGCGAGGAGCGCGATCCAGCCGAACACCCGAACCATGATCAGATACAGCAACCGAACCGTCACGAACCGATCGTGCAGCAGTCAAGCGAAACCCCAGCTCACAGCCCATCCGTCTATTTCTGGCACGGTACAGGCGCGGGTATTTCCCGAAAGGCACTGACCTATCACGACACAGCGTCACCGACCTAAACGCCATCGCCGCCACGCTCAACACCCGGCCCCGTAAGTCACTGGGTTGGCGAACGCCAGCAGAAGCCCTGGAAGAACACCTAAGATCGCCGCAACGAGCTGGTGTTGCAACGACTCCTTGAACCTAAGCTGTCAGGCCCGCCGCTGCACCAACGACCTGATCGCACTCGATGTGCTGCAGGAGCTGACCGGACGCGGGCTGCGGGTGCCGGACGACGTGGCGATCGTCGGCTACGGCGACATCGAGTTCGCCGGGGCAGCCGCTGTCCCGCTGTCGTCGGTCCGCCAACGCGGGAGCAACTGGGCGAACGGCGGCCCAACTGCTGCTCGAAGAGGCCGAGGCCGGTGAGGGACACCGGCACCGGCACGTCGTCTTCCAGCCGGAACTGGTCGTCCGCCGCTCCAGTGAGCAGCCCCGGCGCTGACCAGCCCTACGGCAGACGGCCCCTCTGCGCCACCTTGGCGAACGCGTACGCGCTCGGCTTCGGGACCCGGGCGAAGCCGTCGTCGTGGTCGACGACGACGAGGCCGAACTTTGGGCGGTAGCCCTCGCTCCACTCGAAGTTGTCGAACGCCGACTAGTGCAGGCAGCCGCGGACGTCGACGCCCTCGGTCAGAGCCGCCGCGACGGCGGCGAGGTGGGTCCGCAGGGCGATGCCGTTCTCCGTGACGTACAGCGGCAGCCCGGTCCCGGCGGCGCGGTGCAGCACCTGCCGGAGATGCCCGCCTCGGGCTCGACAGCGAAGCAGTCCGGTTCCCAGTTTGTCCATCCGAGAGGACCTGCGTGCGTCCGCTGTGAGCCCACTGTGAGCCCACTGTGAGCAAAGCGTGAGCGGTCGGCGTCATCTTGACCCTGGTCGGTAGACCGATGAACTCCAACTGAGAGGTCTCGGGCCATGATGCGGTGGATCGTCGGGTCAAGCGTCAAATACCAACGGCTGGTGCTCGCCATCGCCGTCGCCCTGATGGCCGTCGGCTTCGTACAGCTTCGCAACTCGTCGGTCGAGGCCCTGCCAGAGTTCGGGCCGGTACGGGTGGACGTGCAGGTCGAGGCGCTCGGGCTCTCCGCCGAAGAGGTGGAGAATCTGATCACCAACCCGATGGAGAACGAGTTCTTCAACGGGATCCCGTGGCTGATGAAGCTCGAATCCCGCACCCTCCCGGGACTGTCGTCGATGGAGATGACGTTCGAGCCCGGCACGGACCCGATCCGGGCCAGGCAGGTCGTGCAGGAGCGGCTGACCATGGTCGCCATGCTGCCGGCCGCCTCGTCGAGGCCACCGCTGGTGGTGCAGCCCCTCTCGTCGACCGGTCGGCTCATGAACATCGGTCTCTCGTCCCAGAATCAGTCACTGATCGATATGTCGCTGCTGTCGCGCTGGACGATAGTGCCCCGCCTGCTGAGCGTCCCTGGCGTCGCCAATGTGGCCATCTGGGGGTTCCGTGACCGTCAACTGCAGGTGCAGGTCGATCCCGCCAAGCTGGTGCAGCACGGCGTCACGCTGGACCAGGTGCTGCGCACGTCGGCGAACGCGCTGTGGGTCTCGCCACTGACCTTCGTGGAGGCTTCGACCCCCGGACTCGGCGGTTTCATCGACACCGCCAACCAACGGATCGAGATTCAGCACAACCAGCCGATCAAGACCGCGGCGGATCTCGGCAAGGTCACCGTTCAGGGCGCCGAGGACCGCGGAGTGCTGCTGGGCGATGTCACCAAGATCGTCGAGGATCACCAACTCCTCATCGGCGACGCGGTCGTCAAGGACACCCCGAGCCTCATGCTCGTGGTGGAGAGGTTCCCGGGCACCAAGGTCGCGGACGTGACCCGGGACGTGGAGGCCGCGCTCGACGAGCTTCGACCGGCCATGCCGAACGTCGAGATCGACACGACGGTGTACCGGCCGGCCACCTTCGTCGAAAAGATGGTCGACCACCTCACCACGACGCTGATCCTCGGCGCCATCCTCCTGCTGCTGGTGCTTGGCGCCTTCCTGTTCAGCTGGCGCACCGCGCTGGTCAGCCTGCTGACCATCGGGGCCTCCGTGGCGGTGACGGTGCTCGTGCTGTCCTGGTTCGGCGTACCTCTCAACATGATGTCCCTGGCGGGGCTAGTGATGGCCCTCGCCATCGTCGTGGACGACGCGGTGGTCGCCGTCGACAACGTCAGGCAACGGCTGCGGCAGCGCCGCGAGGACGGCTCCGACGAGCCCGTCTCCGACACCATCCGGGGAGCCATCCTCGACGTACGCGGCCCGCTCTTCGTCGCGGCCCTCATCGCCGCGGTCTCGGTGGTGCCCCTCTTCATCCTCGACGGGGTGCGCGGGGCGTTCCTCACCCCGGTCGCCCAGGGCTTCCTGGCCGCCACGGTGGTCTCACTGGTGGTCGCGCTGACGCTGGCCCCCGTGCTGGCCACGCTCCTGCTCACCCGGTCGTCGCTGCAGCACGGCCAGTCGCCGCTCGCCCGAGCTCTGGGACGGGCGTACGGCGCGCTGCTGCCCCGGCTGCTCCACCGGCCCGTCTGGTCCTATGCCCTGGTCGGATTCCTCGTCGTAGCGGGCCTGGCCGCCCTGCCGTTCCTCGGCTCGCGGCCGCTGTCCCCGACGCTTCAGGAGCGCGACCTGATGATCACCTGGGAGGCGCCGCCCGGCACGTCCCGACCGGAGATGAACCGGATCACGGGTGCGCTCAGTGCCGAACTGCGGGCCGTCCAGGGAGTACGCAACGTCGGCGCCCACACCGGGCGGGCACTGGCGTCGGACCAGGTCGTCAACATGAACTCGGGCGAGGTGTGGCTCAGTGTCGACCCGGGGGCCGACTACGGCCGGACCCTGGCCGCCGTGCAGCAGGTGGTGGATGGCTATCCCGGTGTGCAGAGCGATGTGATCACCTACTCGGACAAGCGGATCCGGGAAGTGGTGACCCGTGGGGCGGCGGAAGACCTCATCGTGCGCATCTACGGCAACGACTACGGGGTGCTCAACGAGAAGGCCCAGGAGGTCCTCGGCATCATCTCCGCCATCGACGGCGTCACCGAACCACGGGTTCGGACCGCGGAGTTCGCGCCGACGGTAGAAATCGAGGTGTCCGTCGCGAAGGCCGCGAAGTACGGCCTCAAGCCGGGCGACGTGCGCCGGGCGGCCGCCACCCTCATCTCGTCCACCGTCGCGGGCAACCTCTTCGACGACCAGAAGGTGTTCGAGGTCGTGGTGTGGGGCGTCCCCGAGGTGCGCCAGAACCTGTCCACCATCCAGAACCTGCTGATCGACGCACCGGTCGGCCGCCCGGGCGGCGGCCCGGCCCAGGTGCGCCTGGCCGACGTCGCCGAGGTCAGAGTCGTGGCGAAGCCGGAGGTCATCACGCACGACCAGGTCTCCCGCAGCATGGACGTCGTCGCGAACGTGCGCGGGCGGGGTCTGGGCGCCGTCACCAGCGAGGCCAAGGACCGCCTGCAGCAGGTGACCTTCCCCCGTGAGCACCACCTCGAGGTGCTCGGAGAGGGACAGGCACAGGCGAGCTCGGATCTCCGGGTGTGGACCTTCGTGGTCGGTGCCGTGATCCTGATCTTCTTCCTGCTGCAGGCCGGCTTCGGTAGCTGGCGGGTGGCGTCGCTGTACTTCCTGCTCCTGCCGACGGCGCTGTCAGGCGGGCTACTGCTGGCGGCCATCGACCGGCCGGCCGTCTCGGTGGTCGCGCTGCTAGGGCTGCTCACCGTGCTGGCCATGGCCGTTCGGGGCGGCACACTGCAGATCAGGCGGTACCAGCGGCTGGCGGACGAAGGCCACGCGCAGGGTGCCGAACTGGTCGAGCTCGGGTCACGGCAGCAGTTCATCCCCGCCGTGACGGGCATCCTGGCGGCGGGGCTGGCTCTGCTTCCCATGGTGATCTACGGCAGCGTCTCCGGCCTCGAGATCGTGAGTCCGCTCGCCCTGATCATCCTTGGTGGTCTGATCACGACCGCGCTGCTGAACCTGCTCGTCCTGCCCGTGCTGTATCTGCGGTTCGCCGTCCGGTCTCCATCGGTGGCTCGGTCGGAGCCTCGGGCCGGATCGATACCTCCGCCCAGGCCAGAACCCGGTGCGGCGGGCAAGGAACCCACATCAAGCCCAGCTCCAGCCTGATCGGAACCAGGAGAGTCCCATGCACAGACAAGGAGGCGACCACATGCGACACAGCGGTCGGTGGACGGCAGCGATCCTGATGACGCTGGGCTTAGCGGCCTGCACGACGCCCGCCTCGAACACCTCGGGTGGCCACAAGGAGAGTCCGGCCATGGTCGAGGCAATCCCGGGAAAAGACGTGAAGAAGGTGACGTTGACCGAGCAGGCGGCGCGCCGGGTGGACATCAGGACGGTCACGATCGGCGCGGCGCAGACCGCACCGCCGGGCGGGCCGACCCCGTCGCCGGGCCCGCCGGCGACCGTGGTGCCGTACTCGGCGGTGCTCTACGACCCGACCGGCCTGGCCTGGGTCTACACGGTTCCCCAGCCCTTGACGTACGTCCGCGAGAAGGTCGTGGTCGCGACCGTGGGCGGGGCAGGCGGGACCGACGCGTTTCTTGCCCAGGCACCGCCGGCGGGGACGGCGATCGTGACGATCGGCGTCATCGAGCTTTGGGGCGCCGAGCTCGGGGTCGGTAAGTAGTCCATCCAGTCGGTACGAGGGTAGGGACCCCAGACCATGATGCGTTGGATCATTGGAACCAGTCTGAAGCTCCGGTTCCTGGTGGTTGTCGGGGCCTCGATGATGATGTTCTTCGGCGTCGTGCAGATTCGCGACATGCCCGTCGACGCTTTCCCCGAGTTCGCGCCGCCCCGGGTGGAGATACAGACGATCTGCATCGGGCTGTCCGCGCAGGATGTCGAGGAGCTTGTCTCCGTCCCGCTTGAGCAGGGGCTCACCGGGATCGAGGGCCTGGACGTGATGCGCTCCAAGTCGGTCTCCCAGCTTTCCTCGATCATCCTGATCTTCAAGCCCGGGACCGACCTCATGGCGGCCCGCCTGTTGATCCAGGAGCGCCTCACCGCCATCACACCGAGACTGCCCCGCTGGGCCAACGCGCCCTTCATGATCCAACCGCTCTCGTCAACCAGCCGGGTGATGAAGATCGGAATATCCCAGGCGGACAAGTCGGATGCGGCTCACGTCGAGATGGCGCTGCAGGCCTATTGGACGGTCCGGCCCCGCCTGATGCGCGTACCCGGGGTGGCGAATGTGGCCATCTGGGGCGATCGGTGGCACGTCAAGCAGGCCCTCGTCGATCCCGAGCTCATGAAGCGGCACAACGTCACGCTGGCCCAGGTCATGGAGGCCGCCGGAGACGCGGTGGACGTGGGTCAGCTGAAGTTCAACGGCGGGTTCGAGATCGGCACCGGCGGGTGGGTCGACACCGCCAACCAGCGTCTCCAGGTGCAGCACCAACTGCCCGCCCTGACCGGGCAGCAACTGGCCGAGATTCCCATCGAGGTGCCGAAGGGCGCCAAGCCGGTCTACCTCAAGGACGTCGCCTACATCACCGACGACATCATGCCGCCGTCACTGCTCACGGGGGACGCGGTCATCAACGACGGCCCCGGCCTCATGCTCATCGTCGAGAAGCTGCCGTGGGGCAACACGCTCGAGGTGACGCGCGGGGTCGAGGCGGCGCTGAAGGACTTCGCGCCGGGCATGCAGGGCTTGAACGTGGATACGGAGATCTTCCGGCCGGCGACCTTCATCGAGACCTCAGTCGAGAACCTCGGCCGGGCGCTGGTCATCGGCTTCGGACTCGTGGTCCTGATCCTCGTCTTCTTCCTCTTCGAGTGGCGCGTGGCGCTGATCAGCGCGATCTCGATCCCGCTCTCCCTCGTCGCGGCGGGACTGGTGCTCTACTGGTCCGGCGCCACGATAAACACCATGATCCTGGCGGGGCTCGTGATTGCCCTCGGCGTGCTCGTCGACGACGCCATCATCGATGTCGAGAACATCGTGCGCCGCATCCGCGAGCATCGACGAGCGGGCAGCACGAAGTCGACCGCGGCGATCATCCTCGACGCGTCGGTGGAGGTGCGGGGTCCGATCGTCCAGGCCACGATGATCATCCTGGTCAGCACGGTCCCGATCTTCCTGCTCACCGGGCTCACCGGCTCGTTCTTCCGGCCCATGGCGTTCGCCTACGGGCTGGCGGTCCTGGCATCGCTGCTGGTGGCCTTGACGGTCATCCCGGCGCTCGCCCTGCTGCTGCTGGCCAGGTCGCCGATCGAGCGGCGAGAATCGCCGCTGGTGCGCTGGCTCCAGCGCGGCTACACCGCGATGCTGGCACGCATCATCCCGCGTCCCGCCGTCGCCTACGCGACCGTAGGGCTCGTCCTGGCGGGCGGTGTCATGGTGGTACCGATGCTGGGGCAGAACCTGTTCCCCGCGTTCAAGGAGCGGGATTTCCTGATGCACTGGGTGGCCCAGCCCGGCACCTCGCGTGAGGAGAGCGTCCGCATCACGGAACAGGTCAGCAAGGAGCTGAGGGCGATCCCCGGGGTCCGGAACTTCGGCGCGCACATCGGGCAGGGCACGTTGGCCGACGAGGTCGTCGGCATGAATTTCACCGAGAACTGGATCAGCATCGACCCGAAAGTCGACTACGACAAGACTCTCGCCGCCGTGCAGCAGGTGGTCGACGGCTACCCCGGACTGCAGCGCGATGTGCAAACCTACCTGAAGGAACGCACCAAGGAGGTGCTCACGGGATCCAGCGAGGCCATCACCATCCGGATCGTCGGTGACGACCTCGACGTCCTCCGAGACAAGGCCAACGAGGTCAAGGAGCTCATCGCCGGTGTCGACGGCATCATCGACGAACACGTGACGCTGCAGACCAACGTTCCTCAGGTGGATGTCCAGGTCGACCTGGCCAAGGCGGCACGGTACGGGATCAAGCCGGGCGACGTACGCCGGACGGCCGCCACGTTCATCGCCAGCGAGGAGGCGGGCGACATCTGGCGGAACGGAAAGAACACCGAGGTGCACGTGTGGAGCGTGCCGAGTGCGCGGTACAGCATCGAGAGCGTCCGCAACCTGCTGATGGACGCAGCGGACGGGCGCAAGGTCCCCGTTGGTGAACTGGCCGAGGTCACGATGGTGCCCACGCCCAACCAGATTCTGCGGGAAAACGGGTCGAGGTACATCAATGTGGGGGCCAACGTGGCCGCGGGGAAGGCCCTGGGTGACGTCGCGGCCGAGGTCGAGCGCCGCCTGGCGACGGTGGACTTCCCGCCGGGGTACCATCCCCAGCTGCTCGGTGAGTACAAGGAGGCCACGAGCGCCCAGGATCGGCTGCTGCTCTTCGCCGGCGTCGCGGTGATCGGGATTCTCTTCCTGCTGACCACCGCCTTCAACAGCTGGCGGCTGGCGTTCCTCGTCCTCCTCACGCTGCCCATGGCTCTGGTGGGCGGGGTCCTCGCGGCATACCTCGGTGGCGGCATCCTCTCGCTCGGCTCGCTCGTGGGATTCTTCACCGTGCTGGGCATCGCCGCCCGCAACGGCATCCTGATGATCAATCATTTCCAGCACCTGGAAAGGGAGGAATCTGAACAGTTCGGCCGAGGTCTCGTCCTCCGCGGTGCGAAGGAGCGACTTTCGCCGATCCTCATGACCTCATTGGCGACCGGGCTCGCCCTCGTTCCCCTGGTCATCGCCGGCAGCCTTCCCGGTCACGAGATAGAACACCCGATGGCGGTCGTGATTCTGGGTGGCCTGGTCACATCGACGCTGCTGAACCTGTTCGTCCTCCCGTCCCTCTATCTGCGCTTCGGACGACACGAGCATTCGTCCACGCCTCACAGATCTCGGCTCGGAACGCGCGTGTGGCCAGCAGCCCGGCGGCGTGGAGCGGCCCATGCCTGACCGGCGGACCCTCATCCCAGCCAGAACGAGTCGCCGTGGTTGCCGACGGGTCCGCTGGGCCGCTGGGTCACGGCAGGTCAAGCCCAGGATCGCCGCGAAGTATCGCTCTCTCCAGCTGCTGCAGCTGCGGCGCTGGATCGAGTCCGAGTTCGTCGACGAGCCGGCTCCGCGCAAGCCGGTAGGCGACCAGCGCATCGGCGGCACGGCCGGCGCGGTACAGGGCCAACATGAGCTGCGCGAGCAATCGTTGGCGGTACGGATACTGCCCGGCGTACTCGGCGAGGTCATCCAACACGGCCTCGTGCCGGCCGAGCCGCAACTGCGCGTCCAGCCACTCCTCCACAGCGGTCAACCGCGCTTCCTCCAGTCCCCGGCACAGATGTTCGACTCGCCGGGTCGCCACGTCGGCCAGCGCGGGTCCGTGCCACAGATCGAGCGCGCGCCGCAGCATCGCCGCCTTCTTCAGGTCGTCCGTCTCACGGCGAGCCGCGGCGAGGAGGGCGCGGAAGCGGTGGGCGTCCACGCTCATCGGGTCAGCCCGCAGGAGATACGTCGGGCCGCGCGTGGTGATCTCCACGCCTTCACGGTCCGCACCGGCCATGGTCAGGACAAGGCGCAGTTGCGAGACGCGGACGTGGATGGCATGACGTGCGGTCTGTGGCGGCGATTCAGGCCATGTCAGGTCAACGAGGCGGTCGAGCGGCACAATCTGATTCACGTTCAGCGCGAGGATCGCCAGCATAAGCCGCTGTTGGCGTGGCCCGAGATCGACTTGTCGATCCCCCGCCCATGCCTCCACTGCTCCCAAGAGCCGGAACTCCACAACCCCACACCCCCCTGATGCGTCTGCACCTCCTCCGCCTCGCTGCGCAGGGTCACGGAACCGCGCCATGGACGCTCGTGATGATCAGGCTGATCGGCCGATTGTCACTTCCCGTATTCCGCCGGCACGAGCCGCACGTGGTTAGCGGAGTCAACGCGCCTGAACGGGTGTAAACTCGGCTGTAATACGATCTACGCGGGACCGTCAAGTTTAATTCTACTTTGTAATACTATGTTGCAACTCAGCTGATTGGCTGGTCAAGAGGTTCGCTGGATCGCTGGGGATTTCCGCAAATGACTGAACGCGCTCCGCACGGCCTTTGCAATTTGGTGAGAAATCGTCGGATCTTCCCGAGCGAGGCCCTCGGTCAGCGCGCAGGTAGGCAGATGACGAACCGTGCACCCCGAGGTGCGTCCTCGACGTCTATCGACCCTCCGTGTGCGTCGATGATCTCTCTCGCGATGGCCAGACCGAGACCGGTGCCGCCCGTGCGACGGCTCCGGTCATCGTCGAGGCGCGTAAACCGCTCGAAGACGCGCTTCCGGTCCGCGCACGGAATCCCCGGCCCGTCGTCGTGGACGATCAACGTGACCCGGCGGTCGTCGCTGCCGAGCTCGACGCTGACCGATGACGAGGCATAGTGCTCGGCATTGTCGAACAGGTTGCGTACGGCCCTGGTCAGGTCGTCGCGACGGCCGTCGACGGCAGCCGCCGAGACCGCGCCGGTGTCGACCCGCAGGTGGCCGCCACCACGGATCCGGGCCGCCTCGGCCAGGACGATGTCGTCAAGGTCCACCGGACGGGTCGCCGCGCGAGGGGTGCCGGCGTCCGCCCGGGCGAGGAACAGCAGGTCCCGGACCAGGCGCTCCATACGACGGTTCGCCGCGAGCAGGTCGGCTGCCGTGTCGTTCCAATTGGTGCCGTCGGGGTGAGCGAGTGCGACCTCCAGGTCGGTGCGCGCCGCGGCGAGTGGGGTCTGCAACTCGTGCGAGGCGTCCGCCACGAAGCGACGTTGACGCTCGGCGGCGGCATCCAACCGGTCGAGCATCATGTTCATCGTGCCCGCGAGCCGACTGATCTCGTCGTCCGTGGTCGGCACGGACACGCGCCGGTCGAGGGAGCGTTCGGAGATGTCGGCGACCTCGGCCCGGATAGCGTCCACCGGCCGCAGGGTGCGACCCGCGACCGTCCAGGTCGTGACGGCGACGAGTGCCAGCAGCAGTGGAGCACCGGTGGCAAGGGCGCCCTGGAGAACGTCGACGACGTCATCGACCGGGGAAAGACTCGCCGCAACGTAGACGGTCACCGGTCCCTCGGGCGTAGCCGTGGACAGCGCGATGACCCGGTAGCTGCCGGCCTCGCCGAAAGGAAGGCCGTCCACTGAGCGCACCTCGGACCCCGCCCCGGGGGAGCCGAACCGGGCGAGAGACTGATCGCGCCGAAGTCCGGCGGTGGCGGCCACCACCCGGCCGGCGCCGTCCACGACCTGGGCGATGCTTCCGTCGTCACCCTCGACGGCCAGCTCCGTGGGGAGCGTGCCCTGGCGAGCCAGAGTGGCGACGTCGTGCGCACGTACCCTCGCCATGTCGTCGACGCGTTCGACCAGCGAACGACGCAGAAACACCACCAGGCCCACGGCGGTGACCACGAGGGCGACACCAACGACGATCGTGGCGGCCACGGTGGTGCGGGCGCGCACCGTCGTGAGGCGTGCCCGAGGCCGGGGGTTTTCAGCCACCATCGGGGTCCAGTCGGTAGCCGACGAGACGGACGGTCTGGATCGCGGATCGACCGAACGGCTCGTCGATCTTCCTGCGTAGGTGCCGGACGTAGACCTCGACGATGTTGGGGTCGCCGTCGAACGCGAAGTCCCAGACGTGGTCGAGGATGGTGCCCTTGGAAAGCACTTCGCCCGGACGCCGCATGAGGAACTCGAGGAGGGCGAACTGGCGCGGAGTGAGTGAGACCTCCGTTTCCCCACGCCAGACCCTGTGGGCGGCGGGGTCGAGCCGCAGGTCGCCGACATTCAGCGTGGCCGGGCGCTCCCGCGAACCCCGGCGCAGCAGCGCCCGAATTCTGGCGACCAGGACGACATAGGAGAACGGCTTGGACAGGTAGTCATCGGCTCCGGTATCGAGAGCTTCCGCCTCGTCGAGCTCGCCGTCCTTGGCCGTGAGCATGAGAATCGGGGTCCAGTTGCCGGCCTCACGCAACTCGGCGCACACCTGGAAGCCGTTCTTGCCGGGAAGCATGATGTCGAGAACGATGACGTCGAAGTCGCCGTCCGTGGCCCGCCAGAGGCCGTCGATGCCGTCGAGTGCGACCTCAGCAGCGAACCCCTCGGCCTCCAGTCCACGCTTGATTGACCGGGCGAGATGCTTGTCGTCCTCGACCACGAGGATGCGCACTCCCCAAGTGTGCCACTCGCCGGCTTACTGCCCGCTGAAGCCGCCGACGCAGACCTCCGGCTTCGTCCGCGTTCAGCCGGTCTTCAGCCAACCCGCCGTACAGTCGCCATGACGTCCTGGTCGAACGGACCGCGGGTGGCGCGCCGCCACCTCGCACGGCGAGAGGGGGACGCTCATGGCCAGCGTGCAGCTCGAGGCGGTGCGGCTCACCAAGCGGTTCGGGGACCGTACGGCGGTTGACGGCTTGAGCTTCACTGCACGACAAGGCGAGGTCGTGGGACTGCTCGGGCCGAACGGGTCGGGCAAGACGACCACCATCCGATTGCTCACCACGGTGCTCGCACCGACGAGCGGGGAGTTCTCGGTGGCTGGTGTTCCCTGCACCCGGCCGGGCGAGATTCGACGGCGGATCGGCGTGTTGCCGGAAAGCAGCGGCTATCCCGGACACCAGACGGGCGAGGAGTACCTGCGCTACCACGCGCGGCTGTTCGGCAACGCCCGTCCGGACGCCGCGCGGGTCGCCGAGCGGCTACTGGCGGAGGTAGGCCTGGCCGAGCGTGGCTCGTCGCGGATCTCCACGTACAGCCGCGGCATGCGGCAGCGCCTGGGCATCGCACGGGCGCTGGTCAACGATCCCGCTGTCGTGTTCCTCGACGAGCCGACGCTCGGGCTCGACCCGGCCGGGCAACGTCAGATGCTGGCGATCGTCCGCGAGATCGCGGTGGTCAGAGGAGCGACGGTCATCCTCAGCACCCACACCCTTCCGGACGTCGAGGAGATCTGCACGAGCGTGCTGATCCTTCACAAGGGAAAGGTCCTCGTCTCCGGCACCTTCGGCGAGGTCACCCGCGCTGTCCCCACCCAGCAGTACGCGCAGATGCGCGTACCGATCGAGTTGGTCGGTCGGGCCCGGCAAGCGCTCGCGGGCGTCGCCGGCCTGATGACAGAGCCCGCCGACGAACGTCCCGACATCCTCAGGATCTCCCTGAACGGATCGCCGGGCGCAGACAAGAGCGGCACGGGTACCGGGATGAACGCAGCACTGCGGGCCGTGCTGAGCGCCGACGTGCCGGTCCTGTCCTTCGAGGCCGAACGCGCGCGGCTCAGCGACGCGTTCCTTGCTATGACCGGGGAGGGTGTCCGATGACGACGGGTCTGCGGGGGCGGGTCCGGTTCGGCGAATCCAGCGCGGGCGGGGTTCGCGGCGATGGCCCGGGTTGGCGGGTCGTCGCCGAACAGGAGTGCCGCGATCTGTGGGTGAGCGGGCGCGGCCCGGTGTTGGTCTTCGCGTTCAGCGTCGTCCTGAGCGTCATGACCTACCTTGCCGGTACCAGTCAGGTGCTCAACTTCCTCGAGCAGCGGGAAGCGGTGAACCTCACCCTGCAGGTTGCGGTGGCGGTCGGCGTCCTCGTCACGCTGGTGGTCAGCGCCGACGCGATCAGCGGGGAGCGGGAACGGGGCACGTTGGAGAGCCTGCTGCTCGCACCCGTCTCCCGCCGGGCGATCGTGCTGGGGAAGATGGCAGCTGCCATGTCACTTTGGCTCGCGGCCTTCGTCGTGAGCGTGCCGTATCTGTGGGTACTCGGACGCGGAGTGTCCATCGTCGGGCAGGCGTTGCTGCTGGGCCTGCTCGTCGGCACGCTGCTGGCGGTCGCGCTCGCCGCGCTCGGTCTGCTGATCAGCGCCGTGTCGAGCTCCAACAAAGTCAGCCTCGCGGTGAGCCTGTTCCTGCTGGTGGCGCTCTTCGCACCGACCCAGTTGCCCGGCGGCGCGCCGAAGGGCTGGTTCGGTGATCTTCTCGTCCGGCTCAATCCGGTCGGCGCGGCGCTGCACTACCTGACGGCTGCGCTCGTCAACGGGCACGGCTGGACGCGGGACCTGTCCTACCTGATGTCTCCGCTACTCACCGCGGTACTGGCCGGCGGCGTCCTGGTTGCCGCCGGCACCCGGATCGTCAGGCTGCATGGAGGGGTGAGCGGAGCATGAAGACAGGGCTGGCCCTCGCAGGGCTGTTGGTGGCGCTGACGGCTCCCGTCGGCCTGACCGCTTCGGCGGCAGCCGCTCCGCCGCCACTGCCGGGCGTCGTCGAGGTCGTACTAGAGCAGAGCCGACTCAACACGGTCGTTGGTGAGCGGTTGACGCTTGAGTCCCGCGTGGTCAACTCGGGTTCCGTGCCGACCGACCGGCTGGTGGCCCACCTCAACGTCGCGAGCCTGGACGGCGTCTACGTCGACCTCGAGGACTGGTCGGCGGACGTGACCCGGGAAGTTCCGCCGGTGGCGCCAGGCAGCAGCACGTCACTGTCCTGGCAGAGTCAGGCCGTCAACACCGGCAGTTTCGACGTCTACGTCGTGCTCATGCCCGCAGGCGACTCCACGGCGGGTACGGGCCCGCTGGTGGTGAGCCAGCCGGTACACGTGACAGTGGCCGGAAAGCGGACCCTGACCGCAGCGGGCTCGCTGCCGGTTGCCATCGTCGTTCCGGTCGTGCTCGCTCTGGTGGCCGCAGCTGCCAGATACCGCAATCGGCGTACGAGTTGACAGGAGTAACTCACCCTCGGATTCAGGGTTGCCGAGCCGCGGTTATCCCGGCGCGAAGTCGACGCCGGTGGGGCGTCCGGCCGCATCCAGGACCGGTTTCAGCACCGTCTGATAGGCGGCCGCGATCTTCGTTCGTCGGCACCGTGCTGCGCCTTGATCTTCGCAAGGGGTGGCGCTCTTGATCTTTGGGTCGAACCCGGCGGAGAGGGCCGAGAAGCAGGCGCCCGGAAACTTTCCGAGATGAACTCGCCGTCGAAGAACCTCAGAGTGTGCGGCGCGTACATGGCGAGCAGCTTGACCAGGCTGGTTCTCGCCCTCCCGCCCGCCCTGCCCGTTCGCCGTCGGCGGTCGAGCTCTCGATGGCGACCACGGTGAGGGCCACCCGGTCGAATGACGCGCGATCCTGCCCGCACAGGCCGGCAACGAAGGCATCGAGCGCGTCCTGGCGGCCTCTGCAGGGCGAGTCCGACGCAGTGGGGTTTTCGATCCCGGGGGCGATCTGGGCGTCCCTCCGCCCGGTCACGTCTCCCCCACCAGGGTGAGCACGATCGACAGCGACCGGCCGCATGTCGGCGAGCATTTCGAGGAAATGGCGGCTCCGTCACTGTGGGCGCGGTCTCGGCTCGTCGACCGCCCACTCGACTTCGCCCTCCCGCGGTGCGAGCTCCCCACGCCGGGTGAGGTAGCGGCAAGTAAAGTCGCTCAATAACCAACCGCCTAACCAAGCGACAGCGGCGACGAAGATGAGGTCAAGAAACGCGATCGACGTAAGGCGACCAGCCCCCCAGGCGAGCGCGGCGATTACGCCAGCTGGCCAAGTGATCCATCGGATTGGAACACCTTCGTCCGGCCTCATCAAACACCTCCGAATCGGACGGCCTCGACAGAGGCCAATGAGCGTGGACCAACACGATTAATCGGAATGGGTTATACCGGAGGCCTGTCTCGTGGCATGTCGTTCGTCGACTCATGGACTGAGAGTTTTCCAGGAGGCTACCCCTCGCGCCTGACTTGGTAAACCGTGATCGGACCTTACCTCGGCCTTTCTTTAAGGGCCGTTCAGGTCCTTGACCGAAAGTCAGGAAGGGGTCACCACGATGGGCGGACATCCGGGCCCTGCAATTGCAACCGTTATGCTCCAAATGTTCCGTCGCCCGAGGCGAACGCCGAGCACAAGGAGCTTCTTAACATCTACCAGCGGCGGGACGAACAGGCCGCCGTGCGCCTGACCCTCCAGCACCTGCAGGCCACCCTTGCGGCGATCGAGGAAGCTCACGCGGAACTGAGCCGAACCGCACAGCGCGCCCGGCGGATCCCCGATCAGCCGACTGTAAGCAGGCGCATCTAGAGCCGTCCGCCGGTGAACGCCAGGATCTCGCGGACCCGCTTCTTTGCGAGCTCGCAGTAGTCGACGGCGGCCTGCTTCGCGGCACGTGCGTCACGCCGCTCGAACGCTTCCACCAGGCGCCCTTGAACCTTCACGAACTTCTGTGACGTTTCCGGCGTCGACCCGAATGAGCGGGTCATCACGCTCTTGATGCTGAGACGACCGAACGTCGACGTGAGCAGCGGATTGCAGGCGAGGGACACGAGGTGCTCGTGAAACGCGTAGTTGGCGGCGAGATAGCCGTGAAAGTCCACGAACCGGTCGTCGACGAGCAGCGCGGCCATCGTGTCGAAACGGCGACGCAGCTCGGCCACCTCGTCATCGGTCACCCGATGCATCGATAGCGCGATAACGCCGAGTTCGATCGCGAGCCGGGCGTCGAAGGTCTCGTCGGAGGTGCGCACGTCGAGCGGCGCGACCACGTAGCCGCGGTCCGGGTCACGGCGGACCAGCCCATCCGACGACAGCCGGGTCAGCGCGTAGAACGCAGCTGCCGGGTCGACGTCGAGTTGCGTCGCCAGTTCGTCGAGCGGCAACGCGTGGTCGGCGGGGTACACCCGGCTCAGAACGAGCTCGCGCGCGCGTCCGTAGACCTCATCGTCGCGAGCGAACTCGAACCGGCCGAACCCGCCGCGGAAGTACGTCAGCGGCTGCCCCTGGCCGGCGGTCGCGGACACCACCCGCCCCAGAAAGATCGTGTGGGTACCGCCGACGACCGACTCGACGACCTCGCACTCGATATGCGCGAGGGCGTCGCTGAGCAGCGGCAGCCCGAACGCCCCAATGCGGAGGGCGACACCGCGAAATTTGTCACTGCTCGCGATGGCGAACTGCTTGGCGAGCTCGCCCTGGTCCTCGCCGAGCACGTTGACGACGTACCGCCTGGACATCGACACCGCCTGTGCGGTTGGGACGGCGTTGTTGATGCAAGCGAGCATCATCGGCGGTTCGAGCGACAGCGACGTCACGGAACTCGCGGTCATGCCGTGACGCTTGCCGTCCGCCTCGGTCGTGACGACGGTGACCCCGCTGGCGAGGTGACCGACGACGTGCCGGAAGTTGGCCGCATCCACCGACCGGTCCGTGCTGGTGCTGGCGGGCTTCATTCCACTACCTCCGTCGTCGCTGCCGGGATTGGCTGCGGACAGTGTCACGTCCTTCTTCCCGGTGCTGCTCATTGAACAAAGCGGGGGGAAGGTGGGCACTCACGCAAGCCGTGTGATTGCGGGTGCCGGGGTGCCGGGGACCGTAAGAAGGCTGCTGCTCCGCGTCGTACCCGGCGAGGTATCCGGTGGGACTGACGGATTCCGTCATCGCGGCGGGTGAATTTCACGTCGGGGGACAGTCCGCTTTCCCCGGTCCCGAGGCTTGACTTCTCGGATGATCAACGCAGCCGTCGTGGGCCTCGGATGGTGGGGCCAGAAGATCGTCACCGACCTGGCCAACAGCGAGCACGTTCGAGTCGTACTGGGCGTGGACGTCGCCAAATCCGCCCGTGAGCGCGGAGCCGAGCACGGCATCCGCGTGGCGACCTCGCTGGACGAGGCCCTCGCGGACGAGGCCGTCGAGGCGGTGATCCTTTGCACGCCGCACCGCTTGCACGCGGAACAGATTGTGGCCGCGGCCAGGGCTGGCAAGCACGTGTTCTGCGAGAAGCCGCTGACCACCAACGGCCGCGAGGCCCGTGCCGCCATCGCGGCGGTGCAGGCGGCGGGCGTGCAGCTCGGCATCGGCCACGAGCGCCGCTTCGAGCCGGCCGTCCAGCAACTGCGCGAGATGTGCCGCAGCGGCGAGCTAGGTACCCCGCTGGTGTTCGAGGGCAACTTTAGCCAGGACAAGTTCCTGGACCTGCCGGGCGACAACTGGCGGCTGTCCACCGCGGCCGCGCCGGTCGGCCCGCTGTCGGCCACCGGCATCCACATGGTCGACCTGGCGATCGCGGTGTTCGGTCGACCGGTGGAGGTGTGGGCCCGCCTCGCCATCCACGCGACGACGTTCGAAAACGGTGACACTCTCACAATCACCATGGGCTTCGAGAACGGCCGAACTGCGATGATCACGGCCATCCTCACCACGCCGTTCGTCGGCCGGGTGACGGTGCTCGGGTCCAAGGCGTGGGTGGAGATCCGTGATCGCAACCACCCCGAGCTCCCGCGCGGCTGGGATGTCACCACCGTGCACCGGGGAGCGGAGCCGAAGACGGTGTTCTTGCCGCCGTACCCGAGCGTCCGCGAGAACATCGAAGCGTTCGCCCGTGCCGCCGCCGGCGAAGCGCCGTACCCGGTGTTGTACGAGGAGATGCTGTACAACGTCGACGCGTTCGAGGCGATCACCCGCTCGGCGCACAGCGGGCTCGTTGAACGGGTGGGTGGTTCGTCGTGACGACCCCAGGCGCATCGTGGTTCGACAGCAGCCGGCTTCCCTAGCGGTCCGCGCCTAACCACTCCAGCGAAGAAACGTCTCGCGATCACCACCGAGTCGACACGGTGACCGAATGCACGATTTGCCCAGACACTCCGGCAGCGAGGATCCCGCACCAACTCCTGTCGCGTGGCTGACGCTGGGCATGTTGCCCACCGAGTGGATTTCTCGGTGGGCCGCGTTCTGGCTCGCAGGGGGATAAGACGGGCCAGCCCTCGCTGAGCTCGCCAGGCTTCACGGCGACGACGACCCGCACGGGTCCGGGCCCTGCTCCCGGCCGCGCTTGCATAATGTGGTGTTGCCGCGCCAGGAACAGATGGCGCCGCCGCGATGGAAGCCTTCACCCACCTGGCTCAGCTCTACGCTGACGGCAAGGCAGGCGAGCGGTGGATCGTCGACAAAGTCGACCAAATCCTCGCCAGTTCCGGATACGCCAACAGCGTTGTCTCCCTCCCCCTCGGCCAGCTCTACGGTCTGGACGACGAGTGGGCATGGGGGTGGGGTAAGCAGTTACGTAGCGGCGGCAGAGCAGCTGCGACTGCAACGAGCGCACGGTGCGAAACCGGCTGCACAAGACGGCGCTGCTCGGCCACTCCCTTCAGCGGCGGCGAACCCTGCCTGAGGTCGCCGTCCGGCTGGTACGGCTGCTCCTACGTCTCCCTCGCCCAGGCCGAACGCGAGGCGACGGCTTATCCGCACCGACGGTCAGGAGAGAAAGCCCGCCACCACGTCCGCAAAAGGCTTCGGGTGCTCGTATGCCGCGGCGTGCCCGCCCGGGAGCCACGCCACCGTCACCGCTGGAAGCGTCGCGGCGAACCATTGGGTCGCTTGCCGGAACGGCAGAGCGTCGTCCTTGCCGCATGCCACGAGCACCGACGCCGCAACCGACCCCACCACGGCGGTGGTGTCCGCGATCGCCAACGCCTCACATGTGCGGGCGTACCCCTCTGGGTCGCTGGCCAGCAGGATCCGGCGCACGCGCTCGACCGCATCGGTCGCGTCCCGGCGGAACGCCTCGGAGAACCACAGCGCCTCCATCGGCTCGACGGCGGCCTCGAGGCCCTCACGCCGCACCGTGGCCGCCCGGTTGCGCCACATCGCTCGCATGGCGTCGGGGTAGACCGCGACGGCGTCGGCGACGACGAGTCGCTTCACAAGGTCGGGCCGTCGAGCGGCGAGCACCTGGGCGACCAGGCCGCCGAGCGACACCCCTACGAGATGGACCTCGCTATGCCTGGCGATGTCAGCCTCGATCGCATCGGCGAAGTCATCAATTGTCGCGCCCTGCGGCGGCAGCGGGGCGGACCCGTGACCCAGCAGGTCGGGCACAACGACGTCGCCCACGTCGTCGGGCAGCGCTTCGACCACTGGGTTCCAGAACCGGTGGTCGACACCCAGCGGGTGCAGTAGGACCAGCGGGGCCTTCATGCGCGCTCCCGGGCCGGAAGTCGTGGCGCCCGGGCGGGCGGGGGGGTCCGGGCGGTGTTCATCGTCATTGCCAGAGTGGTGTAGTAGCCGGCTGTGCCGACCACCTCGACGACCCGCGCCTCGCCCAGTGCCTCGACAGCGGAGGCGTACGTCGCGTCGGAGACCTGGCGCGTGATGTGCAGTTCGTCGAGCAGGTCGTACACATAACCGACCTCCGGCCGGCCACCCGCCGGCCGCACGCCCCGCGCGACGGCGTCGACGACGTCCTCGGGGAGGCCTGCCTGCAACGCCAGCGGCTGGTGGTAGCCGAACTCGAACTCCTGGTCCCAAGCCCGCGCGACGTAGAGGATCACCAGCTCCACCAGGTCGTCGTCGAGTGCGCTGTCGAACCGCAGGTACTCGCCGACCAGTTGGAGCCGGGTCATCAGTTCGGGGCTGCGCAGCAGTGGCACGAACGGCCCGAAGACCGCGCCGCGCGGACCGGCGGCGATCCGTGCGGCGGCCGAGCGCTGCTCGTGGGTGAGCTCGGCGTCGGAGAGCAGTGGCAGGCGGTCGCTCACGCCGCGGAGCCCAGGGCCGAGTTGACGTCGGGCATGACCTTCTGCGCCATCAACTCCATCGAGCGGCGGGCCAGCCGCGGGTCGACCCAGTCCAGTCCGGCGTACACGAGTTCGCCGAACTCGCCGATCTCCTGGCGGAAGGCGAGGATCTGCTCGGTAACCGACTCCGGCGTGCCGGCGATGACCAGCTTGTCGAGAACGTAGTCGAGCGTGATCTCCTCGTCCGGCTGGTCCCGGTGCGTCTTGAACAGCTCGAGGCGGCCGAGTTTCCGCATCTTCTTCAGCATCTGCGAGTAGTAGAACCGGTACGGGCTGTCCTCGTTGTCGCGGCCGTAGGCCTGCGCCACGCTAGGGTCGTCGGCGATGAACACGGTACGAGCCACGCGCCAGTCGGCCGGGGCTGCCACCTCGCCGGCGGCTTGCTTGCCCTGAACATAGTTGGGCCAATGGGTGGCCACCCACTGCGGGAGCAGGAAGTTGGCCGACAGCGGGTGGAAGTCCCGTTGGCCCATCGCGATGACGCCTTTGGAGAACGGCGCCACGACGGTGCCGACAATCTCGGGCCGGGGCTGCTGGAGCGGCTTCGGCATGATGCCGACGCCGAAGTCGAGGTCGATGGTGGTCTCGGTGGTGACCTTGAACCGGTTGTCGGGCAGATCGATTGAGTACGGCGGGTCCAGCTCCCAGATTTTCGTGATCACGTCGATCGCCTCGGCGAAGATCCGATTGCGGTCCTCGTGCAGGATGCCGAGCGCCTCCGCGTCGGAGGTCAGCGCGCCCGGGCTGATGCCGAGGATGAACCGGCCGTTGCTGAGGTGGTCAAACATCGCTGAGTTCGCCGCTACCAGCGCCGGGTGCTGCTGTGACAGGTTCGTGGTGCCGGTCGCCAGCCGAATGTGCTGCGTGTCGGAGATCAGCGTTGCGAGGAACAGCAGGCTGTTGGTGATGTTCTCGTGCTGGTCGGTGAGGTGTTCTCCGATGAACGCGTCGTGGAAGCCCAGCGAGTCCGCCAGGATGACCGCCTCGCGGTCCTCCTGGAGGGTTTCGGCCCACGTCCGGCCGAGTGGGTGCAGCGGCATCGAGAAGTAACCCAGTCTCACGGCGTGCTCTCGCTTCCTGTGCGTCGCCCCGCGGTCTGTTCCGCGTATCCGCAGTCTCGTTCGTGATCTGTGTCTGGGCAGTGGCGTGGCCTGTGAATCCGCAGGCGGTGAATGACGCAAGTCGTCAGTGACGGTGCCGCCGCGGTAGCCAGCGCTGAACCATCGCTGTCATGCGGCTGGCGATGACGTGCAGGCGGCCGGCTTCGATGATCAGCCCGCGCACCGAGGGAGCCGGCAGGCGTCGTCGGTTCAGCGGCCGCCCGAAACGTCGAGCATGGTGCCGGTGATGTACGACGCTGCTGGTGAGAGCAGCCACACGACGGACTCTGCGACCTCGACGGCCGTGCCCGGCCGTCCCATCGGCTGCGCGGGGCCGAGCCGCGGCACGCGCCCCGGATCCCCACCCCCCGCGTGAATCTCGGTGTCGATGATGCCGGGGCGCACGGCGTTCACCCGCACGCCGTGCCGGGCCACCTCCAGCGCGAGTCCCCGGGTCATCGTGTCGACAGCGGCCTTGCTGGCGGCGTAGTCGACGTACTCCTGAGGCGAGCCGAGCTGCGCGGCGCGCGACGACAGGTTGACGATCGCGCCGCCCTTGCCGCCGGTCTGGGTGGACATGCGGCGGACCGCGGCACGGCAACACGCGGCCGCGCCGAAGACGTTGACGGAGAAGACCCGGCGCCAGCGAGCCATGTCGATTTCGACCATCGACCGTTGCTGTTCGAGGACCCCGGCGTTGTTGACCAGCGCGGCCAGCGGACCCAGCGCGTCGGCGACGGCGAACAGTCGCTCGACATCAGCCTCGTCTGCGACGTCGCAGCGCACGGTGCGCACCTCTACGCCCCGCTCGCCCAGCTGTTCGGCCAGCTCGGCCGCCTCGGCGTCGCGCGACCGGTAGCCCAGCACCAGGTCGTGGCCGCGGTCGGCGAGGAGTTCGGCCGTGGCAGCCCCGATGCCACGCGTGCCGCCCGTGACGACGGCAACTGGGCGGCTCACCGCGCCCCCCGCGGCTGGGATACGGCGTGGGCGAGCGCCGCGATGTCGTCGCCGCCGTGGCCTGCCGCGGAGGCGGTCGCGAGCAGCTCGAGCGTGACGGCGGTGAGGGGCGCGGCGTCGCCGGCCGCGGCGAGGATGAATCGGGCGTCCTTGATCCCGCTGTCGACTGCGAAGGAGAGCGGGTAGTCGCCTGCCGCCATCAGGGTGCCCTTGGCCGCGACGAACGGCGACTCCATCGGGCCGCCGTGGATCGCGTCCAGGAACGCTGTCGGGGCGAGGCCGAGCGCGCCCGCCACCGCCATCGACTCGGCGATGGCCGCCGTCACGTTGAGCACGAACGCGTTGGCCGCGAGCTTGAGCCGCGAGGCCGTGCCGGCCTCGCCGAGCCAGACGGTCCGGGAGCCGATGGCGTCGAGCACTGGAGTGAGCACGGCCCGCGTGTCGGCGGGCCCGGACGCCAGCACGACGAGGGTTCCCTGCTCAGCGGGATGTTTGGTACCGAGGACCGGCGCGTCGACGTACCGCAACCCGAGCTCGGCCGCCACGTCGGCCAGGCGCGCGGCGCCGTCGACGCCGACGGTGCTGGTCTGCAGCAGCACCGCGCCCTGCGCGAACGCTCCGTCCGCGTCGCGGAGCACCTCCTCGACGGTGTCGGCGTCCCACAGCATCGTCAGGACGACGTCGGCGTCGCGGACAGCGTCGGCGACCGTCGGGGCCACTCGGGCGCCGGCCTTGGCCAGCGGGGCCGCCCGCTCGGGCGTGCGGTTCCAGACGTTGAGCGGCAGCCCGGCCGCGGCGAGGTTGCGCGCCATCCTGGCGCCCATCACCCCGGTGCCGAGCACGGAGACGCGGGGACCGTTGACCTGACCGGAACTCGTGTATACCTTCACGCCATGATGTATACCAAGCGGACGGCACCGTGACCACGGCCCACATCCAGCCGACGGTGGCGCTCCCCTCTGGACCACTGGCGACCGGTCTACGCATCGGCGGCCGGGTCGTCGAGGGGCGGGGCCCTCGGCTCGATGTCGTCAATCCCGCGACGGGCGGCGTGCTCGCGGTCGCCGACAGTGCCGACCAGGCCGACGTCGAGGAGGCCGTCCGGGTCGCCCAGGAGGCCTTCGACTCCGGCGTGTGGAGCCGGATGCCAATCCACGAGCGGTCGCGGATCCTGCACCGGTTCGCCGACGGGATCGCGGCGCGGATGAGCGACCTCTACCAGCTGGAGACCGCCAACAACGGCCGGCCACTGACCGAGACGAAGGCGCAGATCACCCGGCTGCCGGAGTGGTACCGCTACAACGCCTCGCTGCTGCTCGCGGACCGCGACGCGGTGGTCCCGATGCCCGGGCCCTACCACTCGTACACCAGCCGGCTGCCCCTCGGCGTGGTCACGATCCTGGCGTCGTTCAACCACCCGATGATGATCGCGTCGAAGTCCCTCGCGCCCGCGCTGACGACCGGCAACTCGGTGGTGCTGAAGCCGTCCGAGCAGACCCCCCTGACCGCGATGCTGCTGGCCGACATCGCCCACGAGGCCGGCATTCCCGACGGCGTACTCAACGTCGTCAACGGCCTCGGCCCGGTCGTGGGCGCCGCTCTCACCGAGCACCCGTTGGTAAAGAAGGTGGTGTTCACCGGCGGCACCGAGCCTGGCCGGTCGATCGCGCTCGCGGCCGCGAGGCGCTTCGCCAAGACCACACTAGAGCTCGGCGGTAAGTCGCCGGTCATCATCTTCGGTGACACACCCGTCGACGTGGCCGCGCGCGGCGCCGCGTTCGGCGGCTTCATCGGGGCCGGCCAGACCTGCATCGCGGGTAGCCGGCTGCTGGTGCACCGCAGCATCCACGACGGGTTCCTCGACGCGCTGACCGCGGTCGCCGAGGGAATTCGCATCGGCAACCCCAGCGACGAGTCCACACAGCTCGGCCCGGTGATCTCCGCCCGAGCCAGGGACCGGATCCTCGGCCGCATCGCCGAGGGCGTGCGGTCCGGCGCCCGCGTCGTCACGGGTGGCGCCGCCGCGACCGTGCCCGGGCTGGAGGACGGCTTCTTCGTGCAGCCGACCGTGCTGGCCAATGTCACCAACGACATGACCGTGGCCCGCGAGGAGATCTTCGGGCCCGTCGTCGTGGCGATCCCCTTCGACGAGGAGGACGAGGCCGTCGCGATCGCCAACGACTCGCCGTACGCCCTCGGCTCCGCGATATGGACCCGTGACATCGCCCGCGCCCACCGCGTGGCGTCCCGGCTCGAGGCCGGGATGGTCTGGATCAACGACCACCACCGCCTGGACCCGTCCTCCCCGTGGGGTGGTCTCAAGGAGAGCGGAATTGGCCGCGAGGGCGGCTGGGAGTCGTTCCACGACTTCACGCAGGTGCGTGCGGTCACCGTCCGGACGGCACCCGACGACGTTGACTGGTACGGCGGCAAAGCGACCGGAAGGCTGAACTGATGAGCGACCTGACCATCCACCCGGTCGAGAACGGCGTGATCCTGGCCGAGCTGTCCCGGCCCCCGAAGAACCTGTTCAGCATCGAGCTGTGCGGACAGCTGGCGGCCGTACTCGACGACCCGCCGGAGGGCGCGCACGTGCTGCGCCTACGGGCAACCGGTGACGTGTTCTGCCTTGGCCGCGACCGTGGCGGCTCGACCCCGGCCGAGGTGCGGGCGGAGGCCGAGGCGCTCGCCGGGCTCACCCGCTCGGCGCAGCGGACGAGGCTGGTGACCGTCGCCGAGGTGCAGGGCGACGCGGCCGGGTTCGGTGTCGGCCTGGTGGCGGCCTTCGACGTGTCGGTGGCGGTGCGGGACGCGGCCTTCCGGTTCCCCGAAGTCGGCATCGGCCTCGCGCCGGCCCTGGTCCTCGCCTGGCTGCCTCGCGTGGTCGGCCGCCGGAAGGCGTTCTGGCTCACCGCGACGGGAGAGCCACTGGCCGCCGAACAGGCGGCGGAGCTCGGCCTGCTCAACGAGGTGGTCGACACGCGTGACGCCCTGACCAAGCGGGTCGACGACATGGTTGCGCAGCTGCGCGCCCGCAGCCCGCGGGTGCACGGCGACATCAAGGACATGCTCAGGGTGTTCGGCGATGTTGGCGACGAGCGCGCTCTCGACGTGAGCATCGACCGGCTCGTGGTCGGGTCGCTACGCCGTGGCGAGCGCTGACGTGGCGGCATGACGGGTTCAACCGACGTACGGCAGACTGCTCGGGTGTCCACCGAGTCGGCCGCCGCGCGAGTGGCGGGTAGCCTGCGCGAGCGTGTGTCCAGCGGACAGCTCCGGCCGGGGACCGCGCTGTCGCAGGCCGGCCTGGCCGAGGAGTACGGCGTTAGCCGCATCCCGGTCCGCGACGCCCTCCAGCAGCTCGCCAGCGAAGGGCTCGTCGAGCTACGCGGCGCCACCGCGGTGGTGACCCCGCTGTCCATCGACGACCTGCAGGAACTCTACGAGCTACGTGAGGCGGTCGAACCCGTCGCCACCCGGCTCGCCGTCCCGCGGGTGGGCCGGGCCGGCATCACGCGGATGACCCATCTGCTCGCGGTGATGGATGACCCGGCCATCTGGCCGGGCACCTGGGTGGAGACCAACGCGGCTTTCCACGCGGAGGTCTACACGCTGGCCGGACGGCCGCGCATGATCGCGATGGTCGAGCAGCTGCGGCGGCTCACCGACCGCTACATCTATTTCCACCTCGACGTGGTCGGCCAGGCCGGGCACCTGCAGGAGGAGCACCGGCAGATCCTCGACGCGGTGAAGGCGCAGGAAGCGCGGGCTGCCGCCGAGCTCACCCGCGCCCACCTCGCGTCGTCACACGCCGTCGTGCTCGACTACCTGCTCACCCAGGAGCGGGACGGGGCTTAGCGCGCCACCATCCCCGCGGACAGGTCGATGTCGGCCGCGCAGAGGCCGGGCATGTGCAGCATCGCGACGACGGCCGCGGCCACCTCGTCCTCGGTGAGCATCCGGTGCAGCGCTGCCCGCGACACGAACGCCTCCTCGGCCTCCTCGTACGTCGTCCCGGTGCGCTCGGCCTCCAGGTTGAAGTTGCGGGTCATCCGCGGCCCCTGGACCGGACCCGGCGACAGGCAGTTCACCGAGACGCCTGCCGGGCCCACTTCGTACGCGAGTGTCGCGGTCAGCCCGATCACCGCCATTTTGGAAGCGGTGTACGGCGTGCGGCGGGTCAGCGGGCGCTTGCCGCTCACCGACGCGAGGTTGATCACATCGCCGACGCCCCGCTCGACCATCGCCGGAAGGAACGCCCGGCACATCAGGTAGATGCCGCGGACGTTGGTCGCGAAGACGTCGTCCCACTCGTCGGGCTCGATGTCGACCAGCGGCGCGACGGGGCCAGGGACGCCGGCGTTGTTGACCAGGATCTCCACCGTCTCGTCGGCCACCTCCTCGGCGAGCGCGGCAACGCTCGCCGGGTCGGACACGTCGGCCGCCGTGACCCGGACGCTCCCGGACATCGCCTTGGCCTCGGCCGCCACTGCATCGAGCCGCTCCCGGTTGCGCCCGACCGCGACCACGCGGGCGCCGCGGGCCGCGAGAGCGAGCGTGATCGCACGGCCAAGCCCGCTGCCGGCACCGGTCACGACGGCGGTACGGCCCGCCACCCGGTCACCCGGGAAGGCGGGCCCGTCGACGGTGGTCACGCCGGACCGTCGAGCAGGGCGACCGCGCGGGTCGGGCCGCCGTGGGCGCCGAGCACCTTGAGCGGGAAGCCGATGAACGTGAACCGCTTGCCGATCAGCTGGTCGAGGTTGGTGAGGTTCTCGTAGTGGGTGATGTGGTGGCGGCGGCACATCATGTGGCACGGGTAGGACTTGCTGGTCGGGTTGTCGGGTGTCGGGCTGTCCACGCCGAACGTCTTCACCCCGTGCTCGACAATCCATTCGCTGCCGGTCTCCCCGAGACCGGGGAATTCGGTGAGGTACTGCGGCTGCCCGGCGTACCGGCCGTGCGTCCCGGTGTGCAGCAGCAGGATGTCGCCGCGCTCGACGGTCACGTCGACGGCGTCCTGCGCCGCGTCGAGGTGCTCGGCGGTGATGTCCTGGCCGGCGCCGACGTGCGAGACGTCGAGGCAGACCGCCGCGCCGTAGAACAGGTCGAGCGACATCTGGTCGATGGTCTGGGCCGACGGGTCGGGGTCGAGGTGGGAGAACGAGTCGACGTGGGTCGGGCCGTTGTCGTTGAAGATGATGCCCTTGGTCTGGAACGAGAAGCCGCCCACGAAGCGCAGCGCCGTCTCTTCGTGCAACGCGTGGTCGAACACCACGGTCTTGAGGTGGCCGGGATAGACCTGCATGCCCTGGTAGATGTCCTGTGACAGGTCGACGAGCTGCACGTCGACGCTCCCTTCCGTCGGGCCGGCCCCGCTGACCGGGGTGGCTGGGTGTCGGAACTCTAGGGCGGCCGCGCGCGGCACGGACGCTCCAATCGGAGTAGATTTACGGTCATGAACGCACCGATCGATGAAGCGCTCCGGCGCCCCGGTTCGGCAGCCCCGACACCGCCCCGGCCCGGGACCACCGCGTCGCCGTTCGACATCGCGGACCGGATCGCCGAGGTGGTGGGCGGGCCGGTCATCCTGGAGGACCCGTCGTTCCGAGTGCTCGGTTACTCCGCTTTCGTCGGCCCGATGGACCGTGGCCGCGCCGAGGCGATCCTCGGCCGCAGGATCCCGGGTGTGTGGCTCGAGCATCTGACCCGGACCGGAAGCCTCGACCGGCTCCGCGGCACCGCGGACGTCGTCGACCTGTCCGACGGCCCGCGGAAGGCGCACCGCCGGCTGATCACGGCGTTCCGGGCCGGAGACCGCCTGCTGGGGTTCGCCTGGGTCGCGGAGGGCGAGCAGCCGCTCGGCGACGGGGCGGCCCGCATCTTCCGCCGCGCCGTCGACGAGGAGACGCCCGCCCTGCTGCGGCACCTTGAGCGGCTCGACGCCGAGGAGGCGCACCGGTCGCGGCTCGCCTCCGCGCTGCTCGACGGACTGCCCGGGGCACCTGCAGCTGCCGACCGGCTCGGCTTCGACCGGGACGGGCGCTTCGTGGTCCTGTCCGTCGCCGGTCCGGCACAGGCGCGGGCACGGACGGAGGACGGGGAGGCCGGGAGGACGCGCCTGCTGGAGCACCTGCGGCTCTGTCTTGACTCGTTCCACCGCCGCTGGGTGGTGACCCCCCGCGGCGACGGCGGGCTCGCCCTGGTGGCCCTGCGCGCCGAAGAGTCCGAGAAGACGGCCGCGCGGCTCGGCCAGGAGGTGTTGAGGCTCGCCGGCGACGGCCCGCTGCGCACCATGAGGGTCGCGGCGAGCTCGGTCGGCGCCGGCCTCGCCGTCCTGCCGCGGCTGCGTGCCGAGGCGACGGCCGCGACAGTCGTGGCAGGCGACGACGGGTCGTTCGTCGCGTACGCAGACGTCGACGCCGTGGTGCTCGTCGCGGACGTGGTTGCCGCGCTGCCGGCGGGTGTCCGGCTGTCGGGGATCGATCGGCTGCGCGCGGCCGACCGCGGCACCGGGCCAGAAGGCGGCGAGCTGGAGCGCACTCTGCGCGCGTTCCTCGCAGCGTGCGGCAGCGCCTCGGCGACGGCCCGTGAGCTCGGCTTGCACGTCACCACCGTCCGGCACCGGCTCGACCGGATAGCCGCGATTTCGGGGCTCCGGCTCGACCGCCCCGAGGTCCGCATCGCCTGCGACCTCGTGCTGCGCCGCCCCTGAGCCTGGGACACCTGTCGCCCAGCAGTCCGGCGGCCCGGCACTGACGTTTGCTGACACCCCTGTTCACACCGGCTCGCCCTAGGGTGGCCGGATGACGACAGCCCAGACGGACGTGACGACGGTCGGCGTGGTCGGCCTCGGGATCATGGGGTCGGCGATGTCCGGCCACCTGCTGACCGCCGGCTTCGACGTGACCGGCACCGACCTGGCCCGGCCCGCGGTCGACGAACTGGTCGCCCGCGGCGGCCGCCCGGCCCGCGACCTCGCCGCCCTCGCGCGCGAGTCGGCGGTCGTGGTCACCTCGCTTCCGTCCGCCGCGGCGGCGCTGGAGGTGTGCCGCGGCCTCGCCGCCGCGGAGCCGGCCGACCTCGTCGTCGTCGAGACGTCGACGCTGTCGCTGGCCGTGAAGCAGGAGTGCCGCGATCTGCTCGCCGCGGTCGGCGTACCGCTGCTCGACTGCCCGCTCAGCGGTACCGGCGCGCAGGCCCGCGACCGCGACCTGGTGGTGCTCGGCAGCGGCGACGAGGCGGCGTTCGAGAAGGCCCGTCCGGTGATGACCGCGTTCGCGCGGTCAGTGCGGTTCGTCGGGCCCTTCGGCCACGGCATCACGATGAAGCTGGTCGCCAACCTGCTGGTGTCGATCCACAACGCGTCGACCGCGGAGGCGTTCGCGCTCGGCGTGGCCGCGGGCCTCGACCCGGCGGTCCTCTTCGAGACGGTCCGCGAGGGGGCGGGCGGGTCGGTCATCTTCGACAAGCGCGGGTCGCTCATGGTCGAGCGTGCCTACCGGCCGGCGACCGCGCGGGTGTCGATGTTCGTCAAGGACGTTTCATTGGTGCAGGAGCTGGCCGCGTCGGTCGGCGTCGCCACGCCGGTGCTCGACGCGACACTGCCGCTGTACACGAAGGCGGTGGACGCCGGGTGGGCCGATGCCGACGCGGCCGCGCTGCTGGAGGTCGTCGAGGCGGAGGTGCGGGGTTGAGCGGGATGACCTTGGCGCAGGCGGAGGCGGTTGCCGCCGGGACGCTGCGACACGCCCGCGTGGTCAGGGCGGCGCCGCTCGCGGTGGCGGTGCTCGACCCGGGCGGCCATGTGGTCGTGGTGAAGCGCGAGGACGGCGCGGGCATCCTGCGCGTCGAGATCGCGACCGCCAAGGCCTTCGGCGCGCTCGGTATGGGCATGTCGTCGCGGGAGATCGCCCAGCGGGCGGAGCGGCAGCCGACGTTCTTCGCCTCGCTCGCCGCAGTGACCGGCGGTCGGCTGGCGCCCGCGGCGGGAGGTGTTCTGGTACGCGACGCCGACGGCTCCCTGCTGGGAGCCGTCGGCGCAAGTGGCGACGTCTCGGACGTGGACGAGGCGTGCGTGCTGGCCGGGATCGCGGCCGCCGGTTTGGTCTGACGGCGCGCGCCCCGGTCGGCGGATCAGTCGCTGAGCTTCAGCAGCCGCGCTGCCGTCCGACCGCGGATGGCCTCCCGGTCGTCGTCGCTGAGCCCGCGGGTCTCGTCAATCTGGCCGAGCGGGTCGTAGTGGCCCATGTCGAACGGATAGTCGGTGCCGATGACGACGTGATCGGCCCCCATCTGCTGGACCAGGAACTCCAGGTGCGGCGCGTCGAACACCAGGCAGTCGACGTAGATCTGCTTGAGGTAGGTGCTCGGCGGTCGTGAGATGTGGTGCCGGCCTTCGGGCCGCAACTCGTAGGCGTGGTCCATTCGGGAGGAGTAGAACGGCAGGTAGCCGCCGCCGTGCACGGCGACCAGCTTGAGGTTGGGGTGTTCCTCGAGGACCCCGCCATGGATGATCCGGGTCAGCGCGAGCGTGGTGTCGAGCGGGTTGCCGATGACGTTGGTCAGGTAGTACTTCCGGAACCGTTCGCCGCCCGTGAACCCGTTGGGGTGCAGCATCACGACGACGTCGAGCTCCTCCGCCTTGGCGAAGAACGGCCGGAACCGGCGGTCGTCGAGATCCATTCCCATGACGTTGGTGTTGATCTCGACGCCCCGGAAGTCGTACTCCGTGACGCACCGCTCGAGTTCCTCGACCGCCGATCGCACGTCCTGCATCGGTACGGTGGCCAACCCGACGAACCGATCGGGGTGGTCGCCGACGATCTTGGCGAGGTTCTCGTTCTGCATCCGGGCGAGCTCACGGGCGAGCTCCGGGTCGGCCCAGTAGAAGTAGCCGGCCGGGGCCACCGAGATGGCCTGGACGTCGATGCCCATCCGGTCCATGTCGGCGATCCGTGTCTGCGGGTCGGTTGCCTGCGGCATGATCTCGCGGACGTGCTCGAGCTGGTAGGCGTTGGTCTCGTCGCCGCCGTAGTAGCTGAACGGCTCCATCTCCGGCGCCATCAGCCCCTCCACGAGCGGCTGGCAGTCGGGGAGGATGACGTGGGCGTGGATGTCGACGGTTCGGTGGGATCCGCTGGGCATGGATGACCTTCTGTTCGTTGGGACGTGGGGCGAAAGCGGACTCAGCCGACGGGCGTGGGCGCCCAGGGCAGCTGCGCGCCGGCGTACTT
This sequence comes from Micromonospora sp. NPDC005163, assembly GCF_053599835.1. Classification (NCBI taxonomy): domain Bacteria; kingdom Bacillati; phylum Actinomycetota; class Actinomycetes; order Micromonosporales; family Micromonosporaceae; genus Micromonospora; species Micromonospora sp. NPDC005163. The sequence continues at coordinate 45,367 of NZ_JBSFYP010000027.1, forward strand.
CGCGGCCCGGACGTCGCCGGAGCGGGCGTGACCCTCGAAGAGCTCCACGCGTGCGGCGCGGCCGCACAGCTCGCCGAGCCGGGCGCTGGCGGCGGGATCGGTGACCTCCTGGTACGTCACCGTGCGCAGGTACTTCCCGACCCACAGCCCGCCGGTGTAGCGGGCGGCACCGCGGGTGGGCAGCACGTGGTTGGTGCCGATCACCTTGTCGCCATATGACACGCAGGTGCCCTCGCCGAGGAAGAGCGCGCCGTAGTGCCGCATCTTGTCCAGGGCCTCGCGCGGGTTGCGGGTCAGGATTTGCACGTGCTCGCTGGCGTAGGTGTCGGCGAGCGCGTACGCCGCGTCGAGGTTTTCGACGACGTGCACCTCCCCGTGGTCGCGCCACGCGGGGCCGGCCATGTCGTTGGTCGACATGCCCGGAAGGATCTCGTCGACGTGGACCATGACCGCTCGGGCGAGTGCCTCTGAGGTGGTGATGAGCACCGCCGGGGAGTCCGGCCCGTGCTCGGCCTGGCTGAGCAGGTCGACGGCCACCACGAACGGATCGGCCGCATCGTCGGCCACGACGAGGATCTCGGTCGGTCCGGCGAACAGGTCGATGCCAACCTCACCGAACAGCTGCCGCTTCGCCTCGGCGACGTACGCGTTGCCGGGGCCGGCGATCAGGTCGACCTTGCCGATCGACTCGGTGCCGATGGCCATCGCGGCGACCGCCTGGACACCGCCGAGCAGGAAGATCTCGTCCGCGCCGGCCAGGTGCAGGGCGGCCACGGTCGCCGCTGGGATCTTTCCGCGCAGCGGCGGGGTGCAGGCAGTGACTCGCTCGACCCCGGCGACCTTCGCCGTCACGACGGTCATGTGCGCCGAGGCGGTCAGCGGGTAGCGGCCCCCGGGCACGTAGGCACCGGCCGCGACGATCGGCAGGTGCTTCTGGCCCAGGAACACGCCCGGCTGGGTCTCCACCTCCAGGTCCTGCAGGGTGTCGCGCTGGCGTTGGGCGAAGTCGCGGACGTTGGCCTGCACGGTTCGGATGTCGTCGACGACCTCGGACGTCAGTGACGCGACGAGCTCCTCGATCTGCTCCGGCCCGAGCCTGAACGACTCGGGCGACCAGTTGTCGAACTTCTCGGAGTAACGGCGTACGGCCTCGTCGCCGTTCGCGCGAACGTCCTTGATCACCTCGCGGACGACGACGGAGACGTCGTCGTTGCCGTGGGCGGCGGGCACGCCGCCGGTGGGGGACTTCAGGTGGGTGCTCATGGTGCTCCTGTACTGGGCGGGTGCGGTCAGGCCACGGGCTCGGCAGTGGGGCTCATTTCCTTCATGGCCTCGAGACGCGCGAGCACCTCGGCCTGGAGGGTGGCCACCGTGGGGTCGGTCTGCCGGCGCGGGCGGGGCAGATCGATGGTGATGTCCTCGTAGATCCGGCCGCCGGGCTGGAGCACGATGATCCGGTCGGACAGCTCGACGGCCTCGACGACGTCGTGGGTCACGAAGACCACGGTCTTCTTCGACTGGGCCCAGATGTCCTGTAGCTGCGCGCGAAGCCCTCGGGCGGTGATCGCGTCGAGGTGGCTGAACGGTTCGTCCATCAGCAGCAGGTCGGGCTCGACCGCGAAGGCACGGGCGATGCCGACGCGCTGCTGCATGCCGCCGGACAGCTGACCGGGATAGAAGTTGGCGTTCTTCGCCAGGCCCACCATCTCGAGGTACCGCTTGGCCCTGGCCACGGTGGCCTCGCTCCGGTCGTTCTGGACGTACATCATGTTTCGCATGACGCTGCGCCAGGGAAGCAGCCGCGGGTCCTGGAAGACGTAGCCCATACGGGCCGGGCCGCCATCGTCACTGGTCAGGCTGATCTCGCCGGAGGTGTGCTCCTCCACACCCGAGATGATGTTGAGCAACGTGCTCTTGCCGCAGCCCGACGGCCCGACGATCGAAACGAATGTCTGGCCGCTCACCTCGAAGGAGATGTCGTCAAGGACCCGGCTCGCCCGGGGAGTGCCCAGGTTGAAGGTCTTGGCGAGGTTCTTGACGGTCAGGACTGCCACGAGAGCTCCCTAGGGCTGGGGGTGTGCAGGATGGGGGCGGACGGGGTCATCAGCCATCCCGCCAGCGGAAGGCGCGCTTGATCGCGCGGTCGAGCACGAGCCGGTCGAGCAGCACGATGAAGCCGACGAACAGCACGACCCAGGCGGCGAACCCGCCGAACCGGTTGGCGTCGTACCAGAAGCGGGCACGGTAGCCGACGCCCCCGCCGCCGCCGAACCATTCGGCGAGCAGGACGCCGTTCCAGCCGATGATGATCGCGAAGCGCACGCCGGCCGCGATGTACCCGGTGACGGCTGGGAGGACGAGGTCGCGGATGCGGCGGGTGACCGGCACGTTGTACGTCGACGACATGTCGCGCAGGTCGCGGGAGACGCCCCGCACGCCTTGGGCGACGTTGACGACCACGAACGGCACCGAGGTCAGAAACGTCGTGATGATCGGGCTCATGTCGCCGAAGCCGAACCACATCACCGTGAGAAACGACCAGATGATCGCCGGGATCGACAGGCCGACCAGGACCGGGCTCTCGAAGAACGCCCGGGACAGCGAGGAGAGGCCCATCAGCACACCGATCGCGATGCCCACGACGGTCGCGAGCAGCAACCCGACGCCGAAGCGGTAGAGCGTCGAGCCGAAGTTGCCGAAGACCTCGCCGCGGGAGAACTCCTCGCCGAGCCGCTGCACCACCTCGACCGGGCCCGGGACGCGGCCGAAGAGCAGCGACATCAGGACCCAGAACAGGAAGAAGGACAGCAGCGCGGCGACCCGGGCGGCCCCGTCGGAGGTGAGCCGCTTGCGCCAGGTCGGCGTGCTCTGCTCGATCTCGCTGGTCGAGCGGCGCCGGTTGACGGTGGCCTGGAACGTGGTGCTCATAAGGCGGAACTCCTTTCCTCCGGACGCCATGCGAGGAGCCGTGCCTCGGCCTTGAACAGGACCAGGCGCTCAATGAGGAGCATGAACACGATGAACAGGGACGTCCACGCGAGCACGGCAGCGATGTCGTAGAGCTGGTACTCGGTGCGGATCTGGAAGCCGACACCGTTGCGGCCTCCGAACACTTCGGTCAGCGCCTCGACCTTCCAGGCCACCGCGAAGCACATCCGGATCGCGGCGAACACGAACGGCACGATCGTCGGGAGCAGCACCTCCCGGCGGATCTGGTGCGGGGCCCGCCCGAATGCCTCGCTCATGGTGACCAGGGACTTGTCGACGCCTCGGATGCCCTCGGCGACGTTGAGCGCGACGTAGGGCGCGGACACGAGCGCGACCGCGAGGATCGGCCCGAAGTTCGACAGGCCGAACACGATCAGCGACATGACCGCGTAGACGATCGCGGGGATCGTGCCGGCGATGGTCACGCCATCGTGGAAGAACGCCCGCCAGTAGTTGTACCGGCCCATCAGATAGCCGACCGGCGCCCCGACGGCGGCGGCGACCCCGAAACCGGCGAAGGTCTTCAGCACGCTCGCCGAGAAGTCGGTGACGAAGTTGCCGTTCTCGACGATCTCGACCGCCGCTTGGATGACCTCGTGCGGGCGGGGCAGCAGCCGCGATCCGTACCACCAAGAGCCGAACTCCCATAGCAGGAACATCGCGATCCAGCCCATGACGAGCAGGCCGGTGCGCCGCCAGCGCCGCAGCCGGGCGATCCTGCGGGCGCTCGCCTCGCGGTCGTCGGGGTCCGCGGGGGGCGCGGCCGGAGCCGCGCCCACCAGCTGATCCGTCATCATCTCTCCTTCACTCGGCCCTACCGGGCCCACTCACCCGGCCACACCGGGCCTGCTGGATGCGTCGGGACTCGAGGTTCAGGACTTCGGGAGGATGGTGAAGTCGGGGGCCGGCGTGTTCTTGTCGACGTAGCCGGTCTCCTTCATCAGTTCGAACAGCTTGGTCTCGCTGTCGACCCACGCCTGGTCGAGGTAGGTCGTGTCGACGAACCAGTCGTACTTGTTGGCCAGCCAGTCCTGGATGAACGCCTTCTCCTCGGGCGTCTCGGCGGCGAAGTCCTCGGGGTAGGCCTTGACGATCGCGTCGCGGTTCTTGGCCCACTCCTGCACGCCGCGGTCCCAGATCTTGACCAGGAAGGCCGCCTCCTCGGGGTTCTTCTCGACCCAGGCCTTACGAGCGACGAAGACATTGTTCTGGGGGTGGGTGACGTTCTGCGGGTCGGAGGAGAACTTCTCGGCGTAGATCTGCGAGACCGACTTGGAGTCGTAGAGCGGCTTGATCGCGCCGCTGGACAGCTGCGGAATCGAGAAGTCGGGCAGCAGCAGACCGGCGTCGGCGTCACCACGCTCGATGAGGCCGGCGGCGTTCTGCGGGTCGGTCACGACGAGCTCGAAGTCGCCGCCCCCGGCGCGCAGGTCGAGGTTGCAGAACTTGCGGGCGTAGACGCCCCACATGATCGTGATCGAGACGGCGCTGTGCGTCACGATCTTCTTGCCCTTGAGGTCGCAGATGGTCTGGGCGTTGCTCTTTGCCGACACGGCCAGGATGCTTCTGTCGGAATTGAACTTGCCGAAGATTGTTGTCTTCTCGCCGGTCTGCTTTTCCAGGTCGGGTACCTCGTACGACGCGGCTGAGACGACGTCCGCGTGGCCGCCGGCGTACACCCCGTACTCGTCCCAAGAGGACGAGGTGAGGACCTGGATCCCCGCCTCCTCCTCCATCTGCTGCTTGATGCCTTGGCTCTCCATCCACTTCCAGACCGGGTCGGGAGCCATCACCATGTTGACGACGCCGCCGGCGTCCTTTGCCTCGCCGCCCTTGGCGGCGCCTGGACGCGACCCACAGCCGGAGACCAGCAGGGCAATGACGCTGGCGGCGGCTACCAGGCGCCAGCGGTGGGGACGGAAGATGCGTGCAGTGCTCATATCGTGCCTCTCAGAGTCGTTCGACCGGTCCGAGGGTGCGATCAAGGGGCGTCGCGCTACGACGGGCCTGGTGGTGGTTGGGGGGTGGGGGTGAAGTGGTGGGGATGTGGCGCCTGACACTGCCGTGACTAATCTTGCAAGTCAAGCATTTCTCGGAAACTTATGCATGCTCCTGTTCTCGACCATGCGCTCAACGGCCGCCGGGTTCACGCCTGCGTGCCGATATTTCCGGACGTACACGGGGTTCTGGGAAGTTGACAGCAACGAGATGGTCGCCTATCTTCGTTGTGCATAGATTATGCATTTCTGCCCGCATCGAGGGCCGGTGCCTGGACACGAGAAGAAAGTGAGACGGCTTGTGAGCGTGAATCCGGGCACGACGGGCGACGGTCCGGGACGACGGCGACGCGCGCGCCCGGCGACGAACAGCTCGACCGTGGCGCAGGCCGCCGGCGTCTCCCAGTCGACGGTCTCGCGCGCCCTGCGGGGCGACCCCCGGGTGCGGGAGGACACCCGCCGCCTCATCGAGGAGACCGCCGAGCGGCTGGGTTACCGCCCATCGTGGGTGGCTCCCCCGACGCCACAGCGCACACGCACCATCGGTGTTGTCGTCGCCGACCTGACCAACCCGTTCTTCCCGACGCTGCTCACGCCGGTACACGACGAGCTGCAGATTATGGGCTACCGGGTCGTGCTGTTCGCCGAGCGCACCGACATCCCGACCGGGCAGGAGGCCCTGGTCAACCTGCTCAACCGGTCGATCGACGGCGTCCTGGTCACGACGGCCACCCTCGACTCGCGGCTCGGCCAGGCCCTCGCCGGGCGGGACCTGCCGGTCGTGCTTCTCAACCGGTACGTCGACGCGATGGACGTCGACCGCGTCATTGCGGACAACTACCAGGGCGGACGCGCCGCCGCTCGCCATCTGCTGGACTTCGGCCACCGCACCATCGGCGTCATCCGTGGCCCCGCCAACACCTCGACGAGCAGAGACAGGCACGCCGGCATCGTCGACGCCGGGATCGCACTCGACGAGCGTCTCGTCCGCGAAGGACCGTACTCGCACCAGTGCGGCTACCAGAACGCCCGAGAGCTGCTCCGGCTGGCCACTCCCCCGACCGCGCTGATCTGCGGCAACGACGTGATCGCGTTCGGCGCCATCGACGCCGCGAAGTCGCTTGGCCTGGACGTGCCGGGCCACGTTTCGGTGCTCGGCTTCGACGACGTTCCGATGGCAGCCTGGGAGGTGTTCCAGCTGACCACGGTCCGCCAGCCCCTGTCGGAGATGGCACGGACGGCCGCCCGACTGCTCGTGGAGCGCATCGAGCACGGCGGCGACATCGGCGCCGGGCGCGAGCGTCTGTTCGCCACCAGCCTCGTGCAGCGGTCGACCACCCAGCGGGTGGCCCGCTGACACCCGGTGCCCACAGGGCCCGGCCGTCGCTGGTGACATGGCATGTCCTCCTCGAGCGGGGGCGGTAGGTTCGGCACCACCCATGCGCCACAGCCTCGCCGCGTCACGCGACGCGCCACCATGTGGGGCCACCCATTTCTGAGGCGACAGTGTGGTGAGCGACACATCGGCACGGATCCGCGGCCGGCGGCACCGTGGCCTCATGACCTCCGCCTCGCTCCACCAGGTGACTACGCCCACACCAGCCCCACGACCGCGTCCAGACGCTGACGTGCGCCTGCCGACGTGGGCACGCGAGGCCTCCGACGGCGTGGATCTGGTGGCCCTGGCGGACCAGGTCGTCGAGGCGGACCTCGCGGCGGCGTTCGACACGTTGCGCGACAACGACGAGTTCGTGACCCGGCTACGGGCCAGCGTGGTCGAGAACCTCCGCCATCTCCGCCAGGTCATCGCCGGGCGGATCCACCTCACTGAGGTGACGCTCGCCGAGCCGTTCGCCCTGGCCCGCATGCAGGCCCGGCTCAGGTTGCCGCAGACGGCGCTGCAGCGGTCCTACCGTGTGGGCTTCCTGACCATGTGGCACGAGTGGAGCGACCGGCTGGTCGAGCGGGCCGACCGCAACGACGTCCCGCGCGCAGAGAGCCTCGAGGCACTACGCAGCATGACTGCGCTGCTGCTCGGCTACCAGCACCAGGTGGCATCGCAGGTCGCGGACAGCTTCGCCCGGGCCGACGAGGCGCTGAGCCGCTCGCGCGAGCACGTACGCAACGGCCTCGTCCAGCATCTGCTGCGCGAGGACTCCACGCCACTCCCACCGTCGGACCTGGTGCTGCTCGACTATCCCCTCGACGCCAGCCACATCACCGTGCTGCTGCCGGCGATGCCCGAAGGCGCTGCGCGCCAGATCCTCAACGCGCTGCGCAAGGCGTGCCACACCCGCGACACCCTCGTCCATGCGGTCGACCTCACCAACACGGTGGTGTGGCTGGCACACCCCCGGCCACCGGGATGGCGCGCCGCGAGGATCGCCAACCTGACCGACTGCCTCCGCGGCCTCGGCGTCGAAGCGTCGGTCAGCGACCCGCACGTCGGCGTACAGGGCGTGCGGGCCGGCTGGCTCCAGGTGCAGGACGTGCAACGGGTACGCACGGCGTGGGGTGCGGCGGGCAGCCCCAGGGTGCTGGGCCACCCCGACGTCAGCCTCGAGATCCTGTTGATGGCCGACCCGGTCAAGGCCCGTGCGTTCGTCCACGCCGAACTCGGACAGCTCGGTGCCGACGACGACCTGGCCGCGCGGCTGCGCGAGACCGTCGAGGCGTCCCAACGGTGGGGCAGCCATGTGACCACCGCCGCGCACCTCCACCTGCACGAGCACACCGTACGCAACCGGCTGCAGAGGGCCGCAGAGCTGCTGGGCCGCCCGCTGACGGAGCGACGGACCGAGCTCCAGGTCGCGCTGAGGCTCGCGCGGCTGCTGACCGAGAACAACAGTCGGGCTGACAGCCCGACACTGCCGCCGCCGGTCAGTCCCGGCACGCCGGGATGACGCCCGGCGTGAGTACACCGCACGGCCGGACCTCCCATCCTGAGGGTCCCCGCATGAGGAGCGAGTACATGAACGGCGACGTGGCGCGTGTGAACCACTGGATGGGGCGAGAATTCGCGGGTGCGAGCACCCGTACCGCCTCGGTCACCAACCCAGCGACCGGAGCGGTGACCGCCGCGGTGGCACTGGCGTCCACGCACGACGTGGCCCGCGTGGTCGACGCCGCCGTCGCGGCGTTCCCGGCGTGGCGCGACACGTCGTTAGCCCGCCGCACCCAGACACTGTTCGGTTTCCGCGAGCTGCTGAACACACGCAAGACGGAGCTGGCCGAGCTGATCACCGACGAGCACGGCAAGGTGATGGCGGACGCCGTCGCAGAGGTCAGCCGCGGCCAGGAGGTCGTCGAAGTCGCCTGCGGGATCGCCCAGCTGCTGCACGGCGCCGTGAGTGAGAACGCCGCCACCGGTGTCGACGTGTCGACCGTACGCCAGCCGTTGGGACCGGTCGCCGTGATCAGCCCGTTCAACTTCCCGGCCATGGTGCCCCTGTGGTTCGTGCCGGTGGCCATCGCGGCGGGCAACACCGTCGTGCTCAAGCCCAGCGAAAAGACCCCGTCGGCCTCAATCTGGCTGGCGCGGCTGTGGGAGGAGGCAGGCCTGCCGGCCGGTGTGTTCAACGTCGTGCAGGGCGACGCCGAAGCGGTCGACGCGCTGCTCAGACATCCCGCGATCGAGGCGGTGTCGTTCGTAGGATCGACGCACGTCGCGCGGCACGTCTACGAGACCGCGGCCGTGTCGGGCAAACGCGTGCAGGCCCTCGGCGGCGCCAAGAACCACATGGTCGTGCTCCCCGACGCCGACCTCGACGCCGCTGCGGACGCCGCCGTCAGCGCGGGCTACGGCTCGGCCGGCGAGCGGTGCATGGCGATCAGCGTTGTCGTCGCGGTGGGACCGGTAGCGGACGACCTGGTGACCCGAATCGCCGACCGGACACGTGCCCTGTCGGTCGGGTCCGGACGCCGCGACGTCGACATGGGGCCACTCGTGACGCGCGAGCACCGCGATCGGGTTGCCTCGTACGTCGAGGCGGCGGAGGCGGAGGGCGGCAAGCTCGTCGTCGACGGCCGCGACTGGGACGTGGATGGCGAGGCGTCAGGCTTCTGGCTGGGGCCGACGCTGGTCGACCATGTCACACCCGAGATGTCGGTCTACCGCGACGAGGTGTTCGGCCCGGTTCTCGCAGTCGTACGAACGGAATCCTTCGACGAGGCGCTTCGCCTGATCAACGCCAACCCCTATGGCAACGGCACCGCCCTGTTCACCTCCAGCGGGCCGGCCGCCCGGCGGTTCCAAAACGAGGTGCAGGTCGGCATGGTCGGGATCAACGTGCCGGTGCCGGTGCCGGTGGCGCACCACTCCTTCGGCGGCTGGAAGAACTCACTGTTCGGCGACACGCACGCCCACGGTGCCGAGGGGGTGCGGTTCTTCACCCGCGCCAAGGTGGTCACGTCGCGGTGGGGCGCGCCGAGCGGCGGAGTACAGCTCGGCTTCCCGCAGAACACCTGAAGTGACGACCACGGCGGCGCCCCCCGCTCCGACGCTCCTTCTTGCCTGCCTGCTCGGCGGTTCGGCCGGCTGGGCGATGACGGCCGCGGGCGCCGCAGCGAGCACCATGGCGGCCGCCTACGGCGCCGACCTTCTCTGGGTCGGCCTGCTCACCGCCGCGCTGGCCGCGCCCTATGCCGCCCTCCAGTTCCCCGGCGGGATCCTGGTCGACCGCCTCGGCGTGCGAACGGCGGCGGTCGCCGGGCTGTCCCTCGTCGTCGCCGCGCACCTGCTGGCCCTGCTGGCTCCCCTGCCCTGGCTGGCGGTGGCGGCCAGGATCGCCTCCGGGACGGGATTCGCCGTCTGCTTCGTCTCCGGAGCCGAGCTGGCGCGCAGCAGCGGCCGCGGATCGTGGGGCATGGGGATCTTCGGTGGCGTGGCGCTCGCCGCGTCGGGAGCGGCCGTGCTCGTGGTGCCGTTCGCCGAGCTCGTGCTGGACTGGCGGGCTCCCTGGGTCACGACAGCTGCTGTGACGGCCCTCGCGCTGGTACTGGCGGCGCGGCAACCGCCGGACGGAGCCCGCCGAGCGACGCCCACGCATGGCGTCCACACCGCCGGATCACCACCGTCGACGCTGTTGCGCGACGGTGAGCTGTTCCGCCTCGCCGCCGTCCACGCCGTCACGCTCGGAGTGGGCCTCGTACTCTCGTCATGGGCCACCACGTTGCTCGTCGACATCTGGTCGTTCGAGTCCACGGCGGCCGCCGTGATCGGATCGGGCGTGCTCGGCCTCTCCGTGGTGAGCCGGCCTCTCGGCGGCCACGTCGCGGCGATGTGGCCCACCCACAGCCGGACGATCTGTGTCCTCGCACTGATCGCGTGCTCGGCCGCCACCATGGCGCTGTCCCGACCGACCGCGCCGGTGGTCGCGGTCCTGGCCGTGGTGGTGCTCGGGCTGTTCAGCGGACTGCCGTTCGCGAGCGTGGTCGGCGCCGCCCAGGCGCGCTACCCGCAGCGACCAGCGGCTGCCGTCGGGATGATGAACACGGCCGCGTTCGGTCTCGTCGTCACGGCGACCCCGGTCATGGGGTGGGCAGCCGACCACGGGCACGCCTCCTGGACACTGGTCGTCGTCGCCATGCTGTGGCTGGTGCCGTTGCTCGTGCTCCCGAGCGGTGCTCAGCCACGTGCCGTGCCGCCGTCCTGACCACGGGTCCCGAGCGCGTCGGCCACCTCGTCGGCACTCAGCGCGATCTGGAGTTCGGCGAGGGACCGCACGTGCGCGGTGGACACCCCCAGCAGCTGCTCGGCCTTGCGGATGCGCAGGCCGACCGTGTTGGGGTGCACGAACAGCGTGGTGGCAGTGGCAGCGGTGTTGAGGTCGTGGGCGACGTAGGCGCGCAGCGTCTGCTCGAGAGCAGTCCCGCGCGTAGCGTCGTGGGCGCGGATCGGGGCGAGCGTCTCGGCGGCGAAGCGACGTAGCTCCGAGACGTCCTCGAGCTGCAGCAGCAGCCCGTGCACGCCCAGCGACTCGAAGCTCGCGACCGTGTCGGCCTGCCCACGGAGCTGGGCGATCGTCGCCGCACCGCGGGCACGTCGGTAGGCCGCGGGGTAGTCGGCGAGCGTCGTGCAGAGCGGCGAGACTGCCACCCCGGTGTCCGCCCCGACGCCGATACGGCGCAGCTGCCGTTGGAGCTGACCGGCGCGGTCCAAGGCGTCGGCCTGGTCCTTCGCCGGCAACAGCAACACGACGTCGTCCGCGATCGCGCTGACCAACGCACGGGGCTGAGCGGTGGCCACCAGCGACCTCGCGACCGACAGGACGCGGGCGGACCCGGCACGCTGCGTGCCGCCGTGGACCACGATCACGGCATGCGGGTTCGTCAGGTCGAGACCGAGCCGGCCCGCCCGCTCGGCGGCCGTCACCAACCCCGCTGGGTTCCCGGTGAGCAGGTCCGTGACCACCTCGCCGGACAGGCGCCACTCGACCTCGAGTGCCGTGCGGGCCCGCAGCACCTCGAGGGCGCAGACCGTGGCGGCGTGCTCGAGCGCGCGGACGTCGATGGCGGGCAGCGGCAGCACGGACCGGGGGACCCAGATCCGAGCGACCGTGTCCAGGCCGAGCATCACCGGCGTCGAGTGCGCCTCCGTGTCCTGTGTGACGAGAGGCTCCTCGTCACGCTTCACCGCGGCCAGCTCGTCCCCAGACGGTTCCTCTGTCACCACGACCGACGTACCCAGCACCTCGGTCAGCGCCGCCGCGACCCCCGCAACGCCACCGCCCCGGAGCGCGACCTGGGTGAACTGCTCATGCACCGCCTCCCCGCGACGCAGCAACTCGTGCTGCTCGGCGAGAGCGGTGTTGGCCGCGAGCAGCTCGGCGATGGTCGCGGCCTCGCGATCGCGCAGCCTGGTCGTCTCGATCGCGACGCCGGCCTGGTCGGCGAGCAGAGAGAGCAGATCCCGCTCGTCGGCGCCGTACTCGTGGGGAACCCGCTTGTAGCAGTTGAGCGTCCCGACGGGCACGCCCGACGACACAACGGGGACCGAGATCAACGAGCGGTAGCCCTGCTGGCGCGCCACCCCACCCCACGGGAGGAAGGTCGCGTCGGCCAGGGTATCAACCACCTGCACCGACCTACCGGTGAGGAACGCTTTGCTGGAGGGAGCCTGCAGCTCGTCGTCCGGGTCCAGCATCACCGGATGGTCGGCGTTGACCTGCTGGATGTAGCTCGACGAGAGGCCGTAAGTGCCGGTGATGGCCAGCGAATTGCCGTCCTCGTCGACGATCAAGACGGCGCAGAAGTCGTAGCCAAGCAGGCGGGCCGCCGTCTCGGACACGAGGTCGAGCACCTCTGGTAGCGAAACCGGTCGATTGATCACGGTGGCGATGGTCGCGATCGCCTCGAGCCAGGGGCGCAGGTGCAGGGCACCGCTCGTCTGCATGGCGTGACTGTGCCACGACACCCGACTCCGCGCCATGCCTGTGTGGCGACACATGTCCGAACGGGGGCAGCGGAGGCCACAGTAGGCGCCATGAACGACCACCACCTGTCCGAGGCCGAGCCGCCCGGGACGTCCCGCGGGGCCGGCGTGCACATCATCCGCGCCGACGACCTATCCGACGAGACACCCCAGACGTCCGGCCTGAAGCGCTTCGAGGCCGTCTCCGCCCGCCGCCTCGGGTCCCAGGACCTGTGGATGGGGCTCTCGGTGCTCCCCCCGGGCAGCAAGACCGGTGTCCACCACCACGGCCAGTCCGAGACCGCGCTCTACGTGCTCAGCGGGGTGGGTCGCTGGTGGGTCGGCGACACCCTCGACGACATGCGGGAGGCGCACCCAGGCGACTTCGTCTACATCAAGCCCCACGTCGTGCACTGGGAGGAGAACGCCAGCGGCGCCGAGCCGGTGCGGATGATCGTCGCGCGCACCACCCAGGACGCCATCGTCGTCAACCTCGAGCACCACCCGTACGGACCCGCACTCGACAACAGCGAGAGGTACGACCATGACTGAGGCGCGCCGCGCGGTCGTCGTCGGCGGCTCGTTCGCCGGACTCACCGCGGCCCTGCTGCTGCGCGAGCAGGGCTTCGAGGTCGACGTCTTCGAGCGAACCCCGACGTACCTCGACGGCCGAGGCGGCGGCATCGTCCTCCAGCCCGACACCGTCCGCTGGATCGTCGAACGACCTCACGGCTTCGGCGTCGACGACATCAGCATCGGCTCGTCGGTGACGCGCTACCTGGGCGTAGGGAACAAGATCGTGCATGAGGAGCCCGCCGCCTGGCGATTCAGCTCCTGGACAACGATGTACCGCGTGCTGCTGGACGACTTCGGCACCGACCACTACCACCTCGGCGAGTACGCCGTCGGAGTCAGTCAGGACGACGACGGCGTGAACATCCGCTTCACCAGCGGCCGGACCGAGAGTGCAGAGCTCGTGGTGTTCGCCGACGGAATCTCGTCGATCGGGCGCCGGCGGCTTCAGCCGCAGTTCCAGCCGCGCTACTCGGGCTACATCGGCTGGCGTGGAACCGTGCCCGAGCGCACAGTGTCGGTCGAGACGGCCGACCTCATCCACAAGGCGACGACCTACGCCGTCATCGACGCCTCGCACATCTGCATGTACCCAATCCCCGACAGCAACGGCAGCCTCTCCCGAGGGGACCGGCAGCTCAACTACGTCTGGTACCGCAACGTCCCCGAGGGCCCGGAACTGGACGAGATGGTCACCGACCAGCGCGGCTTCACCGCCCCCGTCTCGGTGCACCCGGGACAGGTGCAGCAGCGGTACGTCGACCGGATGCGTTCCGACGCCTTGAAGCTGCTGCCACCCGCGGCAGCCGAGCTGGTGACCCGGACCGCCCAGCCGTACATCCAGATCGTTCTCGACATCGCGGTGCGCAAGATGGCTTTCGGACGCGTGGCCTTGATCGGCGACGCTGCGTTCGCCGCGCGACCCCACGCAGCGGCCGGCACCGCCAAGGCGGCCGCCGACGCCTGGGCTCTCGCGGACGCGCTCTCTGCTGAGCCCGACATTCCGCGCGCGCTGGCCGCCTGGGAGCCGGCCCGGCTGGCGTTGGGCAACAACCTTCTCAGTCGGGTTGCCGAGATGGGTGCACGGTCACAGTTCACGAACACCTGGGATCCGGCTGACCCAGCGCTGCATTTCGGCCTCTACGGCCCCGACCAGTAGGACGCCTCTGGTGGGGCTGTGGGACGCATGCAACCGGGAAGACCCCTCGACTGCGGCCTACCTGACCGCCCAGCGTCCACAGGCCTCGCACCTGAACGGCACAACAAGATCATCTCTTCGAGGGGCACTTCCTCGCCGGTTGCCAGCACCTCGAACCGCGCAGCCTCGCAACACAGTGGTGTGGTCTCGCCAAGGAATCCCCTTCGTGTCCCTGCTGTCGGACAGCGGCGTCAGCATCGAACAGATCGCCGACCTTTGCGGCCACTCCGGCACGACCGTCACCGAGAGCGTCTACCGGCACCAACTCCGGCTGGTGCTCCTGAGCGGTGCGATCGCCATGGACCGGATCTTCGACCCTGAGGCGTTGTCACTCAATTAGTCACCCAGCTACGACGAGAGGGCACGTCCGTCGATCAGATGTGCCCTCTGAGCTGCGTCGGAACGGCCGGATTTGAACCGATGACCCCCTGACCCCCAGAGACGCGCAAGCCGTCCCGACCGCTCCCCAGCCCAGGTCAGACGGGTTCTCTCGGCACGGTACGGAACCCTGTGGAGCGGTCGGCTGCTGTACTCCGCTGCTGTACTCCCCCAGCGGTCGGGCGGCCGATCTGCGAGACCCGCACCGAACTGGCAACCCCTTCGTCCCGAACAAGGTCAAGTCGCTTCCGTGCCCTTCGGCTGAGTGCAGATATGCAGGTCAAAGCGTTAGTGACCGTTGGTCTGCATCGGTGCCGGGAACGGTCATTTATAAGATCATCTCCCGGATTTCTCCCAGCGCGACGGGGGCACAACGGATCAGACCCCTTCGATGCGAACTGTCGGCCCGGTGGTCCGGTGAGGTCCCGTCCGAGGTCAGAAGGGTTGCGCGGGTCCGAACGGGTCCGGCTCGGTGCCTCTGGCTGCTGTGTTTCACTGCTGTGCAGCCGGTTGATCGTGCGGGTCGATCGCCTCGTCCAGCCGCCCCACCGTCTCGCAGGCGCCTGCGAGGTTGTTGCGCGACGCCAGGGTCTCGGGGTGGTCCGGGCCGAGGATCCGCTCGCGGTCGGCGAGGGTGCGCTGTTGCAGGTCGATCGCCTCGTCCAGTCGCCCCACCGCCTGGTAGGCGTAGGCGAGGTTGTTGCGCGAGGTCAGGGTGTCGGGATGGTCCGGGCCGAGGACCCGCTCGCGGTCGACGAGGGTGCGCTGGTGCAGGTCGATCGCCTCGTCCAGTCGCCCCACCGCCTGGTAGGCGTAGGCCAGGTCGTTGCGGGAGCCAAGGGTGTGGGGGTGGTCCGGGCCGAGGACCCGCTCGCAGTCGGAGAGGGTGCGCTGGCAAAGTTCGACCGCCTCGTCCAGCCGCCCCACCGCCTGGTAGGCCAAGGCCAGGTCGTTGCGCGAGACCAGGGCGTCGGGATGGTCCGAGCCGAGGATCCGCTCGCGGTCGGCGAGGGTGCGCTGCTGCAGGTCGATTGCCTCGTCCAGCCGCCCCACCATCTGATAGGAAGAGGCCAGGACGTTCCGCGAGGCCAGGGTCTCGGGATGGTCCGAGCCGAGGACCCGCTCGCGGTCGGCGAGGGTGCGCTGCACCAGGTCGATCGACTCGCCCAGCCGCCCCACCATCCAGTACGCATTGGCCACGTCGTTGCGCGAGGCCAGGGTGGCGCGGTGGTCCGGACCGAGGACCCGCTCGCGGTCGGCGAGGGTGCGCTGCACCAGGTCGATCGACTCGTCCAGCCGCCCCACCAACCGGTAGGCGCCGCCGAGGGTGTTGCGCGAGGCCAGGGTGTCGGGGTGGTCCGGGCCGAGGACCCGCTCGCGGTCGGCGAGGGTGCGCTGGTACAGGTCGATCGCCTCGTCCAGCCGCCCCACCGCCTGGTAGGCCAAGGCCAGGTCATTGCGCGATTCCAGGGTTTCGGGATGGTCCGGGCCGAGGACCCGCTCGCAGTCTTCGACGAGGGCCGCGCCGTGAGTGAGCGCGGCACTGACACTGTGGACCCGGCCCAGCCAGTACTGCATCCATATCCGCAGGGTGAGCAACCGTCGTGTGGTGGATTCGTCGGTGGGGTGCGTAGCGAGGGTCTGGGCGTGTTGAACGTAGTCGGCGATGAGGGTACGGGTCGCCCATTGCTCGCCAGTCTGCTGTGCGGCGGCGTCGAGCCGGCCGACGGTGTCGCTCAGCAGCGTGTCGAGTCGGCCGAGGTGCTGGTTGTGGTCACGGACGACGCGCTGCACGAGCCGGTGGACCACGGTGCGGTCGGTGTCGACGGTGGGGATGGTCAGCGACCGTTCGGCGAGGACGACCGCGGCGGTGTCGTCGTCGGTGAGGTGGGCGAGCATGGCGGGGTCGACGCCGGTGGGGGCCAGCACGGCGAGGTGATCGAGCAGGTTGCGGGCGTGTCCGTCGGGGTCGTTGGCGGCGAGGTCGTCCAGGGCGAGCAGGATCGCCTCGGCGGCGCCGTGCGGGTAGGGGTCGCCGCTGGGGCGTGGCAGCATGTCGATGACGGACATGGTGGCGAGCCGGTCCAGGTAGGCGCGGTAGCTGCGGTAGCGGCGGCGCGGGCCGATGACCGCGCCGGCCTGAGCGAGGGCGAGGGGCAGCCAGCCAAGCTGTTCGGCGACCTCACCCGCGCCGGTGTCGTCGGTGAGTCCGGTTCGGGCACGTAGGTAGGTGACGGCTTCGGTCGGGGTGAACAGGGTGACGTCGACGGGTTCGCCGAGGTTGCCGAAGTCGTGGCGGGTGGTGGTGACCACGGTATGCACAGCACCGACCGGTGGGGTCCAGGCGCGGATGAGGTCCGGGTCGACGGCGTTGTCGTAGACCAGCAGACAGGGGCCGGAATGCGCGCGCAGCCACGCCAGGGCGGCGCGGGCGGCGTCGACGGGGTCGGTGTCGGGTTGGCGGACTCCTGCTTGGGCGGCGAGTGCGTCCAGGCCGGTGACCAGGTTGGCGGGGGTGTCGGCGACGACCCACACCACCACGGGCCAGCCTTCGGCGACGCGGGCGCGGGCGTATGCGGCGGCAAGCTGCGTTTTGCCGATGCCGCGCTGCCCGGTCACCGCGCAGACCACGACAGTCCGGCCGTGCCCGGCCATCACCGTCAACCGGTCCAGCAGCTCGACCCGGTCTTGCCAGGCGACCGCCTGCCCGGGCAAATCGCCGATCACCATCTGCGGCGGGTCGGTTCCGGCCGCGCCGGGCGGCAACGGTCCGGTGTCGCGGGCGGCGAGCTGGTCGGGGTCCGGGATGGGGTGACCGTCGCGGTTGGCCCACTTCGTCAGCGCAGTGACGACGATCGTGACGATCGCGGCGGCGACACCGACCGCGACGTCGCTGTCCTGGTGGTTCGGCCCAGCGGCCGCCCACCAGCCAATCGCCCCGGCCACCACCGCCCCGAGGATCACCGTCGCCCAGCGCATTCACACCCCATCCGGCTCCGGTCACCAGTCGCAGCCACCTCATCACAGCAGTCGCGCGCAAGGCATCCCCGGATCGGCCTGTATCACCGGCGCGCATTCGCCGTCGTCGCGCTGCTGGATGCGGTGTTGGTCTGGTGGTGTGTTGTGGTTGCCTGCGCAACAGAGGTGTGGGCCGGAGGGCGCCGTTGCATTATC
Source organism: Micromonospora sp. NPDC005163 (assembly GCF_053599835.1). Taxonomy (NCBI): domain Bacteria; kingdom Bacillati; phylum Actinomycetota; class Actinomycetes; order Micromonosporales; family Micromonosporaceae; genus Micromonospora; species Micromonospora sp. NPDC005163. The sequence goes on from NZ_JBSFYP010000027.1 coordinate 63,086, forward strand.
TGATGGGGGAGGTGCGTTACGCCCGGGTCGGGTTCGCGTCAGATGGCCCGGGCGAGTTCACTGAACGCCGAAGCGACTCGGAGCTTGGGCTGACTGTCGAGCCCGAGTTCGTAGTGTCCACGGCGGAGGTTCTGGATGAATGCGTGTCCGGCGATGATCACTTGTGCGGTCTGGTCGGTTCGGAGCACACGCATGGGTCGTAACCGGTGCTTGAGCTGGCTGTGATCGGCCTCGATCGGATTGTTCGCGTGCCGCTCGACATGGTGCCAGGCCGAGGAGATCAGGTCGTCGAGCACGGCGGGGTAGACCGGCGCGGCGTCGGTGACCACCTCGGTAGGCGTCACCTTCAGCATCCGTGACGGTGCTGGGCAGCCGGTCGCCGTCGCTGGAATATCGGCTGCGACCCGGTGGGCTGGTCCGGGAGAATGACGGCCGCGTATCCGCGTACCGTTGCTGAGCTGGCCGACCTTATTGCCTCCGGCCAGCGGGTGAAGTTCCTGCACTTCTGGGGAAAACCAACGGCCGCGGCGCGGAGGGGTCGGCGCCGGTTGCCTGAGCCAGTGGTGGCCGGCCCCGTTCTCCATCGGCGGGCGCGAGTTCGGCACCGACGAGCACTACATGATGTGGGCCAAAGCCATGCTGTTCGGCGACACGACCATCGCGGAGGAAGTGCTGGCCGCGTCGCATCCGCATCGGGCCAAGACACTGGGGCGGAAGGTATCCGAGGCTTCGACCAAACCATCTGGGAGGCCAACCGGTACGACATCGTGGTCGACGGCAGCGTCGCCAAGGTCGGGCAGCACGGTGATCTGCGGGACTACCTGGTCGGCACCGGCGACCGGATCCTGGTCGAGGCCAGCCCGGTCGACCGGATCTGGGGCATCGGGCTCGCCGCCGACGACCCCGGCGCCGCCGACCCAGGCCAGTGGAGGGGGCTCAACCTGCTCGGCTTCGCTCTCATGCACACCCGGGAGCGACTGCGCCCGGACAGTCGATGATCGACGGGGCAACCGTGCCGAACCACGGTGAGAAGGATCTGCTCGCGGCGTGGGTCGAGGGCAAGACGCCGCAGGTTCGCCGACGTGGGAGCCGGGCGCCGGCCGGGCTGCGGTTCGCGTTCTACGGACGCGTCTCGACGCAGGAACTATCAGGACCCGGTGTCCTCGCGGCGGTGGCAACTCGACGTCGCCACCGAACTTGTCGCTGGCAGGGGACGGATCGTGGCGCAGTTCTTCGACGTCGGCCACACCCGCGAACTGTCGTGGGTCGACCGACCCCAAGCCGCCGCACTACTCGCCGCAGTGACCGACCCTGACCGTGGCTTCGATCGTGGTCGGCGAGTACGCCCGTGCGTTCTCCGGCAGCCAGGCCACGCACGTGGCCGCGCTGTTGCAGCGGCACGGCGTGCAACTGTGGCTGCCCGAGACGGACGAGCCGATCGACTTTCAGGACGTCACTCACCAGGCGCTGTTGATGCTGCTCGGGGCACAGGCCAAGCGGGAGGTGCGACGCGCCCGCTTCCGCACCACTATGGCGATGCAGGCACGAACCCGCGAGCAGGGCCGCTACCTCGGCGGCCGGCCACCCCACGGATAACGGCTTGTCGACGCCGGACCACACCCCAACCGCGCCCGCGCGCGGTGGGGACGACGACTAGCCCATCGTGAACCCGGTCAACGTGCCGTCCACGCGGCGTGGCAAGCAGACGAGTGACCAGGTCCACTCACCGCCATGGGATCGACGACGGATCATGTGCTACGGTGCCCGAGTTGCAGTTTTGATTTCCGTAGACGTCTTCCGGCGCCTGATGGGGCATCTGAAACCCATCCAGGCGCTTTTCGTGTCGTTTCGACGCGGGTGATCAACGCGGCGGCGTAAGGGTCCGCGCAGTGCGGTCTCTAACAGCCTGCGAAGGAGCAGACATGACTACAGGTACCGTGAAGTGGTTCAACGCCGACAAGGGCTTCGGCTTCATCAGCCCGGACGACGGCGGCGCCGACGTCTTCGCCCACTTCTCCGCGATCTCGGCGAGCGGCTTCCGCAGCCTCGACGAGAATCAGAAGGTGGAGTTCGACATCACCCAAGGCCAGAAGGGCCTGCAGGCGGAGAACATCCGCCCGCTTTGATCCACACTCTGCGAACGGCGGCCCGACTGGTTCAGCGGGCCGCCGTTCGGCGTTTCATGCGTTCACCACGGCATCGCGAAGATCGTCTGATCGGCAGAAGTCCGGCCATCTCGGTGTGGAGCCCGCTCAGCATTGCCCCCGTGTTCTCTTCTCTGGATCGATTCGGACCTCGGGCGCTAGTCTGCCCAGGCCGACTGTCAGCTCGCCCAAGGCGCGCCTCTGGCTCATGAACCAGACAGACACGGACATCGACCCTTATCGCTAACGAGCCGAATTCCGCATCGCCGCCGCCCTGACGGTTGAGGCACGTACGGTCGCGGTCCAGGTGGAGCACGCCGTGGTCGGACTCGACGCCTCGCCTCCTGATGACTGTCAGACAGCCGGGACCCGGGGTGCACGGCGTTACATCCTGAAGGGTTGATGATTATGACGACGACCTACTCGGGTCCTGCGAGGCTGATCCTGGTCGACGGCGCATGCATATCCGGCATGGCTTCCCTCAGTACCAACCAGCGCGGAGGACTCAACGGCTGGGGGGGCACATTCCGTCCGGACGAGATCACGGCAGACCTTCGCAACGCAGTCGAAGGGCTGCAATTGGAACTGCCCTACGATCGGATGGGGACAGTCGTCGTCACCGGCATACGCAAGCTACTCGCCACGCAGGTGTTGATGTCGTTGGCAGGCCGCGGACCCGCACCATTCTGATCGTGCGCCGCACGGCCGCCGCTACATCGCCGCCGCGACGCGGTCACTCTGCTCTGACGCAGCGATGAGGGCAGGATCGTGTCGATCGATAGACTCTGCCGGGAACCGTTAACTCTCATGCCACCTATCGCGCGTTACCAACTGTCACGACAGCCGGATGGAGCGGGTGCCGGTCCTGCCGACCTGTTCTGGCTTGGTCAGGTCCAGGCGTGATCGAGGGCCAGTGCCAGCCGCCTGGTCCACTGCTCGGCGGTGCCCGTAATTCCGGAGTACTCGTCGGTGAAGTTGGACCAGTCGACCTCCCAGGACAGCACGGTCTCGGCCGTGAAGGTATCGGCTTCGGCGCCGAGTTCCGGTCGCATGAGTTGGCGGACGAGGGCTTGGTCAACGGCGGTGTGTTCGGCGAGCAGGACCGCGTCGTAGAGGTCCTTGCCTTGCGGGTACATGTCGGTGGCCAGCCGCAGCGGCTTCCACGCCAGCGCCAGCGAGGCGGGCGCGGCCAGTAACGACTCGTCGACGTCGGGCAGGATCAGCACCTCTGGCGGGAGAGGAAGTCGTTCGCCGAAGACGATGTCGATCTGTACGTGGCCGTCCGATGCCTCCGGGGTGCTGAACGGGATGAGCAGGCGGCGTCCGTCAGCGCGTTCGTACGTCCAGATGGCGGACTCGGTGATCCGGTCTGGTTGCAGGCCGGCGCCCGTTGCGGTTCGGATGGCGGTCTTGATGTCATCGAGCAGCGTGCGGGCGTCGGTGCTGTCGCTGGTGATGGTGTGCGGGGTGACGACGAAGTCGAGGTCGCCCGGCTCGCGGCGGCGTCGCCGACCCAGGCCGCAATGGTGACGCTGCCGCGCAAGACCAGATACTGGCCCCAGGTGGTTGCGGCGATGGCCGCCAAGACGTGATTCATGGCGGCGCGTCGGGCGTTGGTCCACAGCTGGCCGGTGGCCGCTACGAGGAAGTCGGGCTCGCCGGCGCGGTAGGCGTTCGGGTACTGCAAGACGCCCGGCACAACCGGTAGCAGGGCCAGGGTTTTCCGGGGTCTGCTGTTGAGCGCGTGGGCGACAGCGTTGATCTCTTCGGCGCTCCATCTGGACAGGTCGGTGCCTTTCGGGAAGTACTGCCGCAGCAGCCCGTTGGTGCCGCGTTGCCAAGGGCTGTGGGGGTCGGCGAAGAACACCGGGACTCCGGTCTCGACCGTAAATCGTGCATGCGCAGACAGCTCCTTGCCGCGGTCCCATGTCAGCGATCTGCGGAGCTGCTCGGGCAGTGTCGTGATCGTCTCGGCGAGGGCTTTGCTCATCGTGATCGCTCCATACCCGGCGGGAGCTGGGCCGTTCTTCGTCCGCGGGATCACACCCCAGCCGTCCTCGCGGGGTAGGTGGATCAGCATCGTGAACCTGGTCGTCCGCTCGACCAGCGTCCCGATAGCGGAACGCTGCAACCCGATGATCAGATCTCCTTCCCAGTGCCCGGGAACGGCGCGGTCCGCGACTTCGGCGGGACGTTCGCTGATCAGCGTGTCGCTGGTGACGTGCGCCCATGCGCGTTGTTTCGCGCGTGCCCGGGGGACGCGAAGCGCCCGACCGATCCGCAAGCAGGTGACGAGTTCGCGCTTGAGGGCGCCGCGGCTCTGGACGTAGAGCGCCTGGTAGATCGCCTCGTGGCTGATGCGCATCGACTCATCCTCCGGAAACTCGGCCCTGAGTCTTCGGGAGATCTGCTCCGGACTCCATCCGGTAATCCATGCCCGAGCAACTTTGCGGTCTTCGGGCGGCGGGCTCGACGCTCGGCGTGCCACTGCGCGGTCGTGGCCTTGTAGTCCAACCGGTACGTCCTGGTCGAGGCGTTGCGCCGCAACTCCCGCGAGATAGTCGACGGGTCTCGGCCGAGCCGGCGTGCGATCTCGCGCACGCCCATACCTTGCGCCTTCGACAAAGCGATGTCTTCGCGTTCGCCGAACGACAGATACCGGCCCGACACCGTCGCAGGCAGCGCAGGATTCACGCCGCCAGCGTGCCGGAACCACCGGAACCCAACCGGTGACGACACGCCCGCCGCCGTGGCCGCGTCCTCGGTCATCACACCACGACTGATCGCAGCCCAAAACCTGACCCGGTCCTGACGCCCCGCCACCGTCGGTCGTCCCGGCGAGGGAATCTGACCCCGATACTCCCGAACCCGCTTCTGCCTCGGCCCATAAGCCATCGCTTCACCCTTCCGACGAGGTGTTGCGACGACCCGTTGAATCCGCCCTGACAGCCGCGGTCGCTATGAAAGATCACCGGCTGCTCGGGGCGACGGCTGGTCACGGCGTGGGATAGAGCCTGAGCGGGTAGGTCGGTGCGCAGATGATCGGCGGTGGCCCAGCCGACGACCCGACGGGAGGCCAGGTCGAACGGTGGCCAGATACAGCCAGCCCTCCCACGTGTTGATGTAGGTGATATCTCCGCACCAGCGGGTGTTCACCGCCGCGGCTGCGGTAGTGAAGTCCCTGGCGATCAGGTCAGGACGCGCGGGCGCCGCCGGGTCGGGCACGGTCGTCGTCCGCCACCGCTTCGGTGCCCGACCGCACCGGCCGGCCGCTTGCATGAGCCGGGCGATCCGCTTGCGGGAGTGCCGGCGGCCCTGGGCGCGCAGTTCGGCGTGCACGCGCGGGGAGCCGTAGGTTCCAGCGGAGGCGTCGTGCACCTCGATGATCTGCTCGGTGAGTTCGACGTCCTGACGGACCCGCGTCGACGGGCCGGCGGCATGGTGCTGGTAGTAGGCGGACCGGGAGACCTCCAACAGCTCACAGGCACGCTTCACGTTGCCCTGCTGCGCTCTCTCCGCCTCGATGAACGGATACACGTTCACCGGGTCTCCTTCGCGAAGAAAGCCGTGGCCCGCTTGAGAATGTCGACGTCCTCACGCAGCCGGCGGTTCTCCCGCCGCAACTGCGCCAGCTCATCCCGCTCGGCGGTGGTCAGCCCGTCCGACCGCGTCCCAACGTCGAGGCCAGCCTGCTTGACCCAGTCCCGCACCGCGGTCTCGGTCAGGTCAAAGTCCTTCGCGACCTGACCGACCGTCCGGTCTCCACGCCGGCATACCGCGACGATCTCCGCCTTGAACTCCGGCGTGAACGCCCTGCGAGGCCGGCGCGGCTTCTTTCCCATGCCTTCCATGATGAACATCCTCCCGGGGGCTCACAGCCCCCACAGATCTCAGATGTCCGTCAAACCGGGTCAGGCCCATCCTTCAAAACGGTCGAGCAGAGCAGGAAGACAGAGAATGCGATGGCCGTATGCGAAAGTGTCAACCCTGTTGACCTGCTGCGCGAGCAGATCGATGACGTGTTGCAGGCGATGTGCGCATTCTGCGCAGGCGTTGATGTCCGTCGAGGCGGAGGCGATCCGCGGCGCCGCCTATGGGCAGCGCGCTGAAGAGCGGGTCAACTCCCGCAACGGTTACCGGCATCGGGAGTGGGACACCCGCATCGGCACGATCGACCTGGCGGCCCCGAAGCTGCGGCACCGCTCCTACTTCTGCGGGTTGCCGGGCAGGTTGAACACCCACGTCCTCGTCCGGATACGGTCCAGCGCCGAGGTTAAGGTCGCGGTTCCTGGTGAACTCGGGAGGGCCTGGGCCGAAGTGCCGTAGAGATGACTTCGCGGGCGGAATGAGCGCCTCAGCGTGCCCACCTGTCCCGCATTCACCCATCACCGCTCGTGAAGACCGCCCGCGTGCTCTGGCCTTATACGGTCCCGAGAGTCACTGACGGGGCTATGCACATAAGGCGACAGACCGGCCGGCACTCGGTGGCCGCGGCGCTGCTCCGGGTTTGGGCGGCGCAGGAGACGATCGAAACCCGGGCGACGTGCCCACGACAGCAGCCGACGGCGGGCTCGTCCGCTGTTCCCGCACTCCTCGGTCGGTTTACCGGTCTGGCTGTCCGTCGGCGTGTTACGACTGGCCCGCGGCGTCGAGGAGGGTCTTGGTCATGTGGAGACGTACGGTTGCCAGACCGGAGCCGGCGCAGGCTCGCCCTGCTCGGGTGACGTTCCTCGAGCTGTTCTTCGATCTGGTGTTCGTCTTCGCGTTGACGCGGATCGTCGCTCGGGCGTTCGAGGACGTGGTGGTCGAGCCCGGTGGCAGCGCCTGGTCTCGGGCGCTGCCCGGCGCCGGGAAGACCCTCATCCTGCTGCTGGCCCTGTACGCGCTGTGGCAGGGCATCGCGTGGACGACCAGCCGCTACGACCCGGAATCCATCACGATCCAGGCGGTGGTCACCGTAGCGCTCGGCTCCAGCTTGGTGATGGGTGTGGCCGTCCCGCGGGCGTTCACCGGATACGCGGAAGCCTTCGCGTTCGCCTACGTCGCCGGTCAGCTCACCCGGCCGCTGGTGCTCCAGTTCGCCCTGCGCGACCGGCAGCGCCGGCAGCTGAAGTGGCGGATGCTCGCCACCTACAGCGTCACTGGCGTGCTGTGGATCACCGGGGCGATCCTCGACGGCCGGGCGCTAATACCGCTGTGGGCGCTCGCGCTCGGCATCGAGTACGCAGCCGGACGGTGGGGCTGGCCCGTGCCTGGGCTGGGCCGTGCCACCACCGCCGAGTGGGACATCGCCGCGGAACACCTCGCCGAGCGTTACCAGCAGTTCTTTCTCATCGCCCTGGGTGAGACGATCCTGGTGATCGGTTTGACCTACAGCACCGGACCCTTCGACCGCGACCACACCCTCGCCTTCGCCGTCGCCGCGATCACCTCAGTGCTGCTCTGGCGCATCTACTACCACCGCGCCGGGCGGATCCTCCCCGACGCCATCGCCCACTCGGACAATCCGTCGACTATCGGCCGGTCCGCCGCCGACACCCACCTGGTCATGATCATCGGGGTGGTGACCACGGCCCTCGGATACGAGATCACCATCGAACACCCCTTCGATCCCGCCCCGGCGACCTGGATCGCGCCTATCCTGCTCGGCCCGGCCCTGTTCATCGCCGGCCGCGCCCGCTTCGAGTACGAGGTCTTCGGCCGGGTCTCTCCCGCCCGTCTGATCACCCTCGCGGCGCTGACGCTGTCCTACCCGGCACTGATGTCCGCGCCGCCTTTCGCCGCAACGGCCGTCGCCGCCGCGGTGCTCCTCGCCGTGGCCGTGACCGATGCGCGCCGTGCCCACGGCCGACCACCGGAGCCCGCCCAACCACCCTTTTGACGAACTCCAGCGCGCCACCTGCCGCAGGCGCGCTGCACCACGAAACGCCCTCCGTCTGCTAAGCGACCGTTCCCCGAACAGCCGTCGGGCTGCCCTGACGTGGATCAACCCCTTAAGCAACCGTCTCAAGACGCAAGAGTCGTTGATCTGAAAAGCAGATCCTGCACAACCATGCACAGTAGCCACCGCAACGGCCGCGGCCGATCGAAGTGGGCGGCGCGCTGCACGCCCGCCCTGGACCCTTCGCCATCACCTTCGCGAAGGCCTCATTATCCGCAGCACCGCCAACGACCACGCCGCATGGATTACATCGGAAACCGGTCACTCCCTCCCCCGGGCTGAAGTACTGGGTGGGAAGATGCGCCGATGCCGCTGACCTTTCCGTCGCACCCGGGTGTGGTACTCCCGCTCAAACTCTGGCGACCCCGCTGGTTCGACGGTGTCGCGCTGACGACCGGTGCGGTCGCACCCGACGTCAAGTACGCGTTCCTCGGGGTCGGACCGGAGTGGCAGAGCCACACTCTCACCGCGCTGGTGTGGTGGTGTCTGCCGGTGGCGCTGCTCGGCGCGTGGCTTGTCCGCGCCACCGTCGCGACCCTCGCCGCCCACCTACCCCACCTGGGTCCGTTCGCGCTGCGCGACTACGGCGTGCTCGCCACAGTGCGCTATCGATGGCAGATCACCGCAGGATGTGCGCTGCTCGGCGCGGCCAGTCACATCGGCTGGGACTACCTCACCCACACCGTGGCGTGGCAGCGCATCGTATTCGGCACCGACTGGGACTCGGTCAGCGAGATCGCCTGGTGGACGGTGTCCGACATCCCCAGCACTCTCTTCGGGGCGCTGGTCACGCTCGGCGTCGCCGTCGTGATCGGCCGCCGCCGGCTGCTTCGCGACTGGCACGGCACCCCACAGCCAACCCGCACCCGCTCGATGATGTTCTGGTCCGTCGCCGGCGCCGTCGCAACCATCGGGTACGCCCTGACCCCGCTGCTGCCAGCCGCGGAACTGCCATGGGCGACTGTCGTACGGCTACTGTGCGTCACAGCTGGGGCGCTGCTCGTCGCCGCTGTGGCGGTTCAAGCAGTGAACGCCAAGACCGCCCCCGCTGAGACCCGGACGCAAGAACCTGGCAGCAAATCGGAAGTGCCGCCCTCGTCGCCGAGCGCCTCGCCGCCGCCACGATGAACGCTGCCCGATCGCCGCAGCGGTACGCTGCTGCGCCGCAAGGACGGTGGAGATTCAACCGCTGCGGCAGCCAACCTACCGGGCCTGGGCTTGCAGCATCGGTCGCACCGGCCGATTTCGTGTCCGCCTCAGACCTCCCCGGAGGTGGAGCGAAGGTCGGTGTGTGAGCAGGCGATCGTAGCTGCGGCTGTGGCGAGCGCTTCAGGTGTCACGCGAGCCGCAAGGTGGGTTGCGATGCCCCCCAGGTTTAACTCGCGCACCCGGTCGACGTCGACGTCGTTAGCCCGCAGGTGCTCTTCAACCGGCCAGTAGTTGTCCAACCGTTTCGCGAGCGCGGCCAAGGCCCAGGCGAGGTCGACAGCGGGAAGTCTGACGGCCCCGCTGCCGCTGCTGACCTGCTGCCCGTAATCGGCGGCCCACAACTCCAGGCCCCAGCCGGGCCAGCGAGCCGGCCACGTCTCGGTCACTCCCTTCAAGGGGATGATGCTCCAGAGACCGGCACGGCGCGCCGAAAGGTCGAGGTGAAGTCCCGCGGTCGGAATGGTCCGGCACGAGGAAACGAGGTGGCGGCCGTCGAGTTCGGCCATCAGCTGCGGGCCGCCCAGCCAGGGACGCTGCGCTCCCTCGGTCAGTCCATAGGCGCGGCGACCAGCGTCGTCGAGCACGCTGACCAGAAATTCGATCGGCCCATCGGACCAGCCTTCGCCGTCCTCGTACAGGGCCGGCCGCGCAGGCATCCGCTGCCGCACCGCCTGGCGGTCCTGGCCGAGGTATGCCACGAGATCGCCGATTCCGTCGTAGGCCCAACGTATCTTCCAGCCAGCCCAGGTACGCCCGTACGCTTCGAGTAGCGCGGCCCGATAGTCGTACCGGCCGCCGAGGGCGACATGACCGAGCAGACTGAACATCAGCAGCGTGCGGTGATCTACGTCAATCAGCACGCCGCCTTCGCAGGACAGGTCATCGAACCACTCGTCCGTCCGACAGTCGTCGAGCTGGTCGAGCCACCGCAGCGCGGCCGCGGGACCGATCGCGAAGTGATAGTCGAGGCTGTAACCAGCCCCGCCGCCCTGCGCGTACAGCTGGTGGCGCCCATTGCGAATCACGACGTAATTCACTCTGCTACCCATGGCCGCCGATGCTATGGGGCGGCCCTCCGGAGCTGTTAGCGTTGTGGTTCACCATGCGGCTGCCGCTGTACCTACTTCTCACCCACGGACCCAAGCCGGTTTCATTGTCTTCGTGGCGCCTTCGACTGTCGCGAGACCGGCGGCATACGGCCTCGGGCCCCGCGTTGTCTAGTGCCTTACGCGACGACGACCGCCAGCACATGCAGCTACCGACCCGTCTCTACCGGGTCACGCTGCCGGTAGACCTGGATGCCGTGGTCGCTTTTGCGGTAATCAGGATGGCATCAGGGCGAGGCGTAAGAGTTTGACAGCTTCGAACCTGGGCTAGCTTGAGCGGCTGCGGCCAGCGCGGGATCGGTGGTCGTGCCGGGCCAGGACGGTGTAGCAGGCCGCGAGGACGATCGCGGTCGTCATAGCGGCACCGCCGGCACGGGTGACGGCCAGGAACACCATTCGCTGCGGTGCCACCTCTTCCGTGGCGGCCAGCGCGGCGCCGGCTGCGGCGGCGAGGCCGATGGCCGTCCAGGCCAGCACCACGAGCACCCGCTCGGCCGACGGCCACTGCGCGGTCGCCGTCGCGGGCGACTGCGTACGCCACCATCGGACCAGCCAGACCACGACGACGCAAGCGCCGACGATGTCGCTCACCCGCTGCGCCCAGCGATAGCCGGGCATGCCGAGGTGCGACTCGGCCAGCCAGCCGATGTGCGCGGTACCCCACATCCCGTCGTGTGTGAACGAGTCCCACAGCACGTGGGTCGCCGCGCCGAGCACCAGCGAGACGACCAGTATCGCCACGCGGACAGCCGGCCGATGACGGTGACGCGCGGGCGGGGGTCGGCGATCGCGTAGCCGGATCGGCGAGATGGCGATCAGGAAGCGGGCCAGCAGCCCATGCCACAGGGCCACTGCCGCCAGACCCAGCACCACGTCGACGCCGAGGACGCCGGCGAACGAGTGGGTCAGCGTCGCCTGCACCGGCAGCGGCAGGTAGTAGGGCAGGTCGGGAACCATGCTCCCGAGCACGAGGGCCGACGGCGCCAGCCAGGCTGACCGCGCCAGCGGCAGCACGGCCGCGACGTGACTACCGGTGAACGGCACCTCGCCTCCCTCGCTTGGATGGATCCTGGTGCGCTGTCACCGCCGGCTGGCGGTGTACAGGCCGGGCACCACGGTGCGGCTGTCGCCGCGGGGGTCAGCCGCGCAGGGAGCCGCTGCTCTTACCGGCGGGGTCCATTGCGACGCAGGTGACATTGTGGTCACCTCTCATCCACGCCGGCTGCGTCGGATAGAGAACGAAGAGCTCCCAGGATTCAAAGTCCGCCGTCGGGGCGTAGGACTCGGGCAGGTGGTCCCTGGCCAGCGCTAGGCCTCGCTGCCGTTGGCGGCCTCGGCCACCACCTCAATGTCGTCCTCGACGTCAAGGAGTGCGCGGAATCCGCTGCGAAGGAGCGGCTGGTCGTCGACCAGCAGGACACGGATCATGACATTTGATCCACGGGAAGGTCGGCTTGGACGGTGAAGCCGCCCTCGCGGCGCGGTCCCGCGAGTAGTTGGCCTCCGAGGGCGGTGACTCGTTCGCGCATCCCGAGAAGCCCGACGCCGGGCACCGGCGCGGTGTCCGGCGTGGCCTTGCCGTCGTCATCGACGCGGATCGCGAGGGCGTCGGGACGGTAGTCGATCCGGACCGACGCCGTAGCGGCGGCGGCGTGACGGGCGATGTTGGTCAGCGCCTCCTGAACGATCCGGTAGGCGGTGCGGTCCACCGCTGCCGGCACGTTGTTGCGGTGTCCCTCGATCGTCAGCGTCGTGTCCAGGCCGGTCGCACGGACCCGTTGCACCAGTTCCGGGACGTGGTCGAGCCCATGCGGCGGGTTCTTGTCGTCGTCGCGCAGCGCCTCCAGGGTCGCTCGCAGTTCCCGGGCCGCCTCACGACCGGCCTCCCGGATCGCCAGCAGGGCCTCCGGCACCTGTTCACCCCGCTTGCGGGCCAGGTGGACAGCGACTTCGGCCTGCACCTTGATGACGGAGATCTGGTGGGTAAGCGAATCGTGCAGCTCCCGCGCGATGTGCAGCCGCTCCTCGTTGGCGCGGCGCCGCGCGGTCTCCTCGCGGGTGCGCTCGGCCTCGTCCGCCCGGCGCTCGGCCTGTCGCAGCGCTTCACCCGCCGCACCGGCGGCGATCAGCCAGGCCAGCTCGAGGACACCTCGGGCCCGCGCGAACGCCTCGCCCGTGTCGTGCAGGCCCGAGGCCATGGCCGCGAGGGGAAGAGCAGCCAGCATGATCACGCTCGTCGCCACCGTGATAGAGCGGTGTCCCGCCCGCACGGCGGCGTACACCGCGAACAGGTACGCGACGGCAGGCACGTCGAAAGCGGCCGCCTGGTAACCCACCGCGCACAGCCCGGTGACGGCCAGGACGGGAACCGGCGCGCGGCGGCGCGCGGCCAGCGCCAGGCCGCCGGCCGTCAGCAGCGCGTAGCCGAGCAGGTCGAGGTTGGTGGCGGAGTGCTGCCCGGACAGCCCGGTGACCAGCAGGATCGCCGCCACCCCGGCGGCGATCGCCCAGTCTCTGACACCGATCCGTCCCCTGCTCATGCGCGCACCCTAACTGGGTGTCTGCCCTGGCGACTCCTGCGCGCGGATGAACGGCCGGGTACCGCACACGCGGTACCTTCCCGGCTTCTGCGGCATCCGCAGCAGCCGGATGCGCCGCTTGCGGCAGCGTGAAGTGCCCACGTCAGCAGGACGACAGGTGGTGGGTCCGCCGGACAGGATCAGACGACGTCCAGTCGTAGGAAGATGAGGAGAACCTCATGACCGTCCGTCGCCTGCTTACCGCAGCCGCCGCCGCCCTGCTCGGCGTCTTCGTGTTTGCCACACCAGCGGCCGCGCAAGTCTGTGCGACGAAGGCAGAATGCGCGGGCCAGGGTGTCGATACTTTCATCGGGACCCCCGAGCGAATCTGGGCCAGCGTTGCCGCACTGGTGGCGCTGGTCGGCGTGGTCATCGGCGGGCTGGCGCTGCGCTCCGTCCGTCGTATCGGCAACGGCGGGAGGAAGGGGGCCATCGTGGCCCTGGTGACGGGGCTGACCGGCGCGGTCAACGGAGCGGTGAATCTGGCGGTCGCCGACGGTGGTCTCGGCACCGGCAACGGAGTAGCCGGGGGTGCCTTGGCCCTGGTGCTGGGGCTGGTCGGCGTGGTCCTCGGCTGGCTGGCTCTGGCCCGCTCCCGCCGCACCGGCTGACCGGCTGACCGGCTGACCGGCTGACCGGCTGACCGCAGGGAATACGAGCGCCGTTCGGTTCTGCCTGACGACCGCCGCGCCAAGTTCCAGCGCGCCGTACGCGTCCGTCCCAGCCTCATGCTCGGATAACTGCCCTCAGCCGCAGACTTACCGGCGAGCGCGCATTCGGCAGGCATTCAGTCACGCAGCGCTGCGTGGCACTTGGTAGCTGCTTCCTTCACGGCACCCCAACTCAGGAAGGAGAACGATGCGACACACCATCTCGATCTGGCGAACACTCGCTGCCGGCCTCGCCGGAGGCATCGCGTTCCTGCTGGGCACGTTCGTCACATTCCGCCTGCTCGGCGGTTCACGCCTAGGCGCGGAAGGGTTGTTGTTCGACCCCGACACCCAGCATCCCAAGGTCATCACCGTGTGGAAGGAACTGGAGCCACTTCCACGGATTCTGGAGAATCCGCTGATCATCCTCGGCGGGATGCTCGCGTTCGGGATCGGCTACGCCTTCGTCTACCGGTCCATCGCTCCCGCATGGACGACGGGCCTGCACAGCAGGGCATGGCGGCTCGGCCTCATCGTGTGGCTGGGCACCGTGTTTGCCGAGTTCATGGGCTCATTCAACGTGCTGCACCAGCCCCTGAGCCTCAGCGTCCTGGCCTGGGCGATGTGGGCGGTATGCGCCTTCGCCGAGGCGTACGCGTTGGTGTTCGTGTTGGACCGCGGCCTGTCCAAGGGCGGTGAACAAGGCGAACGCGGCCTCACGCATCGCTCCACCGCGGCCGAACCCCATACCTGACGCCAACTGGGTGGAGACGCCAATGAACATCACTGTGTTCGGCTCGACGGGCCGCACCGGTCGCCACATCCTCAACCTAGGATTTCGCCGCGGCCACCGCATCACCGCCTTCACCCGGCCGTGTTAGCGGCCAGTGGAACATCCTCATGTGCGGCCAGTTGGTGAGGAGCTAGCTGGCCGTGACGGCTTACCGGCCATGACGGAGTCGCGGTGGCTGGTCAACCTCGTCAGCGTAAGTTTCAGCGCCTACGCCCGTCGAGTGCGTGATCCGGGCTTGCCCTACGGCACCGGGTGTCGGCGCTGCGCTCCTGTTCAGATGTACCGGCGGCCGATCGACTTTCACGCACACTGAGCTTCCTTGAGAAACTGGCCCGGGCCGTTCCAGGGTGAGGAGGGGGATATGACACGTCCAGAAAGGGTGCTCGTCACTGGTGGTACCGGCGTGCTGGGTCGCGAGCTGGTACGTCGGCTACAGGATCGAACCGAGGTGCGGGTGTTGAGCCGTCGCCCATCTCAGGGACCTGGATTCGTCCAGGGTGATCTCGAGACCGGCGCGGGCCTGGCCGCAGCGGTCGAGGATGTGGATGCCATCGCCCACTGCGCGAGTGCGGCCGACTACCGGCGACCGCAGCGGGACGTGACCCAGCTCCGGCAGCTCCTCGACGCGACAGGTGGAGCGCGGCCGCACCTGGTGTATGTCTCGATCGTCGGAGTGGAGCGGGTTCGGTTCGGGTTCTTCCAGGCCAAGCTAGACACCGAGCGGCTCGTCGAAGCCTCCGGCCTGCCATGGACGATCCTGCGGGCCACCGAGTTCCATGATCTGATGCTGATGTTCTTGATGCGACTCTCCAAAGGTCCGGCCGCCGTGGTGCCGCGGAAGTCACTGTTCCAGCCAGTCGACGTGGGCGATGTCGCCGAGCGAATGGCCGAACTCGTCATGGGGCCTGCGGCAGGCCGCGTTCGCGAGCTCGGCGGGCCGAAGGTCGAGTCGATGGCGGACCTGATGCGCGCCTATCTCGCCGATGCACAGCGCCGCCGCCCAGTCATCAGGATCCCCTTGGGGGGAAGGCTGGGCGCGGGGTTCGGCTTGGGTGGCCACCTGCTCACCGATGGTGACCGCGGCACGGTCACGTTCGCCGATTACCTACACGCGCGTAGTGACGCTGACGGCCTCCTCGGCCATCCCTACCGCTAAAAGCGTGGGACCTGCTGCAGGCGTCCAGGCCAGCCGGGCGGGACCTCACCGACCAAGCCGACGTCGACCTGGTCGATGAACATGTCCGACGCGTACGCCACCAGATCGCTTCCGACCGGTCAGCTGGGCGGCAGGTCCTCGAAAGCCTGGTCTACGACAAACCGCCCATGGACTCGGCGACCGCCGCAGCCCTGCTCGGCGCGGCAGACCGCATCCTCGCCAGCGACATCGCGACCGCCCGCCAACTCCTACACGAAATTTGCGACGCGGCGTTGTTCCCCCACCACTAGACCAAGACATTCCTCAGCGGCGACGGCCGCTGCTCGGCAGACATGCTCTCTCGCCGGGATCGAAGCCGGCCCAACACGTGATCCGACGAGCCGGGCTCCCACTAGTGAGTACGCCAGTCCAGGGCGTCGAGCAGGGCTGCTGCCACGGCCAACCGGTTTGTCGCACCAATCCCGTCCAGCGCCCTGTGCATAACCTCCTCGGCGTCCTCGGACAGTTCCTGCGGACCGAGCATCGGCAGCATCAGGATGAGCCGCTGCGCCCAGGTCAGCCGCTCGTCCGGCAGCGCCGCCGCGGCGAGCAGTTCGGCCCAGGTCATCGCGGACGTGAACCCGTGGCCCGCCGATTACGGCGAGTTCGGAGGCTTGGCCTTCTGCGGGTAAATCGTCTCGTGACGGGCCAGCATGGCAACGAACTCGCCGATCTTCCGCTCGCGGGTCTGCGCCCGCTTGACGGCATTGACGCGGTGGATGAGAGCGAACCGGTTGGTTTGGTGAGTACGTCGAACATGGCCTGGGCGGCAGGGTCGGCAGCGATGGCGGCGAGTAGGTCGGCCGGTACCTCGGCTTCCGACGGTGGGGCGTAGGCGGCCGCCCACCGCCCGTCCGCCTTCGCGGCTTCTACCGCGACGCGGCCTGGGGGCAGCATTCGCCCTTGCGCCTCCAGCCGGGCCACGTGGGCGACGTTGCGTTGTGACCAGGAACTGCGGGGCCTGCGAGGGGTGAACCGGATCCAGGAGGTTTCCTGATCCCGTTTACGGGCCTGCCCGTCGATCCAGCCGAAACACAGGGCCTCGTCGACCGCCTGCTGCCAGGTCAGCGTCGTGACTGTGCCGCCCTTCTTGGTCAGGGCGAGCCAGACACCGGGCGACGTGGCGTGGTTGGCCGACAACCACGCGCGCAGCGCGTCGGCGTCCGCGACGATCAACTCATCCAGCTCTGCGCTCGCCATGACGGCAGGCTAACCGCTGCACCGTGGCCGCAGCCTCTGCCTGTGGGCCAGCCCGACTCGCCGGGCTGCCGGCGCGCCGGTCGCTCGGCGGACCGTCGGGGGCAGGACCTCGATGCTCAGGACGATCTCGACGTCGGGCCGGCATGTCAGACTCCTCGTGCACGTACGGCGAGCGTCGTCCACGACCACGGGTCTCTGACAATCGCCAGCGCCATCCACGGTGGCGGCCGGACGCCGTAGGAGCTGGCGACGCCCGGCGATCCAGCCGCGCACCTCAACCGCTCGGTCTGCGGCAGATCGGTAAACCTGACCTTCGTCGACGCCCAGCGACGGGTGAGGTAAAGCGCCCGGCAGCTATCCGAACGCATTGAGATCGGCAGGGCCGCATACCGGTCGTCTCGAGCTGGTGGCGTCGGCGGCGATCAGTTTCCTGATCAGAAGGGGGGTGCGTCCTCGCCCATCAACGCCAGCACGACGCCTCCCTTCCCGCTCTTGAGGCTCTGGACCACGACCTTGCCGGTGCTGCCGTCGGGCAGCTCCAACGTAAAGGTCTTCCCGACCGCGTTCTTGGGGCCATTGCCGGCGCTGTTGGCGGGTCGGAAGTCGCCTGCCCACGGCGGGGTCCCACCCTTGCGGGCGGGCTCGGCGAAGAGCGCGGCGGTGCCGGGGGTCCTGGTGCCGTCCGACGATAGAAGCACTGAGGCGCTGCGATAGGTAGCCATATACACCAAGGCTATCCCGGACTGCGCTCGTTCGCGCCACGACAACTGCGCCGTAACGCGAACGGCCACGGGGAGCGACCTTGATCTGCTCTCACCCCTTGGGCTGACCGTGCGTCGGCCGTGGCCCGAGCTAGACCCCGGTCGCCGAACCTGCAGCTTCGGCGGTCGACAGCCCGCCGGCTCGGTCGACGTCTCGCCACCGCGTCCGCACGTGCCCGCACCAGGCCCAGCCGCCTCGCAGGTTGTCGGCGCGCCGATCGGCGGCATGTGAGTGAACCAGTCGCGCCCGCTTTGAGTAGAAATGCCCATGGCTCTGCGCGCTTCTCGGCCTGTACGTTGATTCCTCGGGCCGACTGCAATCGGTCGACTACCGTTCGTAACGGCTGCGACGCCTTCCGCCGACTCCGGTGAGCCGGCCCGGAAACCGCGGATTCGCTGACCCGACTGGAGTGTTAAGCATCGCGGCGGTGGAAAGTGAGAGCGGCGAGCGTTAGGGCGGAGAGTGTCCAAGTGATCGTGGCGGCGGCGCCGCGGGACGGGTCGAGGGCGGCGGTGTCTGGCAGGTAGGCGGCGCTGGTGCCGGTCCGGGCCCGAAGCAGCGGGCCTGCGATGAAGTACAGACCGAGCAGCAGAACCACGGCGGGCACTGCGCGGCGGACGACGCCGGCGACTGCCGCCCCCAGCAGCGTGGTGAGCGTCAGGTACGCGGTCGCGGCGGGCGTCCAGGTGGCCCCATAGGCCGGCAGGGTGCTGGTGGCCGCCGTCGCGGCGGCCACCGGGAGCGTCAGAGCAGCCAGCGCGAGGGCTTTCGCCGCCTGCAGTGGCAGGCGCCGGGGCATCGCGAGCAGTGTGGTGCGGATCTGGCCGCCCTCCTGGTACTCGGACGCGGCCGCTAGCACGCCGAGCACCAGGAAGCCGGCCTGGGTGTAGCCGAGCGGGGCCAGGGCGGCGTCGTCGCCGAGCGGCTCACCGCGGGACTCGGCGGATGCGTACGCGTACGTCAGCAGCAGGTTGGCGGTCCAGGTCAGCAGTGCGGTCAGGCGCAGCGACGGCAGGGTCAGCAGTTTGCGCAGCTCAGCGCGGGCGGTGTTCATACGTCTCGCCGCTGAAACAGGACGGCGCCGACCGCGAGTAACGCGACGACCCAGGCCGTCATCACCAGGCCGGCGGTCACCGGGGCGATCTCGACGGGGAAGTCCGCGCTGCGGATGAACATCTGCGCTCCGACGATGTCCGGCAGGTAGGAGGCGAGGTCGGTGACCTTCGTCAGCAAGTACGACACTGAGACGACGGAGCTGTTGATGATCAGCAGCGTCAGCGGCACGATGCCGTTGCGAGTGATCAGCGCGATCCCGCACGCCAGTAGTGCGGTCAGCGTCCAGTAGAGGATCGCGGCGGCCACTCGGGCCGGGGCGGGTGCCGGCGCGTGTTCGCCGTGCAGCACCTGGGTGAGGGTGAGTGTGGCGGCTGCGGTCACCGCTGCCTGTGCCGCGACGACCAGCACGAGCGCGGTGGTCTTCGCCACCAGCAGACGCAGCCGGTCGGGAACTGCGGCGAGCGTCGCGGTGAGCTGGCGGGCGCCGGGGGCGTCCTGACCGGTGGACGTGTATTCGCTGCTCACCACGATCACGCCGAGGACCATCGGACCGATCAGGCCGATACCCAGGTCGCGTAGGCCCAGGTCGGACGTGTCGGTGAGGGTACCGGCGGCGATCGCGCGGCGGGTGTACGGCGCGTTCAGCAGGACGACCACGGGTGCTATCAGCGTGCCCAACACCAGGCCGACCCAGGCGGTGGGCAGGCCGAGCAGCTTACGGAGTTCGGCGCTGACCAGGCTCACCACGGGCCACCCGCCTCGGTAGCGGTCAGCGCGAAGAAGGCGTCCTCGAGCGTGCGATGACCGCCGGTGACGTCGGCGAGTCTGCCTTGGATCACGATCCGGCCCTTGTCGATCACGATGACGTCGTCGGCGATCTCGGCCAATTCGCCCATCAGGTGGCTGGAGAGTAGGACCGTGCGGCCCTGCGCGGCGCTGTCTCGGAGGAACTCGCGCATCCAGCGAATCCCGGCCGGGTCGAGGCCGTTGACCGGTTCGTCCAGGACCAGCACCTCAGGGTCGCCGAGCAGCGCGGTGGCGAGCCCGAGCCGGCGGCTCATGCCGAGGGAGAAGCGGCCGGCGCGCTTCCGCGCGTCGCCGGTCAGGCCCACGACCTCGAGGACCTCGTCGGCGCGGGAGTCCGGCAGGCCGTTGCTGGCGGCTACCCAGCGCAGGTGGGCGCGGGCCGTGCGGGCTCGGTGCGCGCCGCTGCCGTCGAGTAGCGCGCCGACCGTCGTGAGCGGACGGTCCAGTTTCCGATACGGGCGCCCGCAGATCAGCGCGGTCCCGCTCTGCGGGCGGTCCAGGCCGAGCAGGATACGTAGCGTCGACGTCTTGCCGGCTCCGTTCGGCCCGAGGAAGCCGGTGACCCGGCCGGGTCGGGCCTCGAAGGTGACGTCGTACAGGATCTGCGTCCTGCTCTTGGTCTTGCTGACGCGATCGATCGTGATCATAAGCCGAGTCAACCGGTGTTCCGGCCCTCACACATCGGACCGTTCTCGGATCCTGACGGCCGAGTCGGTCCACGGACCGTCAGACCCTGGTCTGAGAACTACAGTCGGGGTGGTGAACGCCCATCCGCGCCCCTCCGGGCGGTCCAGGGCCGTGCCGGTGGTTGCCGTGGTGATCAGCGTGCTGGTGATGGCCATGTGTACGGTCGGCGCGCAGGGCCCGTTCGCGGTCGTACTGCCGCCGCTGATAGTCGGCGGCGCTGTCGCGGCTGCGGTATGGGCGGTGCGGCGGTCACGCGCCGACCGAACCGCCTACGAATCGCGGCTGACCGCCTGGGCCGCATCCGAGGCGGTGCTCGCCGAGCGGTTGCGGATTGCCCGCGACCTGCACGACATCGTCTCGCATGGCTTGGGTCTGATCACGGTCCGCGCCGCGGCCACCCGGCATCTACCCAAGCCTGCCGAGGTGGAGGTGGCGCTCACCGATATCGAGGACGCGAGCCGGCACGCGACAGCCGAGCTACGCCGCATGCTCACGGTCCTGCGTGAGCCGTCGGCCGCCAGCCGCCGTGCGCCGGTGGACAACCTCGACGACTTGCCCGGCATCGTGCACGGGGCGTCGCTCGCAGGGCTTCGGACACGGCTGACGGTCGAGCCGCTCGGCCCGGTATCGCAGGGTGTACAAGTCGCCGTCTGCAAGACCGTGCGGGAGGCGCTCAGCAACGCGGCGCGGTACGCGGGACCGACGGACGTGCGGGTGCGGGTGTATCGGGACGAAACATACGTGGTGGTCACGGTGGCGGACACCGGCCCGTCAGTCGACGGATGGCGGGCATCGCCGGGCGCCGGACACGGGCTGGCCGGGTTACGGGAGCGGGTCGGCAGTCTCGGCGGCACGCTGTCGGCGGAGCACGTCGACGCGGGCTTCCGCCTCACCGCGCGGATCCGGGACGAGGCGGCGTGAGCGGCATCCGCGTGCTTCTGGTGGACGACCAGGCGCTGCTCCGACACAGCCTCGCCGTGATTATCAACAACGAGCCGGACTTGGCCGTCGTCGGCGAGGCCGGCGACGGCGCGCACGCCGTGGCGTGCGCCCGCACCACCCGCCCCGACGTCATCCTGATGGACGTCCGGATGCCGCACCTCGACGGCCTCGAGGCCACCCGTCGCATCTGCACCGACCCAGCGCTGTCCACTGCCCGCGTCCTGGTCCTGAGCATGTTCGAGCTCGACGAGTACGTCTACGAGGCGCTGCACGCGGGCGCGTCCGGTTTCCTGCTCAAGGACGCCCGCCCCGACGAGCTGATCGAGGCGATCCGCCGCACCCACCGTGGTGAATCGCTGTTCGCGCCGTCGATCCTCACCCGGCTCGTCGCGCACTACGTCACGGCGCCCCGACCGGATCGGCCGACGCCGGCACTGCGGCGGCTGACCGGCCGTGAGGTCGAGGTGCTGACACTGATCGGCGGCGGCTTGTCGAACGACGAGATCGCAACTGCCCTGGCGATCTCGGTGAAGACGGTGAAGACGCACATCACGCACCTGATGGCGAAGCTGGCCGTGCGAGATCGGGCACAGCTCGTGATCGCGGCGTTCGACGCGGGGCTGGTGCGGCCACGCCGCTGAACCCGAACGCGGCGATCTGCGTCGATCATCTGGCTCTGACACAAAAGCAGTGATGCCCGGTCCGCGTTGTTTGTTGGCGATGCGGCAGTCTAAGGCCGGTGTCGCTCTGACCCGATGAAGATGTTGCCTCCGCAGCTGTGATCGATGGGGTGATCCATCACAAGAGGTCCTGCGGGTTCGCGCTCGTACGCTGGCAGCGGCGGGGGCGTGTCCGCAGTGCGGCCAGCCGACCCGGCGCGTGCACGCCTTTCACCAGCGGCGCCTGGCTGATCTTCCCATTTGGTGGCCGGGGCATGGTCGTGGAGCTGCACGGCGAGAATTCGGTGAGGTTCGGCGACGGTAATTCTCATCCCGTCCACTGGGACTTGGCGTTGGGTCCGCAGCGGCGGTCGCGGGTCGCCCGCCTGCTCCGTCAGCTGGTGCACTCACATCGGCACGAGCGGGCGGCGCAGCCCGCCGGGCAAGGTGACAGAACGTAGCGCCCGGTCGGCGGCAGATGAGCACGGTCACCGGCGCGGAGTTCGCGCGCACCTAGAAAACGGAGGTGCGGGACACCGTCGGGTGGCACGATGCTCGGCGTGTCACCCAACCGACAGCCCGAGTTGCGTCCCGCCTATCCGATCCGGACCGAGCGTCTGTTGCTACGTCCGTTGACCGTCATCGACGTCGACGCCCTGCTGGCCTACCGAAGCCGGCCCGATGTCTGCCGCTACGTGCCCTTCGAGCCGATGGACCGTCAGCTGATCGGCGAACGACTCGCGGCGCAGTGGGCC
Source organism: Micromonospora sp. NPDC005163 (assembly GCF_053599835.1). Lineage (NCBI taxonomy): Bacteria > Bacillati > Actinomycetota > Actinomycetes > Micromonosporales > Micromonosporaceae > Micromonospora > Micromonospora sp. NPDC005163. Next base: position 85,571 of record NZ_JBSFYP010000027.1, read on the forward strand.
ACTATCGCACTCACCGACGAGGGCCAGGCCTTGACGCTCGGCATCGAGCTCGCCCGAACCGGCGGACTCGTCGGCGACGTGGTCCTGTTCTGGCACAGCCGGGAGTACCGCGGCGGGGAAATCGGATACATCCTGAACCCCGACTTCGCCGGCCATGGCTACGCCACCGAAGCGGCACACGCGCTACTTCGACTCGGCTTCGACGAGCTGGGCCTGCACCGCATCGTCGCCCGCCTCGATGAGCGCAACGGTCCCTCAGCGAAGGTGGCGCGCCGGCTCGGGATGCGACAGGAGGCCCGCCTGGTCCACAACGAGCTTTTCAAAGGCGAATGCAGCACCGAACTCGACTTCGCCATGCTCGCCGACCAGTGGCCCGCCCACCGCGACCGCATCGCCAACGGGCGGCAACACCGCGATATGGACGAATCGATCATCGAAGCGCCAGCGGTGCCTTGAACGCTCGGTAATCGGCAGTTCCGGATGGCGAGCGGCAGCTCCAGCCGTCACGCTGCGTGCCGCGCGGTTCGCGGCAGATCCGAGCAAATGATTGCGGCGGAGGCCGTATGCCAAGATCACCTCGTCAGAGAGCGTAGGAGTGCGGTCCGCCAAGCCAACGGCTGAGATATTCGGATTGAACGTCGCCGGTGAGTAGGCCGACCAGTGCCGCGGAGAATCCGACGCAGTACTGCTCCCAGTACGGCCCTCTTTCCTTCAGCACCACAGGCCAGTCGTCAGGCGCCGTGCCGGGCCTGACGTGCCAGAAGAGGAAGTCGCCGTTGACGGAGCACCCCCACGAGATCAAGTTGTCACCGGGCTCGAACCAGGACGGGACATCCTCACGGTTCGGTGTCCAACGGGACGCGTCACCCAGCGGCCAGTCTCCGGACCAGTTGTTGGGCCCCGCGAAGTCGAGGCGGACGCACTCGTGCGCCCAGGTGTTGTGTTGCACCAGGTCTGCCCAGTCGTGGACGGCGTCAGGGGCGCAGACGATGACGTGGTCATCGACGGAGACCTCCCGGACATCATGCGGGCCGGCCACCATCGCCGGCATCCAACGCCACGGCGACAACCTGAGGATCCAACTCGACGGTCCGATCGACGTAGTCGCCGACATCACCCCGACCGCCGCCGCGCACCTACGACTCGTCCCAGGACAGCCGCTGTGGGCCTCGGTGAAAGCAACCGAAACCCGCGTGTACCCAGCCCGCGATAACAGCCAGCCACACCCAGAACCACACGACAGGGCAGCACGGAACAGAAGCAACCAGGTCCTCCAGTGACCCTGGCGACGACATCCACCCACGGATTTCACCTCAGCGTCCCCGAGATCGGCGACGCCCCTGGCCGGTCCGGCGACGACCCGCCGCCCACCCGGCGGTGGCGTCGGCGTAGATCCACCCGCGGATGCCCGAGGCGAGCCAGACGGGCACGCACCTGGCAGTCGTCGACTTCGTACATGTCAGCAGCCTCAAGTTCGGCGTTCCTTCAGGGACTTTGGGCGGCAACCGTCGCGGTCGGGCAGCTACCGACCCCAATCGCGCATCAAGCGTCGACCACTGTCCGCCTCGACGCCGCAGAGGACGGTGGCATGCGAGAGCCGTCAGTGGCTCGTTAGTGCGGCGAGTCAATCGATTCGGGGCGCTGCTTCTGCCGCTGCCGCGGCATCCGCTGCGGGTGTGCCGGCAGCGCGGCGGGATCGGAGTAGTTGGATTCCGATTGGCAGTACGGAGACCACGACGATGCCGATCAGGATGACCTCGATGTTCGCCTTGACGAAGGCGACCTGGCCGAGGAAGTAGCCCAGGACGGTGACGCCGACGCCCCAGAGGGTCCCGCCGATGACGTTGTAGATGAGGAACGTCCGGTAGTGCATCCGGCTGACACCGGCGATGATCGGGGTGAACGTCCGCACGATCGGCACGAACCGGGCCAGGACCACGGACCGGGCTCCGTAGCGGGCGAAAAAGTCGTTCGCGCGATGCACGTTGTCCTGCTTGAACAGGCGGGAGTTGGGTCGGCGGAACAGGTTCGGGCCGACGCGCTTGCCGAACAGGTACCCCACCTGGTCTCCGGTGATCGCGGCGACGGCCACCAGCAGGCAGAGCAGCCAGAGCGGTTGGTGCAGGTAGTGGCCGTCGGCGACGAGCAGCCCGGCCGTGAACAGCAGCGAGTCGCCGGGCAGGAAGAACCCGATCAGCAGCCCGGACTCAGCGAAGACGATGGCGAGGATGCCGATCAGCCCGAAGGTGGAGATCAACCACTCTGGGTTGAGGAGACTGGGACCCACGGCCACCGGGGCGAGGGACGTTGACACGAGAAGACCTCCGAGAGGGCGTGACGGGTGACGCGGGCGGGCAAGCCGAGGAGGCTAGCGGCGGCTGGCAGCCGCGCGGGGACGGTCTTGGTGGGCGCGCCGGTCGAGGACGCGTACGGCGAGCGCGATGATCAGCACGGCTCCCGCGCCGATGACCGCGCCGGCGAGGATGTCCGCCGGGTAGTGCACGCCCGACCAGACTCGGGCGAATCCGATGACGGTGGCCAGCGCCGAGAGCAGTAATCCCCAGCGCCAGGACAGAAACACGCCGACGGCGAACGCCACCGCGAAGGCCGCCGTGGCGTGGTCGCTGGGCAGCGACCCGCCCGGGTCGTGCGGGATCAACTGGTGCACGGGGTGCGTCTGGAACGGGCGGACCTCGGTGCTGGCCACGGCGACCACCTGGCCGGCGGCGAACGCCAGGGCCAACGACGCGCCGACGCGTACGACCACCGACCCGCCGCCGGACTTCAGTCCGAGCAGCACCGTGACGGCGGCCAGAGCGCCGAGCAGGTAGATCAGCCAGACGGCGCACCACTCCAGCACGTCGTCGAGCGGGTCGTTGTGTCCGGCGGCGGCGTTGATGAGATGAAACAGGTGGTAGTTCACCGGGCATCCGATCCCGTGGTCGACCCGGCTCCTCGGCCGGCTGAGCCCAGCCAATCTGGTCACAGCTGAGAGGAGCCTGAAGGGGTCGGCGGCCCTGCGCAGTGCGGGTCAGTCGCCGGGTTCGTTGTCGCTGGTCAGCGGCAGTCGGATCTGGATCGTCGTTCCTGGGCCGGGCAGCACCCGTACGGTCCCGCCGTGCGCTGCGACGATCTCGCGGGTAATTGGCAGGCCAAGGCCGCTTCCGCCGTCGGCGCGGGCCCTGCTCTCGTCGAGCCGGACGAACCGTTCGAAGATTCGCTGCCGCTGCCCCAGCGGAATGCCCGGCCCGTCGTCGGTGACCTCCAGGCACCCCCACCCGTCGTCGACGCGGACCCGTAGGAGCACCTCGTGGCGCGCGTGGCGGGCGGCGTTGTCGGCGAGGTTCCGCAGCGCGCGCCCGAGGTCGTGGGCGTCGCCCGTCACGCGGACCGGGGTGAGGTGGGTTCGGACGGTCAGGTCGGGTCGGCGGGCGGTGAGGTGGTCCCGTTCGATGTAGGCGAGGTCGTCGAGGTCGACGTCCTCACGGCGCATCGTGAGGCCGTGCTCGTCGATACGGGCGAGCAGCAGCAGGTCGGCGATCAGCCGGCCCAGTCGCTGCGACTCGCGGCGCATCAGTCGGACCAGGTCGTCGTTCGCGCCGGGCAGGGGTGTCATCGTCAGGCGGTCGAGGCCGGCCTGCAGGGTTGCCAGTGGGCTGCGCAGTTCGTGGCTGGCATCGGCGACGAAACGGCGTTGCCTGGTCGCCGCCGTCTGTAGGCGGTCGAGCATGCTGTTCATCGTCTCAGCGAGTGCCGCCACCTCGTCGTGGGCTTGCGGCACCGGCACCCGGGCATGCAGGTCGCGGGCGGTGATGCCCGCGACCCGACGGCGAATCGTCTCCACCGGACGCAGCGACCGGCCGACGAACAGGAACACGGCCGCGCCGATCAGCAGCAGCATCGTCGGTAACCCGACGACCAGGATCGCGGCGATCACCTCGGTGCTCTCGTGCACTGGTCGTAGTGACTGGGCCACCAGCACGGTCCGGGTGCCCGAGGTGGTGCCGACACCGATCGCGACCACCCGGTAGGGGTCTTCGACGGCAAAGGGCAGCGTCCGCTGTTCCCGCAGGGTCTGACCGGCGGAGGGGCGCAGTGGGGACAGAGGCTCTGCCCCGCCGAGGGTCGGCGACGCCGCCTCCACCTCACCCGAGGGCGCCAGGACCTGCACCAGGTTCTGCTCCCCCGGGCTGGGCTTTAGCGTCTGGGCGATGGCGTCGGAGTCTCCGCCCGTCACCGCGGTGGCCACCTCAGCGGCGCGTTGTCTGGCAGTCGCATCCACGTCGCGGACCAGGTTGGCCCGGGCCAGGTAGATGAAGGCCGCTGCGCCGATCCCGAAGGTCACTGCCACCACCATGGTGGCGGCCAGCGCTGAGCGCAGCCGTACACCCAGGCGGCGGCGTGCCCAGCGGGCCGGGGCCTGTAACAGGGTGAGCATGGCGGCCATACCCGCAGCCTAGGGTCCTCGGGGCTGAGAGGGCGCTGAGAGACGGCGAGGTGATGCGACTCCCCCGACGTCTCTTCCGGTCATCCGCTGCGTGGGGTCTCCGGGCCGGTGTCTTGGGCTCCGCGCACCGCGATGAGCGTCACTCCGGCGACGAACACCACACCGGCGCACAGTGCGCCGCCGAGGTCGTGTGGTGGTCGGGCTGGCCACATCCAGGGCGTGGTCACCGCTGGGCCGTGCCACTGCGTGTACAGCGCGTAGAGGGCGATTATGAGATAGGCGGTAGGGCCGGCCCAGGCCAGCGCGCCGCCGAACAGGGCTGCGCACAGCAGGGCGACGCCGACCAGCCCGGCCAGGTTGCGCAGCACCTCCACGGCGCCGCCGGGCAGGTGCGTACCGGCTCCAGCGGCGGCCAGCGCACCGACGGCGGCGAGGGTCAGCGCCAGCGCGGTGGCCAGTCGCAGGAAGGGCAGCCACCGGCCGGTGACGCGTTCCGGCTCGCCGAGCAGGCTCGTGGCGGTGACAGCGATGGCCACGGCGCAACCGGTTTCGAAGATCAGCGGCAACTGCAGCGCTCCGTAGGCCTCCCACTGCCACCGCAGCGCGACCCGCAGTCCGACGGCGCAGGCCGCCACCGCCGCCAGGGCCGCCGGGACGCGGCGGCTGGCCAGGTGCAGACGAGCCAGCCGGAGCCCGGCCCGCACCGGGCCGCCGGGTGCCATCGCGTACCCGCGATTGCGAGTTTCGCTGGCGGTCACGGCAGCTGCGCCAGGGTGAGCTGGCCCGCGCGCAGCGCCGCCACGTGTTCCATGAGCCAGGCGTGGCGGGTAGCAGCCGGCAGCGCGGCTAATCGCTGCGCCGCTGCGGCGGCGGGACTAGCGGGCGTCAGGGTGGATGTGCCCAGGATGGCCTCCGCGACCGCCTGTTGCGCGGGACTCGCGTTGCGGCCACCGCCTACGACGCTGTTCACGATGCTGGGCGCGGCGTCCACGCGTAGCTCGGCAACAAACTCGTCGGTGGTCAGTTGATGGGGCAGGAGCAGGTGGAATATCGGCGGCGTGCCGCTCGTAGGGGGGCCAGCCCGACCGATGCTGACGCGATTGTCTGGCCCCTGTTCATATCTCGCAGCGGCCTGGCTGATCCGCGTTGGCGCGCCGGGCAGGCCCGCTACCTCGGTGAGCACCGGTTCGAGGGCGTCCGTCACCGCGGGCAGGTAGCCGGTGTAGGCGGGGTGCAGGCAGACCGGGATTGGGGTGTGGCTGCAGACGGGCGTGTAGCGCACTGGACGATCGTTGCCCGCGGTGTGCAGCAGCGGGATCGCGATCATGCCGTGGGCGTCGAGGCGGCCGGTGCCGGCCAACGCAACCGCGGTTCCGGCCGCCAGCAGCCCGGCCGCGGTGATAGCCGCCGCCCACCGGCGCAGCCACCGCCCGCCGGCGTCGGCGGGTAGGCCGAGAACGCCCAGCAACGCCGCGGTCAGGCCGGCGAGGAACAACACCTGCGCGACGGGAAGGTCGGGCAGGTAGCGGTAGAAGGTCGCCACACCCGGGTCAGGCCCGATCTCCCAGGGGCCGGCAACCAACGGCGAGATTTGCCAGTACGAGTCATCGCCGTGAATGAACTGCAGGCTGATCTGCAGCGCGAGGAACACACCGATCGCGACCAGCGGTCCGGTGAACCGGCTGGGGCGCAGCACCCCGGCTACGAATCCGAGCGCGGAGAACGCCGGCATACTCGCGGCGCCCACCGCGACCGGCCACCACAGCGGCCCACCCCAGGCGCCCTGCCATGCGGTCACCGCGTACAAGACGCTCACGCATCCCAGGTAGGCGACGATCGCCCAGCAGGTGGTCGCGGTCCAGGTGGCGAGCTGTCGAGTCCACCGCGGCCGGGCCGTACCGATGACCAGGTCGGCCATGCCGTGACGGCGCTCCCGCCAGCCCAGCCATGCGGAGGCGCCGACCACCGTCGGCGCGAAGACCGCCAGAGCTGTCGTCTGCATGGCCATCGCACGGACGTTCCACAGCGGTGGGTACGCCATGTTCGGCCGGTAGGTGATGAACCAGAACAGCGCGGCGACCAGTGGCAGCATCCACACCATCACGCTGCGGCGCATCTCCAGGCGAAGCAGCCCTCCCGCCGCCGTGATCGCCACGCGTGTACGACGGGCCGTTTCGTCCAGCGCGGAGATCACTGGGGCGGCGGTCATGACCGCGCCTGCGCTAACACCGCGCTGTATCCGCGCTCCAGTGGAGCATCGCCGGCCGCCGTGGTTCCCTCGGCGCGCGATGTCAACTCCTCCGGCGTCCCCTGGAAGACGATTTTCCCCTGGTCCATGAGGGCGACCTGGGTGCAGGCGGCACCGACGTCCTCGACGAGGTGCGTGCTGACCATGACGGTGGCGCGCTGGCCGAGGTCGCGCAGCAGAGCACGGAACGCCACCCGTTGCTCGGGATCCAGCCCGGCGGTCGGCTCATCCAGCAGGAGCAGTTCAGGTTCGTTGACGATGGCCTGCGCGATCCCGACCCGGCGCAGCATCCCACCGGAGAGAGTGCGTAGCTTCGCCGTCGCCTTGTCGCCCAGGCCCACGCGCTCGACCGCGGCGGCGACCGCGTGGTGCACCCGCGCGGGCGGCATCTCCTTGAGCAGCGCGAAGTACTCCACGAACTCCACGACGGTGAACCGCGGGTAGTAGCCGAGGTTCTGCGGCACATAGCCGAGCCGGCGCCGGATCTGCCGGCGCTGTCCGTACTGGCCGGGGTCGCGGCCCAGCAGTCGGATCCGACCCGAGGTCGGTGGGATCACCGTGGCCAACATCCGCAACAGCGATGTCTTGCCCGCCCCGTTCGGGCCCAACAGACCGAACACCCCTGGGCCGGTCTCCATCGTCACCCCGGCCACGGCCTCGGTGCGGCCGAAGCGCCGGGTGAGATCGCTGATCTCGACGTTCATGACGTTCCTCTCGGTGTCCGGGTCGAGTAGAGGACGATCGCCGCACAGCAGGCGGCGAACGCCAGGTAGGCAGGCCAGAGCGCGGTGTCGGTGACCGCGGCGGTGAGCCGACCGGCGGCTACCTGCCCGGACAGGACGGTGATCGTCCAGCCGAGCAGGCCCGCGGCCACGCCCACGTTCGCCGACCGGGCGACAGTCGCGGCGGCCAGGGCCAGCGCGCACACCGCGGTCATCGGGACCAGCCAACCGATCGTGACGGCCGTGGCGGTTCCCGACGCGGCCGAAGCGCCCAGCCCGAACGCCGCGTTCACACCGAACAGCGCCAGCGCCCGGACCAGCAGCACCATGCGGTCGCTGACGGCCACGCTGCACGACAGCTCCCAGGCGGGGTCGATGCCCGGGCCGTAGGCGAACGCGATGCCCGCCGCGGCGACCGCAGGGGCAAGAAGCGCCACGTACGGCGTTCCGGTGCTCAGCGTGGCGAGGAGCCCGGCGAGCAGCACCACCGCGGTGGCGATGACCCAACCAAGCAGCAGCGACGGCGTCGTGACCAAAGCCCGGGCCAGGCCCGGCGAGCGGAGCAGATGCCCAGCCAGCCGCTCCACCGCCCCGGGGCGGCGACGCCACACCTGGGCGGCCACCCCGACCCAGACCCGATCAAGATCGACACCTTCCGGTGCGGGGCCCCGCCCGTCGGGCTCCTCGACCCGGCGCGTCACATCACCGTTGGTCACTGCCCACCTCCATCGCGCGCCGGCTCGTGGCGCCGTAGGGCAGCACGCATCAGCCGGCGAATCTGGTACGCGCGGCTCTTCACCGTTCCCGCGGGAACACCCATCAATTCGGCCACCTCAGCCACGGACTTGTCCTCGACGTACATCAGCCGCCAGGTCTCGCGCTGCAGGCTGCCCTCCGGCCCGAGCACCTTCACGGCGTCGGCAAGCTCGGCCCTGGACAGCGCCGTCTCAGCCGGGTCTGCGCAGTTGTGATCACCGGTCTCGGCCAGGGCGGCCAGCAGCAGCGCGGGTTGCCCGCGCCGGCGCAGCCACAGCGCGCCCTGGCGGCGGGCTATGCCCCACAACCAACCGCCGGCACCCCCACCTCGGTACGTAGCAGCGCCCCGCCAGGCGGCCAGGAAGGTCTCCTGCAGGACGTCCTCCACGTCGGGGGGCGGCAGCGCCGCGCGCAGCCGACCCGCCAGCCACGGGGCGTGCCGCGAGAACAGTTCCCGCAGGGCGCTCTCGTCACCACCGGCCATGGCAGCGATCAGATCCTCGTTGTCCATCGCCACTACTGTTGCGTTCCCGAGCGGATCGGTTCACCGACCACACCCGCATTTTGTGAGCTGAGGCCTGACACCACTTGGGGCACTGTCAACCGCCGTCGGCGGCCAGCCGGTAGCCCATGCCCCGTTGAGTCTGGATGGCCCGCCGGCCGAACGGCTGGTCGATCTTGCGGCGCAGGTAGCCGACATACACCTCGACGATGTTGGGGTCGCCGTCGAAGTGCGCGTCCCAAACGTTGTCGATGATCTGCCGCTTGGACACCACGTCGCCACAATGACGCATGAGGAACTCCAGCAGCGCGAACTCCCGGGCGGTCACCCGGATCGGTTGCCCAGCGCGGGTCACCTGCCGCCGGGCCGGGTCCACTGCCAGGTCACCGGCGGTCAGGATCACCGGTCGGGCCGGGGCGCCGCGGCGGATCAGGGCCCGCAGGCGGGCCACCAGCACCACGAACGACAACGGCTTGATCAAATAGTCGTCCGCGCCGAGGTCGAACGCGTCGGCCTGGTCGTAATCGCCGTCCTTCGCGGTCAACATCAGCACCGGCGTCCACACGTCCCGCGACCGCAGTTGCCGGCACACCTCATAGCCGTTGAGGCCGGGCAGCATGATGTCGAGCACCACCACGTCGTACGGGTTCTCGGTGGCCGCCCACAGCCCGTCGGTCCCGGTGTGCTGCACATCGACAGCGAATCCCTCGTCGGTCAGGCCGGTACGGATCACCTCCGCCAGGGCGGTCTCGTCCTCGACGACCAGCACACGCACGCCGTTCGTTCCTTCCCGCCCGCAGTCCCGGCGGACCCGGCAGGGTCCGCGTCACCTCCGATCATCGCGCGCGAAGGGGCGGGGCATGCCTGCTACCCCGATGCTGAGGTGCCGTCACCCGAGCAGGGCCCCGGTATCCAGGTCCGACACGTCTCGCCTCGTGACGTTCGAGTACGCGGCCCGAGGCGAACCGATCCGGACAAGCCTCCGCTTGCTTGCTTCTACATCTTGTGTAAAAGTTCATCGCCCTCGGCTCAGTTGGCCGCAGGCCGCGCAGCAGGGCACCCACGAGTCGGTTTCGCCACCGTCGTCGCTGCTGCCCACGAGCCGAGGGCTGGATAAGCACGAGTTGGGGAGGACGCTGATGTCCGCGCCCGTGGCGTTGGGCGACGTCCTGCTGGTCCTGCTGAACGGGCAGCCGTCCAACGCCTTCGACCTGCACCAACGCCACACCCTGCTTCTCGGCCCCGAGCAGGCGGTCGACATTCGGCGGTTCACCACGACGGTGAACCGACTTGCACGCTCCGGGCACGTGCGGTTGGAACGCGTGATCTCACCGCACAATAAGAACCAGAACCGGCCTAGGTGTGTGCTGACGGCAGCGTGCCAGCACCGGCAACAGTCGTGGCTGACCGACGTGACAGAGCACGCCAGCCTCGAGGAGATCTACACCAAGGGCATACTGGCCGTCGATAGCGCAGACCTGGCTACGTTCGAGGCGTTCATCAGCACCAGCCTGGCGGCGGCCCATCTACGCCAGCGGAATCTGACGGATGCCACCGCCGAGGGATCCCCGGCGATGAGTGCCCGCCTCGCGTTCGAGGACGGAATGATCAAAGCCACCGCGACATGGTTGCGTCACCTTTCGAATCTGCGACCGAGCGCGGTCGCCGCACCGTCGTGCCCACCGGCCGCACCGCCCGTTCCCAGGCAGGTCAGAATCTGAACAGCCCGCGCCGCGATCCGGACGGCGGCCAGCCGAAGACAATGCTCCGTCCCAGTGGTCTCCCGCCGTCGCGGACGCCGGCCGGGCAGGCGAAACGGCCTGTGATCGGCCAGGCATCCCGAGCCCACGAGCTGCCGACCTAGGCCGGTGCTTGCACGTTCGACGACCGACCGCAATGAATGGAAGCGGACGACTGCCATCAGGCAAGCCGTTGCGGCCGTTGCGACATCGAATTGCGCCAGTGGCCTGGTCGGGGTTCGGCCCGGCGGGTTGGAGACGGCCACTGGCCACCAGCTCGACGGTGAGAACGACGGCGACGGCCTCCACGGCGAGGAGCCCGACGAGGACGACCAACTGCGTCACTCCGGCGGCAAGTGGGCTCGCTCCGCCGAGCAGCACGCCGACGAACGCGCCGGGCAGGGTCACCAGGCCGACCGTCCGGGTCTGGTCGAGTGCCGGGACCAACGCCTGTCCGGCCGCCGGACGGCACACCAGCAGCACGGCGTCACGGGGAAGTAGACCCAAGGCCAGGCCGGCCTCCACCTCACCGCGCCTGCTGGTCAACTCGTCGAGCGCACGCCGCCCGGCCAACGACGTCGCGGTCATCGCCCCACCGATCAGGATCCCCGCGACCGGGATGATCGCGATACCCCGCATTGGCACCAGGCCCGCCAACAACAGCCCCGCCACCACGGCCATGCTGCCCGCCACGATCGGCACACCGGCCCACCACCCCCGACTGCCGCCCGTAATCCGCCGACCGGAGGTGCCCGCCGCCACCGCGCACATCAGGACGACAAACGCGGCCGTGGCCCACAGCGACACCACAATGCCGGCGATCAGCACCGACACGGCACCCAGTTGAATCGCGGCACGGACGGCGGCGACCGTCACCTGCCGGCCGTGGCCCAGTTTCCCGAGGGTCACGACGGCCGCCGCCACGAGGGTCAGCACGACCAGCGCAACGCCGAGCTTCGGGCCAACCACGAGCATCGTCGAGGACATGCCATCAGTTTCCCGCTCCGCCCGGCCAGGGGTGCAGGGGCCGCCGGTCCCGGCGGTTGTGACGGACATGCCGGCGCGCTCGAATGATGCCCCTGTCCGGCGGGAGCGTCGAACAGGGAGCAGTAGCTGCCGAAGTGTGCTCCGGAAAATCGGGCTAGCCGGCGGCCGCTAATCAGCCTGGCCGGGCCGCGCCGATCAGTTGAACGAAGTCGTAGACCGCCTCGCCGGACCAGATCAGCGACGACAGCGCCAGCGCCACCGGCAGCCCGTGCAGCGCGGGTGAGCGGAGGGTGGCGTGCGGTCGCAGCAGCTGGGCCACCCGGCGAGGAACGACTCCCCCCGGCGATGCGGCGTACAGGCCTCGCGGGACATCCATCTCAACCCGCGAAGCCAGTGCGACCACGCCGATCGCGTGTGCGACGGTGTGGCGGTTGCCCACCTCCACGGCGGCCTGCTCGTCGGCGGCTCGTTCGACGAGTTAGTCGACGTGACGTGCGACCCACCAGAGGGCCGGATGCATCGCGGCGGCGAGCTCGGCCGACTGGACCAGCCGGTGATGACCCGAACTCAGGTGCGCGTATTCGTGTGCGAGGAGCGCGTCGAACTGGCGGTCGGTGAGCAGCCGGCGCATGCCGGTGGTCACGACAACACGGCCGGGCCGGCCCGGAACCGCGAACGCCTGGGCAGTGGAGTCGGGCAGTACCACCAGCGGGTCGGTGTCGGGCCCGGCGGCCTGGCCGCCGAGGTGCAACGCGCGGCGGTGTCGGCGCCCCCGTCGGATGCAGTTCAACGCCGTTCAGTGCACCCGGCTGCTCCCACCGTGATCCCCGACCCCTAGCCACCGCTGGGACACAAAATCCGACCGGGTCGTACGCGGTTCAGCCGGCCAGCGCGCAGCCCAATCGGGCGGGCGCGAACCTCACTGTGGTCATCACCGTCGAGGCGCCGCTTGGCAAACTTTTGGAACTATTCTGATGGGATCGCCCGCGTGGCTTGGATGGCGCGGCGCAGTCGACCGTCGGCAGCCAACTCCCCGAACATGTAGATCTCCGTGGTGATGGTGCCGCCTTTGCGCAGTTCGGCGATGAGCCGGTACCGGGCGGCCACCTGGTCGCCGTCCACCAGCGCCTGCTCCACCTCGACACGGAGACCAATGGCCCGTTTGCGGGCCGGACGGATGTGATCCAGCAGCCGCTTCCGGTCCAGCAGCACGCCGTCGTTGACCAGCTCATAGTCCGGCGTGTGGTAGCGGTCCAGCACGGTTGCCGGATCCTCGTCGCCCAGCCCTGCCTCCTGCGGATAGCGGGCCAGGTAGCCGGTCAGGTCGGTACGGGGCGTCATTTGATCTCCCTGAATCGAGTTATCTTTGACACGGTGTCTACGTTAATGCAAGGCGGTAGATTAGACAACGTGTCAGAGATAACAGATGGTCGGCGCCGCCGGCGGCGTTCCGACGCCGAGCGCAGCGCCGCCGCGGTACTCGACGCCGCCGTCCAGGTGCTCGGTCGGCATCCGGCGGCGAAGGTGGAACAGGTCGCCGCCACAGCTGGCGTCACCCGCCAAACCGTGTACGCCCACTACCCGTCCCGGCCGCTGCTGGTGGCCGCGGTCATCGACCGCATCACCGCCGAAGCCGTCGCCGCCCTCGACGCCGCCGACGTGGACAGCGGCACCGTCACCGAGGCGCTGCTGCGCTGGTTGGACGTCACCTGGCGGCTGTTCGACCGGTACCCGCTGCTCCTGCACCCCTCGGTGACCGCCGCCGACCAGGCGGACTCCGACCGTCAGCATGCCGCAGTCACCGAGCGCCTGGAGCGGCTGATCAGGCGTGGCCAGGTCACCGGCGAGTTCGACAGCACCGTCAGCCCGGCCTGGTTGGTCTCCGCGACCATGGCGCTCGGGCACGCGGCCGGCGGCGAAGTTGCCGCTGGCCGCATGACCACCGCGCAGACGGCGGCAGCGCTGCGCCACAGCATCCTGCGCGTGTACGGCGCCCGCGAGCCCTGATCAGCGACGGTCTCCCGCCACTCCCGTGCCCACTCGATGTTGATCGGCGCACCCAGCATGTTGCACCTGCTTCGACCTCGGTCGCCGACGCACGCTCATCGGCATGTCAGTGCGTCCGCTGCCACGCCTGAGACCTGGAGACCCGCCGTGACCCGTTGTGAGGCTGTACGCACCATTCGCCTGGCCGGCCGTGCCGCCGCCGCATCGGCACAGGTCGCAATGGCGGGCGACCGGCCAGCCCTCATTCACCATGAACTTGGCCAGACGCAGCTGGGCACGTGGACTCAGCGCTGCGTTGGGTGAGGACACGAGGATGTCCTGGTTTGTGACGTGGTCGCCTTCAGCAGCTCCACTTCATGACAGGAGGTCCTCATCATTCGCCCAAGGTCATTCGTGAGCGCCGACGGGCGTGGCTTGGTTCGTGCATGCCAACGCTCCGCTGCTGGCTGACGTCGCTGACGCGACCGGGCTGACCGGTGCATGCGGCGACACCCTTGCAGGGTTGCGGCGGCGACGTGGTGTGCACGACCCGGGCACGGCTCGCGGGGATCTCACGTTGATGCTCGCCCACGGTGGTGAGGCGATCTCGGACCCCCCCGAGTCTCAGCGGCGTGCGGCCGCCACGACCTCAGGGGCGGTTTGCCGGCCACGCCGTCGGTTTTGCCGGACGATGATGCCGACTGCCACCACAGCGGTCAGGCCGAGGGTGGCCCATGGCAGGGGGTTGGCCCTTACCTGGCCGGGCATCTGTTGGGCTAGGACGAACACGCCCATCACCACGACGAACCAACCGAATGCCTTGCGCAGCGCGTTCTCGGAAACACGGCTGGCGAGCCGGCCGCCGAGCAGGCTACCGATCACGGCGGCGGTGGTGACGGCGCCGGCCAGGCCCCAGTCGATGCTGACGCTGGAGAGGTATCCGGCGAGGCCGGCGACGGACTTCATCGCGATGACGACCAGCGAGGTGCCGACGGCGACGGGCATCGGCAGGCCGCCGAGCAGGGCCAGTGCCGGGACCACCAGAAAGCCGCCGCCAGCGCCGACGAGGCCGGTGACCAGGCCGACCACGACGCCGTCGAGAGCGACCCGCATGACGGAAAGCTCGTGCGGCACCGGCCGAGCCTCTGCGGCACGCCGGCCGCGGATCATCGCGATGGCGGTGGCGAGCATCATCAGGGCGAACCCGGTCAGCAGCACTCCGGCCGGGATGAACTGGGCCAGGCGGCCGCCGGCGTAGGCACCGGCCATGCCGGCGACGCCGAAGAGCAGCCCGGTGCGCCACCGGATGCGCCCGGCCCGCGCGTGCGGCAGCACGCCGACAGCGCTGGTGACGCCGACGACGAGCAGCGAGGTGGCGATGGCTTCCTTGGCCGGCAGGTCGGCGACGTAGATCAGCAGCGGTACGGCCAGGATCGAACCGCCGCCGCCGAGCAGACCGAGGCTGATCCCGATCAGTACGGCCAACCCGGCGGTCAGGGCGATGCTGCCAGTCATTCCTGCCGCCCGGTCGTAGGCTCCCGCTGCAGTTGGGCGACGACGCTGTCCAGGTCGCAGGTGGCGCCGCGGTTGTAGGGGAGTTTGCCGAGCAGCATGCCCATGGCGCAGGTGTTGGTCAGCGCGGCGAAGGTGAGGCCGGCGCCGATGAAGCCGGCGATCCACTTCAGGCCGGGTACGAACACCGAGGCGAGGATGCTGGCCAGGACGATGGAGCCGGCGGCAAGGCGTACCTGGCGCTCCAGGTTCCAGCGGGGTTTGCCTTGACTGATCGGCGCGTGGGCCGCCTGCCATGCCATGATGCCGCCGTTGAGGACGCGCAGGTTGGGCAGGCCCACGCCGGCGAGGGCCTGTTCGGCCTGGGCGGCGCGGGCGCCGGAGCGGCAGACCAGGACAACGTCCTCGTCGAGGTGGTGGCGCAGTTCCTCGCGGTGTTCCTTGAGCAGGTCCAACGGCACGTTGTAGGAGCCGGGGATGTGCGAGGTCTCGAACTCACCGGGGGTGCGGACGTCGAGCAGCCGGGGTGCCTGCCCGGCGGCGATCAGCGCGCGCAGGGTGGCCGTGTCAAGCGTCGCGGGGCTCGTCGGGGTCGTGCTCATGCGCTTCCTTTCGATTGGAGTCGGTTCGGGGCTCGGGCCGCTGGTGGGGCGTAGGGCCCACGTGGTCGGGGTGCCCGCGTGCGACGCTCTGCTGCCTGATGTTGGTGAGTAGGAACGGCAGGGCGTTGCAGAGCAGGGCGGCGACGGTGAAGTCCGGCAGCCCGGCGAGGCGTGCCAGGTGAGGTCGGTGTTCCGCGCCGAGGGCGAGGGCGACCAGCAGGGACCACAGGGGTGTGGTGGCGTGCAGGACGCCGGCGACGCCACTGTCGAGTGGTCGGCGCGGCACGAGGGCGGCGATCGTCAGACCGAGGCGGCCATGCGCACGCCGGCCTGCTCGGCCCGGCCGAACATGTCGTCGATCAGGACGACGTCGTGGCCGGCGTTGGCCAGCAGCGACGCGGCGGCGGTGGCGCGGTAGCCGGAGCCGCAGTGCACCCAGACGGTTCCGGCCGGCACGTCGCGAAGGCGCTTGGGCAGGTCGGGCAGTGGAATGTGCACCGCGCCGTCGATGTGGCCGGCGTTCCACTCGTTGGTCATCCGGACGTCCAGGAGCACCCGCGGGGCGGGCAGGCCGTCGGGGATGTTGCCCGCCTGTGCGGCTGCGAGGGCCGCGAAGTCGGCGACGGTCAGCTCCCGCAGGTCGGTCAGGTCGGTCGCCCACTGCTCGGGGGTTCCGGTGGCCTGCGCCGCCGGACGGTCAATACCGATGCGGACGAGCTCCCGTTGGGCGCCCGCGACCTGCTCCGGGGTCTCCGCCAGGAGGGTGATCGGCACGCCCCACTGGATCAGCCAGCCGAGCCAGGTCGACATGGGCCCGTCCAGGCCGAGGCCGATCGTGCCGGCGAGGTGCGAGGCGGCGTACGCCTTGCGGTGTCGCAGGTCGACGACCCACTCGCCGGCGGCGATCCGTTCCCGCAGCTGACCGGCGTCGGCGCGGGTCACGGGGCTGAGGTCGACGGGAGCCGGTCCGGCGGTGTTGGCTACGCCCATGTGGGCGTAGTACGCCGGGTAGGCGTCCAGCCCGGCCAGGGTTTCAATCACGAACTGGTCGGCGGCCAGCCGCAGCGCCGGGTTGGCCTGCTTCTCACGGCCGATGGTCGACTCGGAGGCGTCGGCCTGGCTGGCCGAGCAGAAGCTGCCGAACCCATGCGTCGGCCATACCTGGGCCCCGTCGGGCAGCAGGTCAGCCAGCCGTTTCGCCGAGGTGTGCTGTTGGTGGGCCAGCGTGTGAGCGTGCTGCTGCCCGAGCAGGTCGGTGCGGCCTGTCGTGCCGAACAGCAGCGAGCCGCCGGTGAACACCCCTACCGGAGACCAGCCACCGTCACCGGGCTCGTCCAGCACGTAGGAAAGGTGGTGGAAGGTGTGCCCGGGAGTGGCGACCACCCGCAGCCGCAGCCCATCGGACACGGTCACCTGGTCGCCGTCGGACACCGGCATGCGGTCGAAGCCCACCTCGTCGTGGGCGGAGACCAGGTACTCCGCGCCGGTGAGCCGGGCCAGTTGCAGGCCACCAGAGACGTAGTCGTTGTGGATGTGCGTTTCCACCACGTGCGTGATCCCCACACCCTTCTCCCCCGCGAGATACACGATCCGGTCAATGTCCCGCTGTGGGTCCACCACCACCGCCACCCGGCCGTCTGTCGCCAGGTAGCTGCGGTCACCCAGGGACGAGGTCGCGATGACCGACACCTGCATCGCCATCCGTCCACTCCTTCCAGTTATACCCCCGGGGGTATCCGGGGATTAGTCGTCACCCTTGGTCGAAATCGAACACGCGTTTACCTGCCCGGGCGGGTCACACGCCGCCTGGGCCTACCAGAGGCAGCCCCGGCGGCTCACGCCAAGGCCAGGAAGAGCTTCTCCAGCTCCTCTTCGGTCATCTCCGGC